>NZ_JBFRFB010000006.1:0-294554 GCF_052114605.1 Microvirga sp. 2YAF29
TTCAGGCGCACGGCCTCCTCGACGGCGATCTCGTCAAACGGGTTCATCGACATCTTCACGTTCGCAAGCTCGACGCCAGACCCGTCCGCACGAACCCGGATCTTCACGTTGTAGTCAACAACTCGCTTCACGCACACAAGAAGCTTCATATTGAGAACCCCTAACGAGGAATGGTGTTTAAGCCGCCTCAGCTCGAGGAGCCGCGAATTCTTGCAGCAATGCGTTTCTGCGTGCCTCCGCCTGTTCGATAGCGGCCTGCTTGACGGGACCGAAGCCTCGGATGGCATCAGGTAGGGATGCGATCTTGATCGCCGTTGCAAGATTCGTCTGTGTCAGATTGCTGAGCACAAGAGCCAGATCACGCTCGTAGTTGCTGATGAGATCACGCTCCTGCCGGCGTTCATGCGTCCAGCCAAATGGATCGAGAGGAGTCCCGCGCAAGCTTCGGAATTTCGAGAGGGCATTCAGAACCGGGAAAATCCAGGGCCCGAAACGCATCTTCTTAGGGCGCCCGGTCGTCTCATCCTTTCGGCTCAACAGCGGAGGAGCGAGCCAGAGAGAAAGCCGCTCATGTTCCTCGAAAGTGCGGTTCAAGCGCGCCTTCCATGCACTCTCGGCATAAAGCCGGGCGACCTCGTATTCGTCTTTGTAAGACATCAGTTTCGCGAGATTCAAGGCAACCGCTTTCGCGAGGTCGTCGGAGCCTGGTGCGATACCATGTTCTGCCTTTCGCACCCGCTCGATCCAATGAGCATAGCGGCTTGCCCATTTTTCATTCTGATAGCAGGTCAGATGTCCGATGCGATGCTCGACGATCTCGTCGAGAGTATCCAACCTGCGCGGCCTTTTCTCGCCAGCTGAGACAAGCTCTGGCGACACGGCACACAGACGGCCGAGATCGAAGGCATCGAGATTGAATGCAACCGCTGCGCCGTTGAGCTCTATCGCTTTTCTCAACGCATGAAGCGGCAGCGGGAGCCAACCCTTCTGATAGGCGAAGCCCACTATCATCATGTTCGCGCCAATCTTATCTCCGAGCAATCGATGAGCGATGTCTTCCACATCGAGCACGATAGCTTCGGCTGCGGCTGCCCTGACGACCGAAACAAGACGATCCTCATCAAGCCTGAAATCTCGGTTCGATTGGAAGGCGGCCGTTGGCGCTGGATTGGCACCGAGGATCACCCTCGTGCGCGCCGTCGAGCATGCCTTTATACCGTCTGGGCTCGCAGCGGTGACGAGGTCGCATCCAAGGACCAGATCTGCGCTTCCCGGGCCTATTTGCGAGCCTTTGAGGTTGTCAGGACTAGACGAGAGCCGAAGGTGACTGAAGACTGCCCCGCCCTTTTGGGCAAGACCGGTCATATTATAGCTATTGGCTCCCTTGCCGACCAGATTTGCAGCCATGGCAAGGACGCTGCCAATCGTCACGACGCCAGTTCCGCCAACTCCCGTAATCAGCACATTGCAATTCTCGAAGTCAGCGGCGGCGACCTCAGGCAAGCCCGCAAGGCTCTCCCGGTCAACCGCGCCGGACTGCTTTCGAAGCCGCCCACCCTCCACGGTCACGAAGGAAGGACAAAAGCCTTCGACGCAGGACATGTCCTTATTACAGGACGATTGCTCGATCCTTCGCTTGCGACCGAGCTCGGTCTCTACTGGAAGAATGCTGACACAGTTGGACTGAACAGAGCAATCGCCGCAGCCCTCGCACACATCCTCATTGATGAAAATGCGAACGGACGGATCAGGCATGAGGTTGCGCTTGCGCCTCCGTCGCTTCTCGGCCGCGCAAACTTGTTCATAGACAAGAACTGTTGTGCCAGGCGTTTGACTGAGTTCCTTCTGCACCCGGATCAGTTCACCACGCGCGACCACATCGACACCTGGAATCGCGATCGCGGTGCGGTCGAGGTCGTCTGTAACGACCACCACCTTTGCAGCTCCTTCAGCCAGAACCTGCCTCACGATCATCTCAGTAGAGAGCGCCCCTTCGACAGGTTGCCCGCCAGTCATCGCGACAGCGTCGTTGGCGAGGATCTTATAGGTTATGTTCACATCCGAAAGGATTGCGGCTCGGATAGCGAGAAGACCGGAATGCGAGTAGGTTCCATCTCCCAGATTCTGGAAGATGTGCTTTGTATCCGTGAAATGTGACAGCCCGATCCAATTTGCTCCCTCACCGCCCATCTGGACCGGTTTGAGCGTATCGCGGTTCATCCACATGGCCATCGAGTGGCAGCCGATGCCCGACATAGCGAGAGAACCAGCGGGAACCTTGGTCGACGTGTTATGAGGGCAGCCAGAGCAAAAATATGGCACACGGCGGGGCTGGCTCGCATCCGGCGCAGGACTGCCCGTAGGGTGCGCCTTCGCGTAAGCCTGCCGCACCTCGTCGTCGGCAAGCCCCAGATCTTCCATTCGAGCCAGAATCGCCGCAGCAATCATCATGGAATCGAGCTGGATGTCGGAGGGGAGAAGCGCCTTACCCGCCAGGTCCTGCTTTCCGACGATGTGCGGTCGCATCTCGTCATTGAACAGGATTTTCGCAGCTTGGTCTTCAAGGAAGGGCCGCTTCTCCTCTACGAAGAAAAGCTCGCGGCACCCGGCGGCGAACTCTTTTATTCCGGATGGCTCCAGCGGCCAAACCAAGCCTACCTTGAAGACCGCAAGCCCTCGTTCGACAGCTCGCTCCTCGTCGAGCCCCAACAGGCCGAGGGCATCCATCAGGTCGGCATAGGCTTTGCCTGCGCTGACGATCCCGAGTTTGGCGCCAGCGCGCCCGAGTTTGCGGACATCGAGCTTATTCGAGCGGGCATACTCGTGGATCCGCGGCAAACGTTGGCGAATGACCACCATTTCGTCACGTTGCGGCCCGTAATCGAGCTTGGGTCTGATATCCGTTGAAGCATCCGCTGAAGTAGGCAGGGTGATTTGCGGCATATCCTCTGCCATGCTCACCGTCGACGTCGTCTCGACGGTCTCGTTGACCGTCTTGAGGCCTACCCAAAGCCCGGAATAGCGGGACATGGCCCAGCCATGGATTCCGTACTCCATGATTTCCTGAACATTCGCCGGATAGAGGACAGGCACAAGGTTGGCGGCCAGCGCCTGCTCACTCTGATGCGCGACGGTGGAGGACTTCCCTGGATGGTCATCCCCGAAGACCACCAGAACCCCACCATGCTCTGTCGTCCCGGCATAATTGCCATGCTTGAACGGGTCACCGGAGCGGTCGACACCAGGCCCCTTGCCGTACCACATGGCGTAGACGCCATCGACCGTTTTGCCTGGTACGCTATCGATCTGCTGCGTTCCCCATACCGACGTCGCAGCCAGGTCCTCGTTCACACCGGGCTGAAAGACGATGGATGCACCTTTCAGCAGGTCTCGCGTCTTCCAGAGTTCCATGTCGAGCCCGCCGAGTGGCGACCCGCGATATCCGGAGACGAAGCCGGCTGTGTTCAAGCCAGCTTTGCGGTCACGCTCCCCTTGAACCAGCAACAAGCGCACTAGGGCCTGAGTGCCACTAAGGAACAGCGTACCGGAAGTTTGAGTGTAGCGATCAGTGAGGGAAACGTCCCTGAGAGCGATATTCATGAGAAGCCCTTCTTTCAGACTGCTTCGCGGCGCAGGCCAAGATTGACGACTCCTTCGCGAGCTAATGAATCGATAGCCTCCGCACTCCAACCGGCAGCTTGAAGGACATCTTGCGTGTCGCAACCAATCTCAATGGGTAGGCGGCGAAACTCGGGAACCGCTCCATCGTAGCGCACGGGATGGGCCAGGACCGTTCCTACGCCCTCACCCACATCGAATTGCTGAATGCACTGATTATGCAGAACCTGCGGATCGCTCCGGATGGCATCATAGTCCTGAACTTTTTCATACCACATCGAAAGCGGGGCAAGCGTCCTGTCGAGACGGTCATAGGTCCAGCTCTTCAACTCCTCGCCCAGGATTTTTGTGAGCGCGTCTCGATTTGCCATTCGGTCGGCGGACAGTGCAATGAGATCGGGATTGCCGATCGCCTCCGCGAACTTGGTCACTTCCCCCCCGAGACTAATGACGGCGTGACAGTCGGCAAGCTGATAGACCCCATAGGGAGCAGGAAGAAACCACGAGGCCAGCCGGGGATCACGACGGAAGCGTTCGCTCGTGCGCTTCCCGGAGAAGTAGCCTGCAAAGGATTCGGTCTGCAGGTCCAATCCGGCATTCAGAAGGTTGGACTCGATTCTCGTGCCTTGCCCTGTCTTCAACTTCTTGATGAATGCGGCATTGATTGCCATCGCCATCAATGCCGCCGCATGCTGGTCGACAATCGGCGCGCCCGGCACAGTCGGCCCCGACTCGAGATTACCCGTAATCGCGATCAGACCACACCTCGCCTGGATGAGGAGATCCTGGCCCGGCATTTCGGCCATAGGCCCTGAAGATCCCCAGCCTGATGCCGAGGCATAGATGATATTCGGCTTGACCGCTTTGGCGGCCTCATAACCAAAGCCGAGCCGCTCGAGCACGCCGCCGCGATAGTTTTCCAAAAGGACGTCAGATTCTTGGATCAAGGAAAAGATGACTTCCTTCCCTCTCTCGCTTTTAAGGTCGACTGAAATCGAGCGCGTATTGCGGTTGACGGAGAAGAATGTCGCGCTCAATCCATCAACGAAGACATCGTCGGCACCATAGCTGCGTTCAAACGCGCCATTGAGGGGCTCAACCTTGATGACGTCGGCTCCCATATCCGCAAGATACTGCGCCGCAGCAGGCCCTTGGACGAAATGGGTGAAGCTCAGGACCTTCATGTTTTCGAGCATATCGTGGTCCCCTTTATTTATTAGGCTTAAAGCGACTGGTAGCCGTTTTTCAGCAGGCTACGGGCAATGATGACACGGTGGATATCGGACGCGCCGTCGAAGATCCGGTAGACGCGAGCGTCACGGTAGAGTTGCTCGAGAGGCATCTCACGGCAATATCCCATACCGCCGAATATCTGGACCGCTTTGTCGGCTACTCGCCCAAGCATCTCAGAAGCGTAGTATTTCACCATGGAGACTTTCTCCCTTGGGTCCATTCCCTGGTCCGTCTCCCAGGCCGCATTCAGGACCATCATCCGGGCCGCGAAGATTTCGGTCGCTATGTCGGCGAGCATGGCCTGCACCATCTGAAAGTCACCGATATTTTGGCCGAACTGTTCGCGCTGGTTCGCATAGTCGATGCACATCTGCATCAGCTTCCGCGCCATTCCGACAGAACGGCCTCCAACCATTCCAAGGCGCACCTTGTTGATCGTCGACAACGCCTGATAGAGACCGGATCCTTCCGGCCCGAGCATCTGACTTTTCGGAAGCCGGACGTCCTCGAAAATCAGTTCCGAGTGGTTCGTTGCCCTTAGCCCCATCATGTATTGGATGCGGCCCACGGTGAAACCGGGTGTACCCTTATCGATCAGAAAGGCACTGATACCCTTGCTGCCCTTCGATGGATCAGTGACTGCCGTGATGATGACCGCATCAGCCACATCTGCATCACTGATGAAATGCTTCGTTCCACTGATGATATAGTCGTCGCCGTCGCGCCTCGCGGTAGTCTTGATGCCGGCGGCATCCGAACCGGCATTCGGCTCGGTCATTCCGAGAGCAACATTGATATCGCCATGAACCGCTGGATAGAGATACCTCTCGCGCTGCTCACCTACGCAGTTGACGAGAGACCCAGGGATCGCCCCGAATGCACGCCTGACAAGCGCATCCTTCGTGAAGCCGAACTCTTCCTCACACAGACACATATCAACGGCACTGAGACCGCCGCCACCGACCTCCTCCGGCATTCCCATCGCGAAAAGGCCCAGCTCCTTCGCCTTGGAGCGCAGGCTCCTGGCGAGATCCGGCCGGACCTGCTGGATCTCTTCTACCTCTGCTTCATGGGGAGCGAGCTCGTCCTTGATGAACCGCCGCACTGTACCGAGGATCATTTGAGTTTCCTCGGGAATGGAAAAATCTATCACGTCACATTCCTCCAGATGCTCTCACAGGAGCCATAGATTGGTCTTTTGCTGTCGAAGAGAGCCTGGTTCAGCCTTGAGTTTCGAAAGCAGCAGGATTCAGGCGATCGTTAAATTTCGCTGGTCTCTTGGCACGGAAGGCTCCAACGCCTTCGCTGAAATCGCCGGTCTGCGAAAGGCCTTCACTGAGATCCAATGTCCTTTTGATCGCCAGTTCCTCCGGCAGATCGTGAGCATATTCCAGAGCAGCCTTACACGCATACATTGCTTGGGCTGGGCCCGATGCGAGGGTGGCAGCCAATTCCCGCGCGACTGTCAGCGCATTGCCTTTTGGAGCGATCCGGTTTGCCAGTCCCCAATCAAGGGCCGTTCGGGCGTCGATCGGATCGCCCAACAGCATCATTTCCTTGGCCCGACCGAGCCCGATGCGCTGCGTAACCCGTACCGTTCCACCACTTCCGGGGAAGCCGCCCAGTTTGATTTCAGGAAGCCCCAGGACTGCGTCTTCTGAAACCACAACGAGATCGCAGCCGCTGGCCAGTTCCAGTCCGCCACCAAGCGCGAGCCGCTCAATGGCGGCGACGATCGGTTTCGGAAAATGGGCGACCTGCCCGTAGACCTTGTTCTCGGGGCCGAGCTTGCGCGACACGATTGCTCTCTCGGAAACGAGCGTGGGAAACTCCTTGATGTCGGAGCCTGCGCAGAAAGCCCGATCCCCTTCGCCCGTCAACACCAATGCTCCGACGGCGGGGTTCGCGGCGAGATCGGCCAGGGCTTCACCCAACTGCCGAGTCAAATCTAGGGTAACTACATTCAGAGGGGGATTTGAAAGAAACAGGGTCGCAACTCGACCATCGATTTCCACCCGAATTTTATTATCAGGCATTTTGGGGCGTCCTCCATGATCGGAACTTGACTTATACTGACTTGCACGTCAATAAGTTTTTACAGGCTTTGGCACGCACTATGCCTCGGTGTTCTGGCCACACCCGCCTGCAGCTTTGTCGAGGCGCGAAAACACAAAAGTTATGGAGGAGACACGCAGCATGGCCGCCATCGTCGTCGCGAAGATAAAAGTCACCGACTCCGACAAATACGAGCACTACAAACCGCTCGCAAAGCACGCCATCGAGCTCTTTGGTGGCCGTTACCTCGTTCGGGGGTCCGAGCCGCACAGTATCGAAGGAGATACAAGTGAAGCGCGATACGTAGTTGTCGAGTTCGACTCCGTCGACACCATTCGCCGCTTTTACGATTCACCGGAATATCAGAAGGCGCGAGAGGCGCGCGCAGGCGCCGCGATTGCCGAGATCATCGCGCTTCAAGGCATCTGACGATAGGAAGAGATCCATGCCCAGAATGAATTACGATTGTTCCGGCGTCATCCCGGCCTGCCTCCTCCCTCTTCACGACGACCTGTCGATTGATGTGAAGAGCTTTCGAAAGCATCTTAAGGACGTCGCGTCTGTCCGCGGCATTTCCGGCATCACCGTAAACGGTCACGCATCAGAGGTATCTTCATGCACATTTGAAGAGCAGGAGCGCCTTTTGGACGTAGCGCTGGAAGAGATCGGCAGCAGCGCACCGATCATCAACGGCGTCTATACAGACAGTGGAGTTGAGGCCGCGAAAATCGCTCGCATGGCCGATCAAAAGGGCGCATCCGCACTTCTAGTATTTCCGTCCAATGTTTTCATCCTTGGATCGCGTCCCGACATGATCATCGATCATTACAAGCGGGTCGCCGAGGTGACGGATCTGCCGCTCATCATTTTCCAGTTCCCCGTCAACACGCCCTTGACCTACTCGCACGATGTTCTCGCCCGCCTCATCGAGCAAATTCCGACCGTGCGCGCGATTAAAGATGGATGTGGCGATCCGGCCCGCCATGAGCTGACCGTACGTGAGCTCCAATCCGACAAGCGCCCCTTCCACGTTCTGTCGACCCACAGCGCCTGGCTCCTCAGCTCTCTCGTCACCGGTTGCAACGGCCTCCTATCAGGTGCGGGCAGCACCATAGCCGATCTGCAGGTTGCCCTCTTCGAAGCCGTAAAAAGCAACGATCTCGCGAAGGCAAAGGCTGTCGCGGCACGAATTTACCCGATGACTCATGCGTTCTATGGCGCTCCCGGGGTCGATATGCACAACCGCATGAAGGAGGCTCAGGTCATTCTCGGCCGCCTGCCCAGCGCGGCGGTTCGTCCGCCTTTGCAAAAGCTCGACAGTTCTGAGATCGAAAGAATTCGACGGGCCCTGACGCTTGCCGGAATTCAGAATGAGGGCGCAGTCATGTCGGCTGCGTAATTCACAGGCCTCTAATTGCAAGAACTTGCGAAAACTGAGAATATGGGGGAGTTGACTACCAGTGAAAGCGGTCAAATGCCCAATAGATGGTTTCATCTCCCCCATGCGTGAGCAAATCAAGCTCGTTGCCGAGGAACTTCTTATCAAGCACGGTTATCGGGGCCTCAGTTTCCGTCAGATTTCAGAGGTTCTCAACACAACACGTGCCAATCTACATTACCATTTCGGCAGCAAGGACGGCCTCGTCGAGGAAGTCCTTGAGGACTATGCCGACAGGACGATTGCGTCTTATCGGGACATCTGGACGGATAATACGACGACGCTCCGGAAGAAGGTCGCGTCCGTCTGTACGCATGCCAAACAGCGCTATCAGACCTATAACCCGCCTGGCAGCCACGGCGAGCCTTGGAGCCTTCTTATCAGGCTCAGGACCGACAGTGATGCTCTTACGCCCAAAATGCGCGCCAAACTCCGGGATTGCACCGTTGAGTTCGAAACGCTGGTCCGTGTCGGCGTAAGGGCGGCTATCCAGTCCGGTGAATTGGAAGCAGATGCGCCCCAGGAGCAGATTGTCATTCAGCTGGTCAACATCATTCACTATGCCGGCTCGATCACCCGAGATCATGGCAGCTTCGACCGGCTGGCGCATTTGTGGGAGGCAACGCTCTCCACGATCGAGCAGGCCTACGGGCGCAAAACAGCTAAGAGCAAGCAAGCCGCGCGCATTTAGACGACCTGCGTCGGCTTTTCTCCCGATCTATTATCGATGCTCGCAGCCTCACTCAGGCATCCGCCTCTTGAGGAGCAGCGCGCGCATTTTCGATCAGAGCTTTCAAATCGATCCCGTGCGCCTTACGGTCCCACGTCCGGCTAGTCACCCCGGCAACTCTCAGATCGACCTTCCGGGTTTTCTTCGTAGGCGTTCGAGGCATCTCGTCGAGAACCTCGATGTATCTGGGAATCATGTAATGCGGCAGGTTGGATGCGAGAAAGACAAGCAGGTTCTCCGGTGAGAAGGAGAATCCTGGCCGCACCACTACGCACAGCTTGATATCGTCATCGGATTCATACTCGGATGGCACCCCTATCGCTGCGCTCTCCTCTATCGCGGGGAATGCATTAGCAATGGCCTCGATCTCGTATGACGATATGTTCTCGGCTCTGCGCCTGATGCGATCGCCGAGGCGGTCGACGAAGTAGACCCACCCGTCCGCGTCCACGTAGCCGCTGTCCCCGGTATGGAACCACAGGTTCCGCCAGGCACGGACGGTTGCGTCCGGATTCGCGAAGTAGCCCGGGCTGATGATGCCCGGCAGTTTCGGGCGTATTGCGAATTCGCCGACCTGCCCTTGAGGCATTTCTTCGTCGGTATCCGGATCGACAATGCGGAAATCATACCATTCATGCCGCACTTTTCCGCAGGAGCCCGGTTTCAAGGGCTCCTCTTTCGGATGCCAGCATGGGATGTTGACCTCGGTCATCCCCCAGGTCTCGATGCCCTTGACGCCAAAGCGACGCTCGAATGCCGAAGCGATGCTCTTGGGAAATGGCGAGGTCCCGACTCGCGCCAACTTCGTATCTGCGTCGTCAGGACGCTCCGGCTGTGAAAAAATCATCTCCAACAGGGGCCCATGTCCGATCGTCACTGTTGCTCCTGTGGCCCGGATACGATCAATCCATTCGGGAGCAGAAAACTTTCTATCAAGATGGATCTTGGCCCCGGTCAAGAGCGACGCATAGATCACGCAAAACCGTGGCGACATATGAAAGAGGGGATGAGCGCAGTAAAAGGTATCATGACCCGCAACCCATAACCCCTCGACGGTTTGACGCGCCGTCAGAAAGGCTTGCGCATGGGTGAGCATGACGCCCTTCGAAGGCCCGCTTGTGCCCGATGTAAACAGAATCGACATGACGTCGCTGTAGCGCGCTGTCGGTGATAGCTCACTTGCTGTTGCGGCATGTGAGCCTTGGACGAGCGGCAGGATCTCCATGGTGAATTTTGAAACAATGCGATCGGAGTCGGCATCGATAGTAAAGACCTTGCGAACATGAGAAAGGCTTGACTGCATGTCATGCAAGGCAGGCAGCAACGAAGCCTCAATGATGACTGTCTCCGCTTCCACAAGGTTCAAGGTGTGTTCTAGCGGCTTGCCGGAAAGTGCCGTGTTGACAGGTACGTCAATGGCGCCAAGAAGGTTGATGGCGAACCAGAGAGCCACGTGTTCCGGCCGGTTGCCGACCAGGAGGACCACTCGGTCTCCAGCCCGAATTCCTGCCTGCCTCAGACTGGAAGCATAATCTCCCGCCTTCTGGCGGATCTCAGAGAACGAGATTGGGTCATCGTCATGAAAAATGAGAAATGGCGCATTAGGCGTAAGACCGATGCGCCAGTCCAAGGTTTTCACAAGTGTCCAATCCTGAAGTCCAATGTCAGAATACTTTTCATACACGGCGCTGACCTGACATCATCATAGCTGGCGGAGCGCACGGATGCGCCCCGCCCTGCATTCTCATTTCACGGTCTTGAATTTGCCGTCGCGAATTTCAACGGTGATCAAAGTATCCTCGAAAACTCCTTCATGCTGATCTTTTGAATAGCAGAGCTTTCCGTCGAGATAAGTATCCTTGAAATCGCAGATCGTTTCCAGCGCGTCACGGATCTTCGGACCTGTGACATCGCCTTGGACCCGCCGCACAGCCTCAAAGGCGGCAATGATCCCGGTTGAACCAATCAATTCCGCATAGCCTTTCGGCGTCTTGCCGGCTGCTACGATGACCTCTCCCAGCTCCTTCTGCCTCTCAGAAGGATCATCCCAGTTTCCTATCGAGACGATCTGAATGCCCTCGCCGGCGGGTCCGGACGCATCAAGGAAAGGCCGCTGGTTCAGGCTGCCAGTGCCGATGATGGGCGCCTCGATTCCGACCTGCTTGGCCGCGCGCACGAAAGCTGCTCCGAGAGCGGGAGCGGATGTCTTGAGCAGCACCACATCGGGCTTGGAATTGCGGATGTTCGTTGCTGCCGCCGTGAGGTCGATGGCGTTAAGCGGAGCACCGACGGCGGAAACGATCTCGATATCACGCTCTTCCGACAGCTTCTTCGCCTGCTTCATGCCTGCTTCGCCATATGCATCTTCCTGATACATGATGGCGACACGCTTGTGCTTCGGCTGAAAGACGCCGCGCTCCATGATCGCCGAGATGATGAGCGTATCGGAAGGTGCGGTGCGGAAGACCCAAGGCCAGAACTTATTGTCCTTGGAGGTCACGGTAATGGTGCCAACCGGCGCAAGCACAGGCACTTCGTTGGAGGCGGCAATCGGCATCAATGCCAATGTTCCCGTGCCAATCGTCGAACCAGTGATCGCCACCACCCTATCTTGACGGATGAGCTTGGTGGCGCAGCGCGCGGCTTCTGTCGGATTGGTTTGATCGTCGCAGAAGATCACCTCGACCTTCTTTCCGTTCAAGCCGCCCTCTTTATTTGCTTTTGCAACGAGCGCCTCTACGATGTCTCGCTCCGGCACACCGAACGGTGCAGCCGGGCCGCTCAGGCTGTAGATACCGCCAATCTTCACCGTTTCTTGTGCAGATGCCGCTGCTATGAGAAAGCCGCTAGCGGCAATTCCAGACAGCAGCCCCAACATGAACTTCTTCATGACTTGATCCTTTCCGAGTTCCCTGCTTAGACGACGTTAGTTGCTCACCTTGCCCAGAAAAGCGTCTGCAAGCTCTTTCGGGTTCGCGAGATCTTCCTTGCCGCCGCTGCGAATGATCTCTCCCTGCGACAGGATCACGTATCGGTCTGCGATACGCGCGGCGAAGGGAACATTCTGTTCGGCGAGGAGCAAAGCCAAGCCCCTCTCCTTGAGCACGGCAAAAGCTCTTTCGAGAATATCAAACACTGCAGGAGCCAAGCCTTGACTCGGCTCGTCAAGGATCAGGACGTCGGGCCGACGTCCAAGAGCGAGGCCGATTGCCAGCATCTGCTGCTCCCCTCCGCTGAGAACGCCTGCCATGGCCGTCTCTCGCTTCTTCAGGATAGGAAACAGATCGTTGATGAAATCGCGCTGCGCTTCACGTTCCTCGGGAGGGAGAAGGCGCAGCCCGATATCGATGTTCTCCTTGACGGACATCGTAGAGAAAATGTTACCGCGCCTTTCCGGAACGAAGGCGATACCGTTGCGAGCGCGGAGATGTGCATTCATCCGTCCCACATCCTGGTTCTTTACCCTGACCTCACCACTCCCGCTGACGGTGCCGGCGATCGAACCGAGCATGCTGCTCTTCCCGGCACCGTTTGGCCCGAGGATTGCGAGCATTTCCCCGGAGCGTAAGGAGAAGTTCAATCCTGATACGACGGTAATGCGACTATAGCGCGCCACAATGTCCCGACAGGACATCACCACCGTGTTCTGGTGTCGGCTAAATTCGGAAGCTTTGTCTATGATGGTCATCGCCCGGTGCTCCCGAGATACGTGTCGATGAAGGCCTGGTTTTTCGCTATGTCAGTTGGAGTACCCTCGAGCAGGGTAGATCCCTCCTTCAGCACCACAACATGCTCCGCCAGTTCACGGATGAGGTTGAAGTTGTGCTCGACAAGGAGAACGCCAACGCCGCGCTCTGCGAGACGGCGCACCTCATGGCTGAGCATGCGTTGCTCATCGACGGCGAGACCAGCAGCCGGTTCATCGAGGAGGATATATTTGGGCTCGTTCGCAACGGCGCGGGCCACCTCCACGAGACGCACCCGTCCCATCGGAAGTTCGCTCATTTGCTGTGAGCGGAACTCCGATAGCTTGAGGTCGTCGAGGATTTCGTCACAGCGGCTCCGAAAGCGCCTTTCCTCAGCAGACGCACTGGGCGTGCGAAGCAACGAGGCCAGGATGGAAGTGCGGCGCAGCCGGAAGAACCCGCACATTACGGCTTCTTCAACCGTTACCTTGGGGTCGAAACGCGGCGTCTGGAATGTCCGCGCCACTCCCCATGCAATTCGCTTGTAAGCAGGCAGGTCATCGATTCTCTTTTCGTCGACGACTACCGTGCCAGCTGACGGCTTCGCCATCCCCGTGATCGCATTGAACAGGGTGCTTTTGCCTGAGCCATTTGGCCCGACGACGGCAAGGATCTTGCCCCGCTCAAGAGTAAGTGACGCGTCCTTGAGAGCTGTGACGCCGCCGAAACGAACTGTGACATCCTTGACTTCGATCGTCATGCCGCACCTCCACCCACAGCCGGCTGCACTCGCGCGACGTCCGATTTGCGTTTCCTTCCATGAAGGATTCTCCGCCAGTCAGTTCCGAGCACGCCGTTCGGCGCAACAAGCAAAACGAGGATCAGGACGGCACCGAAAATCATGCCCTGAGTTTCTGCCGCAGGCAGATACAGGGTGATCAGAGTAAGAAAGGCCGCGCCGAGAATAGGCCCGAGGAAGGTCGAAGCGCCCCCGATGACAGCCATGAGCATGATCTTGATCGAGACATGCATCGTCAGAGAGTCGGGCCCCATATAGGTGAGGTGATGGGCATAGAGCCATCCAGCGAGCCCGGCCACCGATGCCGAAAGCGCAAAGTATACCGCCAACAGCGAAGGCACCTGCACTCCGTCCGCCGTTGCCCTCAGCGGATCGTGCCTTGCCGTTCTCACGGCGCGACCGATGGCGGAGTTCGTCAGATTGACGTAGAGGACAAGGACGAGCGCAACGAGCAGCCATCCTAGGATATGCATCGAGACCAGATTGGGCGCGAACCAAAGTGTGGGAATTCCCGAGAGGCCGATATAGCCTCCGGTGAACTCTCCTCCTTCACGTATGGCGAGTTCCAGAACCAGGCTTAGCAGCAAGGTCGCAATCGACAGCGGCAACGGCGAGAGTCGGGTAATAGCTCTTGCCATTGGATAGGCAAGGAGCATCGGCAGCACCAGCGCAAGACCAAGCCCGATCAGAGGCGAAAGGCCATAGCGCGTGGTGACGACGCTCGTGGCGAACGCGCCAATCGACGCGAAGGCGGCGGGTGCGATGGAGAGAATTCCTGCCTGCCCGTAAGCCATGCCCATTGAGAGCGCCATGAGCGAGAAGATCGCGACGAGGACGGAGTTGTCGAGCCAGAAGGGGCTGGAGACGATAAACGGCGATATGAACGCAATCACCAAAATGACCGAGAGAGCTGGCAAAAGCAGCTTGAACCTTGAGCCTTGCATCAAACCCGCCCTCCCGTGGCAGCGATCTGGTTCATGCGTCCCATGGAAAGGATTACGAAGATGAAAATCAGCGGCGCGGCCGTTGCCCAACCTCCCGGCAAATAGCCGGAGCTGAGAGCCTGAACCACGCCGATGATCAGCCCACCCGCGAAACCACGCAGCGGACTATGCATTCCGAAGATGATCGCAGAGCCGAATCCCCAGATGGTCAGCGTAAATGCAGTGCTGTAATCGGCACCTGTCGAGAAGAGAATGAGAACGCCGGCGACCCCAGCCAGCAATCCACCCAGCACATAGGTCGAGAACCAGATTAGTCTGACCGGGATACCATTCAGAGCCGCACCGACCGGATTGACTGCGCTGGCACGCATGGCGCGACCAAATGGCGTGCGCTGAAGGACGATGAATAGAACGGAGAGGATGACGAGACAGACGGCAAGATTGATGCCCATTTGAGGGCTGATCCGAATGTCACCAAAATTCCAGAACGCGGTGAACGGCTGCCTGATCATTGGGCTTGTGCCGAATATCGTCAGAATTAATGATTCCAGGAAAGTCGCAAGGCCGAACGTACCGAGCACTGCGATCACGTGGTCGACCGCGCCAGGACGATTGAGACGCATCGAGATGAGACCGACAACGGTCGAGGCGAGGATAGCCGCGCCAATAGCAAGGATCGCACCCGCCGGCCCGCCCACCGTATACATGATCGCAGCAGCCAAAACCGCATAGGCGCCAAGCGCAACGTCCACCGAACCAGTCGTTACAAAGAGCAAACTCACGGGAAAAGCGAGAAGCCCATAAGTAACGCCCAGCAGAGATCCACGCAGGAGATATTCCGCCAATTCAAACAACTTGTTCCTCCCTCGGCCTACTTCTCGAGGCATTCGAGTTTTTTGCTTACTTACCTATGAGTAAGTATCGTTTCGATTAACCTGTCAAGCCGTTTGCGCCCGCTTGCTTCTCCCCCATTCGCACTAGTTCATCCAAAGTCCGCCAGTGACGTTGATCGACTGCCCGGTCATGTAGCTCGCCTCATCGGACACCAGGAATGCAACTGCCTTCGCAATATCCTCGGGCTGCCCCAACCGCCCTAGCGGGATCAGGTGAACCCGCTCAGACGCTGGAGGCAGTCCGTTCGCGACCGCCGCAGCGTCCGCCTCATCACGCATACGTGTATTTGTGATTGTCCCAGGGCACACCGCATTCACCCGAATGCCATGCTTCGCCAGGTCGAGTGCCATTGATTGCGTCATACCGATAAGTGCAAATTTTGAAGCGCAGTAAGCCAGTGACATTGGACGGCCCGATTTTCCGAACCATGAAGCGACATTGATGATCACTCCGCTGTTACGCTCGACCATCCCAGGAACGACTGTATGACAGCAATTGAATACGCCCCGGACATTGACTTGTATCGTACGGTCGAAGTCTTGCGGCGCTGCATCCAGAATGGAAGCCACCTGCCCGATTCCCGCATTGTTGACAAAAATATCCGGGACTCCGCCGAGCGCATTTGTCGTGTCCTGGAAGACATCTTTTACAGCGGCGAGATCAGAAACATCGACATGATGCGCCGACGCACGCGCGCCTGCCTTCCGCAACTCCTCGACGGTCGCATCAAGGCTCGACTTGTCATGATCCCAGAGCGCAACAGCACATCCTTCGTCGATCAACCGCTGAGCGATAGCCTTACCGATCCCGTGGGCCGCGCCAGTCACGACCGCTGTTTTTCCTGAGAATTCGTACATCACGACCTTACTGAAAAGTGCCATCCGAAACGCCAACTTCTCGTTGACATATCGCAGACCGGGGAGAACGCCGCTCTCACCGGTGCGATGAGGAGCGGTCAATTTTGCCTAAACGATTTCTGGTTCTCGGGACCGAACCGGGACCCAACGCATGATATGCGTTGCCGAGGCGACTACTTCGCCATGCTGATTGATGACAGCGACATCGGCAAAGGCCCGGTTCTTATCGGAGTCGATTTTGGCAATCGTGTAGGTGACTGTCACTGTATCACCGAAGAACACTGGTCCAATGAAGCGGACACGGTCATACCCTTGAGACACAGGCGTGAGATCGGCATATTTCTCGACATGCGGCGTGTACATCACTGTCGAAGCAGTAGACATGAATCCCATGGACAGCACGCCATGAGCAATCCGCCGTCCGAAAGCCGATTTTTTCATGAACTCTTCGTTACAGTGAACGTCGGAAAGATCTCCGGTGATGCCGGCGAATAGATAGACGTCGCTTTCACTCACCGTCTTCGAAAAACTGACCTTGTCGCCGATAGCGACCTGGAAATCCGCATCTCTCATAACGTCCCTCCTGTGATTTTTGCCAGGAACGCTAATCCTGACTTGCATGTAGGTCAAGATGGAATATTATTTGGGGCAGGAGGAGATGAAATGGGAATTGAGGGGAATGGCACGATCGCGACGCCTGATCGCGACATCAGTCGCGTGCTGATTGGCCTCGCCGACCGTTTCGGCGAGAGAGTGAGCACCAATCCAGCGGTCCGCCAGCAGCATTCGAGCCAGCTGACCTGGCTGACAGGCCAGCCCCCGGATGCGGTCGTTTTTCCTGAAAGCACGGAAGAAGTGTCGGAGATCGTCCGAATCTGCGCCACCGAGAGGGTTCCCGTTATCCCCTTCGGGGCGGGTTCCTCCTTCGAAGGGCACGTTAACGCTCCATATGGGGGCGTCTCTATCGATCTCAGCCGCATGAAGAAGGTCCTCTCCGTCAATGCGGAGGATCTGGATTGTGTTGTTCAGGCAGGAGTGACGAGGAATGAGTTGAATGAGCACCTGCGCGACACAGGCCTGTTCTTTCCAATAGATCCCGGGGCTGATGCTTCGCTCGGCGGCATGGCTGCGACACGGGCATCCGGCACCAACGCGGTTCGATACGGGACCATGAGAGAGAATGTTATTGCCGTCACTGCCGTGATGCCCAACGGCGATATTGTAAGAACGACCCGTCGAGCTCGGAAGAGTTCAGCCGGCTACGATCTCACCCGGCTTCTCGTTGGCTCGGAAGGCACGCTCGGTGTCATGACGGAACTGACGCTTCGTCTATCCCCCATACCCGAAGCCATTGCTGCGGCCGCCTGTCCGTTTCCCACGGTCGGCAGCGCCTGCGACGCGGTCATTGCAACGATCCAGAGTGCCATTCCTGTGGCGCGCGTCGAGTTGCTTGACGAAGTCACGGTCAAGGCCGTCAATCAATATTCCGGACTTGCTCTGGCCGAGACGCCACTTCTCTTGCTTGAATTTCACGGCACACCAGATGGAGTGGCGGAGCAGTCACGACGTTTTGAGGAGATTGCAAAGGAGGTTGGAGGCGGCCCCCTGACCTGGTCTGCCAAGCAAGAAGACCGCTCGACACTTTGGAAGGCCAGGCACGATGCTTATTGGGCATGCGTGGCGTTGCGCCCTTCCGCACGCCCGATTCCTACGGATGTCTGCGTACCGATTTCGAGACTGGCTGAATGCGTGGAGGAAACCAAGGCCGAGATTCAGCGACTTGGCCTGATTGCTCCCATCGTCGGCCATGTCGGCGACGGCAATTTCCATGTTCAGCCCCTCGTCGACATGACGAACCCCGAAGAGATCGAAACCGTGCGGCGCTTCGTTGGGAACATGGTCGAGCGGGCGATCTCCATGGATGGCACATGCACAGGCGAGCATGGCATTGGGCAGGAAAAGATAAAGTACTTACGATTGGAACACGGGGACGCGACCATCTCCCTGATGCAACTCATCAAGCGTGCGGTCGATCCCGACAATATCATGAATCCTGGAAAAATGCTGGAGGCCACACGATGAACTTCGCCGCTGCACGTCCGCCTCGCGCGGGATCCGTGGACTTTGTCAACGGTCGTACGCGACTTTACGGGATTGTCGGCCATCCCATTGAGCAGGCCCGCTCGCCGGAAACAGTCACCTTCGAACTCCAACGGCGCGGCCTGAATGCAATTTTGCTGCCGATCCACATTAGGCCCGAGGAATTCTCGGATGTTTTTCCCCGGGTCCTGCGAATTGGAAATCTGGACGGCATCGTCGTTACAGTGCCCCACAAGGGCCGAGCTCTCTCCCATGTTCATCGGGTTGGGCCCATGGGACAACTGAGCGGCGGGGTATCCATCATAGGCCGATCACTGGATGACCGGTGGATCGGCGAAATGTTTGACGGCGCTGGATGCGTCGCAGCCCTTTTACGCCGCAAGGTAGCATTAGCCGGCCGGCGTGTTCTTTTACTCGGCGCAGGCGGCGCAGGATCGGCCATCGCGGCGGAACTGGCTCGCTGCGAGCCTGCCGTTCTGTTCATCCATGATCCGGAGACGCCGCGCTGCGCCGAAGTGATCGGCAAAGTCAGCAGAGCATTTCCGGCCATTCGGATACACTCTGGGCTCCCTCCGCTGGAGGACATTGACGTGCTGGTGAATGCTTCTTCGGTAGGCATGCTTGACGACAATGCCTCACCACTCAACGTCGACCGTCTGCCGAGCCGGATGACGGTAATGGATGCCATCATGGATCCCGACAGAACAAAGCTGTTGCGGATAGCTGAGGAGAGCGGATGCCAGACGGTCTATGGCCGGGAAATGCTCGATTCTCAGATCGTCGCAGCCTGCGATTTCATGCTGGATATCAGGACAAGGATGGCCGACGACGTCGTTTTTCAGAGCCATCGGCCACTCCAGTCCCTCATGCAATCCTGACGATCAGCTTCCCCTTGTTTTTTCCCTGCAGCAGACCGATGAAAGCATCGGGAGCTGCATCGAGCCCATCCACGATATCCTCAAGGTGAGTGATTTTGCCGGACGCGACAAGCGGCATGGCCATCTCAAGAAACTCGTCGCGATACTCTGCGAAATCGGTGACGATGAAGCCGCGCATGGTCAGCCGCTTGATGAGCACATCGCGCATTAAAGAGGCAAGACGCGTCTCGCCTTCGTAAGGGCCGTCGTCATTATATTGAGATACCAAGCCGCAGACGGGCACTCGCGCGAAGTCATTGAGTAAAGGTAAGACGGCGTCCAAGGTCCTTCCGCCGATATTTTCAAAGTAGACATCAATGCCCCTCGGACAGGCTTCGGCAAGACGTTCTCCCAGATGAGACGCCCGATGATCAATTGCAGCGTCGAAGCCGAACATTTCCTTTGCCAACGCGCACTTCTCCGGGCCGCCGGCGATCGCGACCGTGCGGCAGCCCGCGAGTTTCGCGAGTTGCCCTACCATGGAACCGACCGGCCCTGTTGCCGCGCCGACGACAACTGTCTCGCCAGGCTTAGGCATCCCGATCTTCATGAGACCAGCATAAGCCGTGAATCCTGGGCTTCCGAGCACTCCTAGAGCGGTTGATGGCGGGACATTGCCCGTCAGCTTTTGCAAGGTCTCGCCCTTAAGGATGGAGTACTCCTGCCAGCCCCCACCACCTAAGACTGTGTCACCCGGCTTGAACCCAGGATGCTCGGAGACCAGCACCTCGCTGACGGTCGCTCCGACCATGACCTGCCCGATCTCGACGGGACGCGCATACGACTTCGCATCATTCATGCGCCATCTCATATAAGGGTCCAGCGAGAGGAGAAGATTTCTGACAAGAACCTCACCTTCCACGACTCGCGATTTGAGAGGAACAGACTGCAAACTGAAATCCTCGACACTGGGTTCTCCCATGGGGCGACGCGCCAGCGTCCAACCTTGATTTTCCAGCATGTTCCAGTCCTTTCCGACACTGAGGTCCCTATTTACTTACGTGTAGGTGATCGATACATTCTCAGCAAGACTGCAGGCATCTTCAAGCTCCAGATGATCACTAAACTGGCTGCGCCAAATTTGGCGGCGAAGTTCATTGGTATGATCATGAAGATGGAGTGCAATGATCTCACTCTCGCTCAAGGGACAAACGGATGAAGGTTCAGGGCAAGGTCATTGTTGTGACAGGAGGCGCAAGCGGCATTGGCGAGGCACTATGTCGATGTTTTGCTCATGCAGGCGCGGCTCGCGTGATCGTTGCCGACATCGACCGAGAGAAGTCTGCTGATGTCGCGCGTTCAATCGATGGCGAGGCAGCCTATTGCGACGTCACGGATGAGGACCAGATCCGACACCTCGTAGAGATGACCGAAAGCACGATCGGTCCGATTGACCTCTTCTGCTCTAATGCCGGCATCGCCACGGGCTTCGACACTACCTTCGAGAATGCGGCTGGCGCACCGAACGACGTATGGGCGAAGGCATGGGCGGTGAATGTGATGGCCCATGTCTATGCTGCCAGAGTGCTAATCCCGCGTATGAAGGCCCGCAAGAGAGGATATTTCCTGCTGACTGCATCCGCTGCGGGACTTCTCTCGCAGGTCGGCAGCGCCGTCTATTCTACGACCAAACACGCTGCAGTGGGATTTGCCGAAAATCTTGCCATCACACACCACGATCATGGGATCCGTGTCTCAATACTTTGCCCTCAGGGTGTGGACACTCCCCTGCTGCGCGATCTTCCAAGCGGACCTCAGGCGTTTGACGGTATCCTTTCAGCCGACGCCGTATCAAAGGCTGCCCTGGAAGGTATTGAGGCCGAGCAGTTTCTCATTCTCCCTCATCAAGAGGTAAAAAAATATCTGCAATTCAAGACTCAAGAATACGATGAATGGATCCGCCGCATGGCGAGGCTGCAGCAGAGGGCCTATGCCTCCTGAGGCCATGGAACGACAAGGCTAGGATGACCCCCTAAGGCACTCCCTTGGTTAGTCTCAACAGCGCAGCCCTCGATGCTGCGGCTCCAGCTGTGCTCGAACCTTTCTCCGTATTAGCCGGCCTCTCTCGAACGCAGACATACGATATCGAACCGGCATGGAGTCGCCTGCCCACGCTAAATGAAACCTAGTTTCTGAGTGCAGATCGCATTTGCGCCATGGTGACATGCATGATGGAGGCTACCTGAAAGAAGATTGATTTGGCGCAAGGCAGGACCAGCGGTTGATCGGTTAAATGCTTGACTTTCCCAGCCGGTGGAACTTGGGAGATTGGCCGTGCTGCCCCGGACCTCACTGCCTCGCCATGGACAGGTGCTTCCGAGCGAGGTCGACCCGGGTGAAGCGCGCTCCCCCGCCAGAACGCCCCCTCGCCTTTCCCGGCTCATTTGGCTCGTCAGTGCCCGCGACCAGTTCGCGCTGGCGCTGTTGTCCGTCCTTGCCTTCACGTCTGAAATTGCTCCGCTGGAACTTCAGCGGCGGATCATCAACGATGCATTCGTCGGCGGGGCGGCGGGGCCCATCGCCCGCCTTGCAATCGTCTATGCGGGTCTTGCCATGCTGGCTGGATTTCTCAAGCTTGGGCTGAACATCTATCGAGGCTATGTCGGCGAGAGTGCAACGCGTTGGCTCCGGACCGCCCTTCTGGACGATTTCCGACAGATCAGGCCTGAACTCTGTCAGGCCGGCACCGAAGGTGTCCAGATCTCCCTGGTTGTCGACGAGGCGGATCCAATCGGAGGATTCGTTGGGACGAGCGTGTCCGAGCCCCTCCTCCAAGGCGGCCTGCTCATCGGCGTACTTGCCTACATGGTCTATTTACAGCCGCTGATGGCTTTAGTCGCCTTGGCCGTCTTTTCGCCGCAGCTTGTTTTTGTGCCATTGATGCAGAAGGCCATCAACAAGCGGGTGGCTTACAGAATCGCCACGCTCCGCCAAGTCAGCGTCGGCATCATCGATCAGCCACGCGCGGGCGCTGCCGCGGGGAGCCCTCAGCAGGATCGCATTCAGCAAGTCTTCGTTCTCAACATGGGGGTCATCCGATTGAAGTTCTCAATGAACTTCCTGATGAACCTCATGCATCATCTCGGCATCGCCGCCATCCTCGCACTCGGCGGTTACTACGTCATCAAGGGTGAGGCCGAGGTTGGGACCGTCGTCGCGTTCATATCTGGACTGGGGCAGCTCAACGAGCCTTGGGGAGACCTCGTGAACTGGTTTCGGGATTTGAAGGTAACCCAGACGAAGTACGATCTGATCAGCCGCGCTGTCGAAAGTCTCCGCGCTTGAAGGATTTTGCGTGCATCCTTGGTGCTGGAGACTGGCATCTGGCCAGGGCAGCCGCGAAAGCCTAAGATGTGGAGGCGGTGTTGTGCGCTTTCATCTGATTGCGACTCGCCGATAGTGAGAGCACAGGCCTTGAGACCCTGGGCAATTCCCTCCGTCTATACGATCGTCAGTCTGGCGGCAGCCGCCGTCTTGCCTCGGCTCGAGCACCATTTCCTGCCAGGCTATACGCACGCCATGTCGGCTGCCGCCGCCATGGCGTTCCTATCGGCTACGGCATCCGGAATTCTCGCCTTCACGGCAATCGTCTTCTCCGTCGCTTTCGTCATGGTGCAATTCAGCGCCGTCGCCTACTCACCTCGGCTAGTTTTGTGGTTCGCCGGCAAGCACGAACTCTACCACGCTCTCGGCATCTTCGTTGCGACATTCACCTATGCCATGGCCACGCTCCTGTGGACCGACCGTGGCGGCAGCGGTGAAGTCCCACCGCTGTCGACGTTGCTGGTCCTGGCGCTCCTAGTCGCAAGCATGCTGATGTTTTCGCGCCTGGTGCAAAACTTGGCCAAGATACAGATTACCGATGTTCTGATAATTGTCGGCGATGAGGGACGGCGGGTGATAGAGACACAAGCGCACCTGTTCGATACCTCCACAATCTCGTGGGTGACCGAGAACCGGTCAGAGAACCATCGTGCGGAACGTTCGGTCGAGACAATCGTTCATCGCGGCTCGCCGCGTTGCGTGACACGCATCGATTTTCACGCCCTCTTGTCCCTTGCCGAAGCGACGGACATTCTTGTCGACCTGGTGGCCGCTGTCGGCGACACGTTGGTGGAAGGAGATACCATCCTCAAGATTTATGCTTCGGCGAAGCCATTGCCGAAGGGCGACCTGGTCAGGTGCATCCAGACCGGACGCGAGCGCACCTTTGAGCAAGACCCCAAATACGCCTTCCGTATACTCGTGGATATCGCAGTAAAGGCCCTGTCGCCGGCTATCAACGATCCAACCACGGCTGTGCAGGCACTCGACCAGATCGATGATCTTCTGCGCCGCCTAAGCCGCCAGCCGCTAGGCAATCTGTGGATCAAGGACCAGGCCGGCACCGCACGCCTGTTCATCCCCATGCCGGCATGGGAAGATTACCTGTCGCTGGCCTTCGATGAGATCCGCCAGTACGGCCTGACATCTGTTCAAGTCATGCGACGGCTGCACGCCACTCTCACCGCACTTGCTGAAACAAGCGATGTGAAGCGCCGTACCGCAGTGCGGCGTTATCTGGCCCATCTCGACGCGACGATCCGGCATTCGGGCCTCGACGCGCAGGATCGAGCTGCCGCTCGTCAAGAGGATCCGCAGGGATTAGGATTTGCGCGCAGTGAACGTCTGGACGATCTCACGCCGGCACGGCGCAAGTAACGATGGCGCCGGAATGCATGGGTGCGCCCAAGTCCGAGCGGCCCGCAGCGAGAGTAGGCTCTATGGCTGTTGGGGGTTTCTGTCCCGCCGGCGCAAATTGTCCAGCAGTATATGCACACTGATCAGCAGCACCCAAACGGGCAAAACCATGATGCTCCAGCTGATATAGAAGCTGCCGAGCAGCACAAGCGCGGCCAACGCGTAGCCGATCCCGGCCATCCATCGGGGAGCGATCCCGGTGTAGATCACGACCGTGGACGTGGAGATCATGAACACGCCAGCCATCTTGATCGCATAGACATTGATCAGAATATACGCGACCGCCCTCGCGAAGTGGAACGTCGAAGCGGCGCCCATCTCACCCGACTCGTTTGACGGGGCCATGAGAAGCAAGGCGCCGACAATCGTCGCTGCAACGAACAGAACAGCCAGGAACAACAGGCCGCTGCCCAGGAACACCGTCGCGAAGAAACGATCTTCCTCCGAACCGAGGCGATCACGCAGCACACCGATGAACCATAGGAAAGCGATCCCCGCAAAGGGAATGAGGTTCAGCGCCAACGCGACGTGCCCCGAGCCACCGACCAGCCAAATGCCAGGGTCTAATGGATCGGCAGGAACCGCACTTCGGAACCCCCAGAAGATGATAACCAGTAGGATGGAAAAGGCTATGCCTGCAACGGCCGCCGCTCTCGGCGTTCTCAGATGTGAGTATATGGGTGTCTGTTCCTGAGACATCCTCAACCTCTTCGCATGCATTCAACTTCTTGCACCTGATTTTACCGTCGGCGGGGCACCGGGGTGAAGGGGCATAAGGAGGTTTGCCGGGCCCACCCTAGGGGCCGCCGATTCAACATCGTGATCCGGAAAACGTCGTTTTCGTGTATGATCAGATCGGCGACATAATATTGGTGACCACCCTACTCCCGGAGGCGCCTATGACCCTTTTCCAAGATCGCGAACAAGCCTTTGAACAGATGTTCACGCATGACGAGGAGGCACGGTTCAGGGCCCTGGCACGTCGCAACAAGCTCCTTGGACAATGGGCAGCGACCCAACTCGGCCTCGTGGGGCAGAAGGCCGACGCCTATGTCAGCGAGATCAGCCAAAGCTTGGTGGCACGTATCGTCGATGAGGCTCTGGTCGAGAAGCTTCGGACCGATTTCGAGGCAAACGGCATCAACCAGTCCGACGAGCAGATTCGCGAGAAAATGGCCGAGCTGATGACAGCCGCCATCGCTCAGATCCGCTCAAGCACGTGGTGAGCGGACGACAGCTCTTTGCTCATGCGGCTTGCGCGGAAAGAATCCGTCAGACCGGCGAACAGGGCCTGGAGGTCCTCATCGCCTTGAGCCAGATCCGCCTTTGACGGACTCGATGCATATTGTCATCAGCTTCCCCGCCTCGTTGCTGTAGTCGCGCAAGGCTTCCTCCATCCAGCGGGACTGGATGGCAGCAATGTCTGCCGGATCCTTGCAACTCATCATGGCGCGGATTGTCTCGCCGTCCTTATCAAGCCGTTTGGAGATAAAGCCGATTGCCTCCCGCTGGCATTCGGCTGTTGCGGAGAACCAGGCCTCCGTGGCGGCGGCCAAAGCTTGGCTGCCTTCAGGCCAGCTGATTCCGGTGCTGCTGCGCCGGGCCTCTGAGGTTACTGCTGTCTTCGGCATTGCGGCCATAATCCATCCTCCTTTTCCGCATCAGAATAAAAGGGTTGTTTTTACCAGCTCAAAGCGGCTGATGGCATAATCAGCCTCTCGGCGCGCCCGGTCGTCCCGCATGGCTTCGCGCATAGTCTCCAGACGTAAGATCTCTTCGTCGAGACGATCACGCGTGAGCTCCTCGGGCGGCAAAGCCCGCTCGGCCAGGACCGACACGCTGGAGCCGGTAATCTGCACGAACCCGCCCCGCACGAAGGCGCGGTGACCGTGCCCCTGAATATCGGTTACCGCGATAATCCCGGGGTTGAGCGTCACCATGGTTGGCTCGTGGCCGGGCATGACGGTCATGTCACCCTCGGTCGCAGGCAGCATCACTGCCCGCACCACGCCGGTGAACAGGATCCGCTCCCGAGAAATCAGCTCGAACAGGATATTAGCCACGGCGTTCCTCCCTGCTGTTGACGCTAATGCCCACCCCCGAGCACAAGGGTCTGGATCGGGTAAACCAGTGCATGGATGCGCAGGATCATGGCATGCACTAGCCCAACCCCGTCCACTACATGGAGAACGATCCGTCGCATTGCGCCCGTCTCCGGCGAGATGATTTCCTCGTGGTGACTGGTATAGACATTGACGACGCAACTGCTGCCTGCGGTGACTCCGTTAAAACCGCCCTCGTAGAGCGGCTCAAGAAACGTCAGGATGGTTCCCGGCTGCGTCACCTGTTGCGGATCGAGCAATTGCTCGCCACCGCGGAATTGGCCAGCGGCGATGAAATCCTGCACGCCCGTCACCACCATGGGGATAACAGTCCAGGGCTTCGACGCGCAGGCCGCCTCGGTGGCCATACCGACCTTCATCACTTGAGCCTCAACTTGCCCGAAGCCGGCTTGCAGGCGCCCTTGCCCAGCGCCCTCCGGAATCAGGACGCCGGCAGGCCGCATGAGCGGGTTGACCACATCGCCCACCCGCAATGTGAACTGCTCCACCCGTCCATTGACGCCGGCCCGAATGACGGTCTTCGACAGATCCACTTCAGCCTGGGCCAGCTCGGCCTCAGCGCTGGCCTTCTGAGCGGGGAGCAACGTGGAGAGCTGCGCCTCGGACTGCTCCATGGTGGCAACGGCGGCGTCGATGCCACCTTGGCGGCCCTGCACGGCGACTTTGAGCTTCTCGATGTCCCGCGTGGCGACGGCACCGGGATTGCGCCGGTAGATCTCCTGCTTTGTCGCCAATTCGTCCACGGCCTGTTGGTAAGAGCTTCTGGCCTCCTGGATCTTGCCTTCGGCAGCCTGGATGTCGGCATGCGCGACAACCATGGCAGCATCGATTTCAACGATCCTGCGGCGGGCGGTTTCAGCGGCAGCCTCCTGCTTCGAGTCGTCGAGCCGGAAGATCGGTGCGCCTTGCTTCACCTCGCCACTAACGCCTCCCACATAGATTTCCGCAACGCGCCCATTGGTTTCCGGCAGGATCGGAATGGTGCGGAAGAAGGCCGTGGCATTCGTGGTCGCCGGATGGTTATAGAAGACGGTCGTGATCAGCCCGATGGTGAGCATCAGGCAGAGCGTAATGCCCCACCGCAACTCGAACCAGACCGAATACGGCGTGATTTCTTTGCCGATCCGTTTGCCCTGGCCATAGCGGCGGTAGAGATAGTCCGGCAGGATCGTCAACATGGAGCAGAGAAGGAGTTCAAGCATGGGCTCTTTCCTTCGGGTTCCAGAGGAGACCACATTTTTCGGTGGCTCGATCACGCCCCTTGAGCCTTCGCGGATGGCGTGGCTTTCGCGCAGCGTCATCCAGGGTCTTCATAAGTTTCTGTGCCCATTGATATTCTGCAAACCGGCGAACATCGTCATAACCTTCACGAGAATGTTGCAACCGTCAGACACGGTGATTAACCTCGGCAGATGAAGAGACAGCAGCATTGCGAGACAGCCTCTTGAGTGACTGCCCTCGAACTGCTTGGACCTGCTGATTTCATCTCGGCATTCTCCTGCCTGCAGCAGGTAAGTCAGGAGCCTGTATCCCTCTTAATCTCGACCGACTCTAAAGCCTGAATTCTACGCTGAACCATGCGAGCTGCTTGATCGAGTGAGACATCTTCTTGACAGAACAGGACGATGGTCGTGTCCGTCGGGTCTGGACCCTGCGGGCGTCACCTGCCAGAACAAGGTGCAGGCAACGGTGGAGGCGTAGTGAGTGGGCCGGAGGCGAGATCTCCGGCTCATTCCGCTCACGCTGAAAGAGTGCCTTTTCCGGCTCGGAGAGCGGTCGGCTCCGAGTGGCTCCCTCTGAACGAAGGTGATGCCCGATGCAGCGCCGCTCACCCGCAAGGACAAAGCTTTCTCCAGCCTCAAGCACTTCGGAGGCATTTTCCTCTATCTTTGGGCCCTGCTGTCCATCCCAGCTCTGCACAAATCGCTGATCCTGTCGGAAAGCGGTATCCATTATCGGCAGGGCTTTGCAATTGTGAATGCCCTCATGCTGGCGAAGATCATATTCGTGGCGGCGGCACCCGCTTGGCATCGTGACGACAACACTGCGCCTGTTCTTTTCTTTGCTCCCATTCTTCGGCTTCCGGGAGCTCTGCACAGTGATTGGTGAACCGGAGCTTCATCGCGTTCTGTTCATCAAGCGAGAACGGCTGAGAGTCATGGACGAAGCTTGAGCGAAGGCGCCGCCGGGCGTCTCCGTAAAAGGCTTGGCCGTCTTATTCGCACAGGATCTGCCGGCGGAACGCGGCTGGTGTTTCTCAGCCCACCTTGTTTTGCTGGATTCGAGACTGAGGCTATCCAGATACTTCGGAATGTCTGGTTGATGGCCGAGCTGAGATTGCACATGCCAAGGCGCGACCTATGATGACTGGTCTACGGTGTTAGACATTACCGATATTTCACTACAGACATCGGTGCGCCTCGGTTAGGATTTCCGGATCGGGAGAGGCCGACATGCCACGCTATTCCAAGTTCATGATTGCCCTGCATTGGGCTACCGCCGTGCTCATTCTGGCAGCCTGGTTCACCTCTGAAGGCGGCCGTCACATGCGCGAGAACCCGCCACTGTTTCACTTCTCGCTCGGTCTAACGGTACTCGTCCTCACGATCCCGCGCCTGATCTCGCGCCTGACAGGCGGAGCGCCACGCGTCGAGGACATCCAAGGTCCCTGGCTCAACTTGGCGGCGAAGATCGGACATTGGGTTCTGTACATCTTTCTCATCGGTTTGCCGCTCACGGGCTGGTACGCTGCCTCGCGGCTTGGCGTGCAGATCTCGTTCTTCGGGATCGGTCTGCCAGCCCTTGCCGCACCCGCTCAGGGGGCACCCGGCATGCTGGCGGAACTGCACGAGACGGGCGGCACTCTGATCCTCTGGCTCGCTGGCCTACACACTTTGATAGCGCTCTGGCACCACTTCGTTCTACGCGATGGCACGCTACGCCGCATGAGACCGGTCTAGAACATCGTTTAAGTGGAAACCGGAATCGCTTTTACTGACGCAATCCTCTGGGTCCGCGCAATGCACGAGATCACATATTCAACCTCCTTGATCTGGATCAACTCCATCGCGGGAAAATGCTGTCATGCTTATTCCCTGTTTGCTGAGAATGTTTCTTCAGCCTGACCGCCAAGCTGCTGCATACTTCCAATCGCAGCCTGTGCGATTTTCAGGTATGATCAGAGCCAAGCGGGCTTGTTCATGAATCGGAACAACGGCGGAGGTCTCCATGATCTTCAATGATGAGCATTCGCATATTTCAAGTGGTCGCAACGGTTATCAGGTTTATGATCCGGGCGCGCTTCCACAACTTCAGTCGCTTCTGGCGATCTTGGCTGATATCGATGTTGACCATGGGAACAATCTGCGGCTGATCGAGAACAAGCGGATGGACGATGCCAGCAAGGACCGAATGATAGCGGATCTATGGCAGAAGCATCGCAAGCGGCGCGCGCCTTATGTCCATGAGATCGATTCGCTCAGGAAGCGAATGATAGCCGCATTTCGCTGAGGCGATGTCATGATAGCCATGACTCTGCACGAGGTGCACGCACCTCTGATCATGGAGGAGTGCTCGCTCCCATCGCCAAGTGCGGGCGAGATCCGCATTGAGGTGGAAGCCTGCGCGGTGTGCCGGACAGACCTTCATGTGGTGGATGGCGATCTGCCGCATCCCAAGCTTCCCGTCATCCCGGGCCATGAGATCGTGGGACGGGTGGAAGCACTCGGTTCAGGCGTCCACGATCACAAGTTGGGAGAGCGCGTCGGCATTCCCTGGCTTGGCCATACCTGCGGACATTGCCCCTACTGCGTCAGTGGGCACGAGAACCTCTGCGACGAGCCGCTGTTCACCGGCTACACCCGCGACGGAGGGTTTGCGTCTCATGCGGTTGCGGATGCGGCCTACGCCTTCAGGCTGCCTGACGATGGCGATCCTGTTGCTTTGGCTCCCCTCCTCTGCGCAGGACTGATCGGGTGGCGCTCCCTCGTGGCGGCGGGTTCCGGCGAAACGATAGGCATCTATGGATTTGGCGCGGCAGCACATATCATCGCTCAGGTCTGCACATGGCAGAAGCGGCGCATTTGCGCATTTTCGCATTCACGCGACCGGGCGATGATGCGGCACAGAATTTCGCGCGCTCGCTCGGTGCGGTCTGGACTGGAGGATCGGAGGAAATACCGCCCGAAAAACTCGACGCCGCGATCATCTTCGCGCCCGTCGGCGAGCTCGTTCCTTTAGCGCTCCGTGCAGTGCGCAAAGGCGGGCGTGTCGTCTGCGGCGGCATTCACATGAGCGACATCCCGCAATTTCCTTACCGGCTTCTGTGGGAAGAGCGGCAAATCGTATCCGTCGCCAATTTGACCCGTCAGGACGCCATCGACTTCCTGTCTATCGTTCCCGAAGCCAACATCAGAACGCAAACGGTGCGATATCCATTGGAAGCCGCGAATGAGGCGCTGGACGATCTACGATCGGGACGGTTACAGGGCGCGGCGGTTCTGATCCCGGAGCAGACGCGACTTGAGGGGCCGACACTCGTCACCTGAAGAAATTCTGCAGGAGGACCATTATGCTGGAAAACATCCGAAGCATTCTGATCGGACTAACGGAAGAAGGAGATGCCGAGGAAAAATCTTCGGCCCTTGCTTATGGGCTCTCCCTTGCCCGTGCGGCCGGTGTCCATGCTACCGTTCAGGCGGCCTCGCTGAAGCTTCATCTCACCCATGCCTTCATCAGCAACATCGCCGAACAGCTCGTGGCAACTGAAAATCAGCGCCTTGACACCCTTGCTCATGCCGTGGCGGACTCATCGCAACGGGCAGCGGCCTCGTCGGGCGTCGCCTGCACGACGGTCGCACCACAACTCGCTTATCAGGATCTGATCAGAAGCTTTACAGCGCTCGCCAGAATCCATGATCTGACTGTGCTGGATGCCGAGCCCGCCGCCACCGCCGTGGATCGAGGACTCATCGAGGCTGTTCTGACGGATAGCGGACGTCCTCTGATCATCGTTCCACTTGACCGCGAAGCATTCACTGGAATGCGCATCATGGTGGCATGGGACGGCAGTGCGAAGGCGGCGCGTGCGCTTAACGATGCCCTGCCTTTCCTGCGCGAGGCCGAGCTGGTCGATCTGGTCAGCGTCACCGGCGAGAAGGACCTGAAGGACACCGTGACAGGTGCAGATATCGGCCCGCATCTGGCACGCCACGGCGTCAATGTAACGGCCCTTGACCTGCCGGCGCTGGACGGCGATGTCGCCGAGACTTTACGCAATCATGCCAACCTGACGCGTGCCGACATGATCGTGATGGGAGCCTTCGTGCATTCGCGCCTGCACGAGATGTTTCTCGGCGGCACGACACAATCGATGCTGAAGGACTGTCCGGTGCCTCTGTTCCTATCTTACTGAGCAAAAGCACCGAGATATCATCCAGAACGCTTTGGCCGAGATACCCTAGCTTTGAATGGATTCCAGGTACGCGAGCAAATCGTTGATCTGCGCCGGATCGAGTTGGAACTGAGGCATGGACGGATGGCCTGTCGTAATGCCCTCCGCAAAAGCCTCGGCCAGGTCTTCAATGGGGTAGCGGTTATGAAGCGTCCGGAACGGTGGCGTCTCAGGGATAGGGCTGTCACCGTAGCGCCCGATGGCGTGGCATTGGGAGCAGTTCGTCTGTGCGAAAGTCAACCCACGCTGCGCGCGCCCGGACTGCGCAACAGCCATGGATGCACCCAATGCAAGCGCAACAGCAAGAAGAGCAAGCCGCCTCATGATCGATGCTCCTCTACTTTGACGGGCTCGGCCCGCTTCACGGACACGATTTGAAATGTATACGACTTCTCGTCGTCATCCTGAATAGTAATGTATTCGCCCTCTGCGAAACGATGCTGGTTGAGCCGATAACCTGCCTCTTCGTCGCCTGGGCGATCCTGATTGTAGTCAATCATCCAGGTTGCCCCGCCGGCTCCGCCCGGGCGATGAATGAGAATGCCCTGGCGATCCCCTTCGCCGGCCCAGAAACGACGGACCCGGCAATAGGCGCGTTTGCCGGCCCATTCTTCCTGGTCCAGATGTCCCTGCGCGTCGAGAGGCGCGGTGATTTCGTAGCCGTAGCGCGGACTGCCCTCTGGAAACTCTCTGCTGCGGGCCAAGTGAAGCGTGACGTGATAAAGCACTTTTCCCTCCAAGGTTCAGAGCGCGTCTCAAGCGAACACCGCCATTGTGGCAAAGCTTAGAGGCATGCCGCTCGACAGCCTTGATTCCGATCAATCCGTCGTCGAGATGGAAGCTCGGCCGAGCCTACTCTTTAGGGTTACTCTTCAAAGCCTCCCGATACGCCGGATGATGACGCCCTTTGCCCTCCTATCAGCGGCAGCCTCGACGGCATCGTTGAGCTAGAGAAGCAGCTCCGCATAATCGTTATGCCAGTCCCGATGCCCTGCGCTTGACCCAGGCAGGTAGATAAGGCAGGGCCAACGACACTCCCTCAACGACCATCGTTGAACCTGAAAGCCGAACCCGAGATCCAGCATCTGCCTGGCTAGAATCAGGATTGCTCATGCCCCCACAAAGCCCGCAGGGCATTCAGGATCACGGCGACATCGATTGCCTCCTGGATAAGGGCACCCTGCACGGGCGACAGATAGCCCAGCGAAGCCACGATCATCCCGGCAACCGAGAGCCCGATCCCGACATAGACGCTCTGAAGTGCGATCCGCCGAGACCGCCGTGCGGCACGAATGGCGACGGGAATTTTGTCCAGCTGATCGACGAGAAGGACCACGTCGGCGGCCTCAGCCGATGCGGCTGCACCTTTCGCGCCCATGGCGACACCAAGGTCGGCAGCAGCGAGTGCGGGCGCATCGTTCACGCCGTCGCCGATCATCATCACAGGCCCATGCCTCTTCTCATCCTGCACGACGCCGATCTTCCGCTCTGGCGTGAGATCGGCGTAGACAGCGTCGAAGTGCAATCCGACGGTCACAGCCTCCGCCACGTCGCGGCGGTCTCCTGATGCCAGGGTAAGCCGGGCAATTCCCAGCCGGCGAAGACTATCGAGCACCCGTGCGGCGTCTGAGCGTAGCGGATCTGCCAGGACCAGAAGTCCGGCAGCGCGGCCATCGAGCACCACGGACACCACCACCGATCCAGTAGGGAAAAGACCATCGGCAAGCGCCCTGGCGGCCTGCGGAACACGTTGCGAAACGAACCGAAGACCACCTACGACCACGCGTCGGCCATCGACGATCCCTTCCAGCCCCTCACCGGGACTCTCCTCGACCTCGGTAGGAGGCAGGAGATCGAGCCCTCTGGCCTGCGCCTCCAAGGTGAGGGCCCGCGCGATGATGTGTTTCGACGCCTGGTCGAGCGACGCCGCAAGCTGGAGAAGCCTTTCGGGCGAGAGCCCGGCCATAGGGCGAATTTCGACGATCTGCGCCTGGCCGTGCGTGAGAGTGCCGGTCTTATCGATGACTAGCGCACGCACACGGGCAAGCGTCTCCAATGCCTTCCCGCCCTTCACGAGCACCCCGGCTTTCGCGGCGCGCGACACCCCCGAGACGATGGCTACAGGTACGGCAAGGATGAGAGGACAAGGCGTGGCGACAACGAGGACGGCCAGGGCCCTTATCGGGTCGCCACTCCACAGCCAGGCGCCGCCTGCGAGCATCACCGTCACCGCAAGGAACGCCATGGCAAACCGGTCGGCGAGACGCGCCATGGGCGCCTTGGAGCGTTGGGCGGCCTCGATCAGGCGAACGATGCCGGCATAAGTGCTGTCGGCGGCGCTGTGTGTAGCCGACAGATCGAAGGTATCGCCGACATTCGTCACGCCGCTCATGACCGGCTCGCCGACTGCCTTCTGGACAGGAACGGATTCGCCTGTCAGGGCCGATTGATCGAGAACGGCCAGCCCTTCGGCGACAAGTCCGTCGACAGAAACGGTATCCCCTTGGCGGATCATCAGGCGATCTTCGGGCTTGACGGCATCAAGCGGGATCTCCTCAAGCCGGCCGTCCCTATAGCGGAGTGCTGTCCGCGGCACGCGGGCAAGGAGCGCCGTCATCTCACGGTTGGCGCGGCGCTCGGCAAAGCTCTCCAGGTATTGCCCGCCGGCGTACATCAAAGCCACGACTACGGCGGCGAGATGCTCGCCGAACACCAGCGCGCCGATCATGGATAGAGCTGCGATAATGTCGAGCCCGACATCTCCGCGCCGCAGACTGGAAACGATCTCGATGAGCAAGGCGAGCAGGACCGGTATCGTCGCTATGGCCCAAATCGTCCCCGACCAATATCCGCTTCCGATAAGATGTGCTCCGAAGCCGGCGAGAAGTCCCAATGCGGGCAAAATGACCAGGATGGGGCGGACGAATTTGTGGAGATCCCGCAGCGAAACGATTCTCTGCGCCTGCGGAGTCCGCAGAACCTGAGAGGATTGAAGACTGGCTTTCTCAACGTCGAGCATCGGCGATCCGCAATCGGGCGAAGGGCCTCGCAGGCGAGAGGCGGGAGAGCCTGCCATGGAATTTGGGATGATCCTGGATGGAGGCAACACGCTTCCTACCGGCACTCGTCGCTTGTTGCTGGACGCCACCATCAACATCGCCGGAGGCCAAGCCTAGCTCCGCCGATCCTGCTGAACGGATGGTGCGGCCAAGAGGAAACGCCCGTTGGCTGAGCACTCTCAATGGGCCACCAGGACCGGGCTGTCGGAGGCGGCGAGCATGTCCCGGGTTGCACCGCCGAATATCTGCTCCCTCAGGCGAGTGTGACCGTAGGCTCCCATGATGACGAGATCCGCCGAGACACTGCGCGCTTCATCGAGGATGACATCTGCGACACGACGATCTTCGCTTTGGGCGGTGGCGATCTCCGCGACGATGCCATGGCGGGCGAGATGGGCCTTCACCGATGCTGCGGCGTCGGGGGAAGGATCAACGATGAGAACAACTGTGCGCTTTGCTTCGCCGATGAAATCTAGTCCCTCGCGCAGGGCGCGGGCGGATTCACGGCTGCCGTTCCACGCCACCAGCACGGTCTGGATCGGTCCCTGGCGATGGCGACCGGGCGGCACCAACAGAAGTGCGCGCCCGCTGCCGAAGAGCACGGTCTCGACGAGATCCGACCATTCGAGCGCACTGGCTTCGCCGAGGGGCCGCGTGGCGATGAAGAGATCGGCGCATCGCGCCTGTTCGACTACCCTTGCGGACAAGGCATTGTATGTCTCATCCAGCCGACGCAACTCGCTCGGCACCTGAAGGCTGGCAAGCCGTTCCGTCAGCCGCTTGGCGGTGGCGTCGCCCTCCTGGCGGGCCCTTTCCTCAAGCTCGGTCAGAACTTGAATCGCGGCCGCACCGCCATCCATCGGCATGGCCATGTTAAGCTCGGGCAACAGGTTGGTGTAGATCCCGGTCAGATGGGCCCGCCCCGCCGAGGCGAGGGCCTGCCCATGCTCCAGACGGATATCGTCTTCGGAACTCCCATCGAGATGTACCAGGATGTCCTTGATCATCGCTCTCTCCCTTCACGGCCTGACCGCGCCTGCCGTGCCGCAGCAACTATCGATCATCATGTGGTCGAAATCGGGGTGAATGCTTTGATCTGAAGCAATTTGCGTGAGAGTGGCCCGCTTTAGCGTCGATCACCGATCCCGGTGTGAGGGGAGCTCTGGAGGCTGCGATGCCGTCCCATCCATCTGGTGTTTTTACACGCCATCGAGCATCGAAGAACCAGCCAGTCTTAGCGCCTGGGCAGATGGGCCCGCCCTCATCCAATGCGTTGGCCCATCTATCCGATGAGGCCGAGCTTCACCGGATCCGGGACACTCTCGATCATGCAGCCCATGCAAGCTTGGCCCGCCTCACCGGCGGCCTGTCACCGGCGGCGCTCACGGCCGCGTTCACGGATTGGGCGGTCCATCTTGCCGTCTCGCCCGGCAAGCAGGTCGAACTCACCGCAAGGGCAATTCGCAAATGGAATTGCCTGGTGCAGTTTGCTACGTGTTGCGCCCTCAGCGGTGGAACCTCCGAGCCGTGTATTGAGCCCCTGGCTCAGGACCGTCGTTTCGCCGGAGACGAATGGCACCGCTGGCCGTTCAACACCTTCCATCAAGCCTTTCTGTTGCAGCAGCAATGGTGGCACAATGCGACGACGGATATCGACGGCGTCACCAGGCAACATGAGGCTGCGGTCGAGTTTGTCTCACGCCAGATTCTCGACATGGCATCACCTTCCAACTTCATCGCCACAAATCCGGTGGTGCAGAGGCTTATCCTTGAGACCGGCGGCGCGAGCCTCATGCAAGGCCTGCACAATTTCCTGGATGACTGGGTGCGGATCGCTCGTTCGAAACCCGCTGCCGGAACAGAGGCTTGCCAGGTCGGCCGTGACGTTGCCACGACACCGGGAAAGGTGATTTACCAGAACTGTCTCATCGAGCTGATCCAGTACGAGCCTGCTACCCACAACGTCAGGCCTGAGCCGATCCTGATCGTACCCGCCTGGATCATGAAGTACTACATTCTCGATCTCTCGCCTCAGAACTCTCTCGTCCGCTACCTTACCGATCAGGGCTTCACGGTTTTCATCATTTCCTGGAAGAACCCCACGGCAGAAGACCGGGATCTCGGCATGGACGAGTACCGGAAACTCGGTGTGATGGCCGCGCTCGATGCGGTCAACGCCATTGTCCCGCATCATAAGGTTCATGCGGTCGGCTATTGTCTTGGCGGCACGCTTCTATCGATTGCCGCAGCTGCCATGGCACGCGACGGAGATAAACGCCTGCAAACCGTTTCACTGCTGGCAGCCCAAGCCGACTTTCGCGAGGCCGGAGAACTCACGCTCTTCATCAACGAGAGCCAGGTCCACTTCCTCGAAGACCTGATGCGCAGCCAGGGTTATCTCGATACGCGCCAGATGGCAGGTGCCTTTCAGCTCCTGCGCTCCAACGATCTCATCTGGTCGCGTGTCGTCCGGCATTATTTGCTCGGCGAGCGCACGCCGCTGAACGATCTCATGGCGTGGAATGCCGACGCGACCCGCATGCCCTACCGCATGCACGCGGATTATCTGGAGCAGCTTTTCCTCGACAACGACCTTGCCGAGGGACGTTTCCTGGTCGACGGACAGCCCATCGCCATCAGCGATATTCGAGCGCCGATTTTCGCCGTCGGCACGGAACGCGATCATGTGGCGCCGTGGCGCTCCGCGTTCAAGATCCACCTCCTGGCAGATACCGACGTGACGTTCCTTCTCACGACAGGAGGCCACAATGCCGGCATCGTGGCGGAACCCGACCGACCGGGAGGGCGCTTCCAGGTTCTGACAAAATCCGCCGCAGACCGCTACCTCGATCCTGACACTTGGGCCCGGATCGCGCCCTCTCATGAGGGTTCGTGGTGGCCGGAATGGACGCAGTGGCTGACCTCGCATTCGGGCAAGCCCACGCAGCCACCAACAATGGGCGCACCATCTCGCGATTATCCCGTGCTGTGCGACGCTCCAGGCACCTATGTCCTGCAAACCTAGCCCTGATGAATTTGTCGGCTGGGCTAGGGAGTGATGGCCACCTTCAATACACCGTCGCGCTGGTGGGCAAACAGGTCATAAGCCTCCTCGATCTGATCGAGCTTGAATCGATGCGTCACTAATGGACGCGTATCGACACGCCCGGATGCAACCACTTCCAGGAGCCGCCGCATCCGCTCCTTGCCGCCCGGACAGAGCGTCGTCCGAATGGTGTGGTCACCAAGTCCGGCCATGAAGCCGTCGAGCGGGATTCGAAGGTCGGATGAATAAACCCCGAGCGACGACAACGTACCGCCGGGACGGAGCACGCGCAGCGATGCCTCAAAGGTTTCCTGACGTCCGAGCGCCTCGATGGAGACATCGACACCGCGTCCACCCGTGAGACGCCGGATCTCTTCGACCGGATCAGCTTTCGTGAAGTCGACCACATGATCCGCCCCCATCCGGCGCGCCACTTCCATGCGCGCGGGCACGCTCTCGACCGCGATGATCGTACTTGCGCCCATCAACCGAGCGCCAGCCGTGGCACAGAGGCCGATGGGACCCTGTGCGAATACGGCCACCGTATCGCCGATGCGGATGCGCCCGCTTTCCGCCCCCGAGAAGCCGGTCGACATGATGTCAGGACACATGAGCACCTGCTCATCGGTGAGTCCATCAGGCACAGGGGCCAGATTTGCCATGGCGTCCGGGACGAGCACGTACTCGGCCTGACAGCCGTCGATGGTGTTACCGAACCGCCAGCCGCCGAGCGGCTTCCATCCGTGCTTCGTACCGGCTCCGTCCTGCGAATGGAAGCCGCAGAGGCAAGCCTCGCTGTGACCGCTCGGCGTGATCGCTCCGGCAATGACACGCTGCCCCTCGCGGTAACCCTGCACCGCAGAGCCGAGCTTTTCGATGATGCCGACGGGCTCGTGGCCGATGGTCAGCCCCCTGGCCACGGGATACTCGCCCTTGAGGATATGCACATCGGTGCCGCAGATCGTGGTGGTGGTGATGCGCACAAGCGCGTCGAGCGGACCGATCTCCGGAACCGGCTTCTCGTCGAGGGCAATGCGTCCAGGCTCGACGAAGATGGCGACTTTCATCCTGGGCATGGTCATCTCCCCAAGGAATGTTCCTGCAAAGCATAGCATGTCAACGATATTTAGCAGAACTAAGTCTGCGAGCCGTCCGCCGCTACCGGTGCGGCCGCGCGCCTCCAGACCTTACGACTTGCTGGGAGTGAAAAGTGAAAGCTGTCCCAAAATGCCAAGCCGTCGTCACGTCCGGTCAAGCGATGATGGAGCATTTCTGTATGCTGCCTATCGATCGCTGCCCGCAGCGACCCACGATGATGCCATTCCAAGGACGTGGTGCGTGACATGAAGCGTCAAGACCTTCTGAAGAACGAGAGAGCCGACGTCGGCACAGCAGTTTCCTCCGACAATCGGGAGAGGATGAAGCGGAAGGATTTCGAGAGCGAGCTGAGGAAGCTGCAGGTCGAGCTCGTGCGCCTACAAACCTGGGCCAAGGCTACAGGCGCCCGGATCATCGTGGTCTTCGAAGGTCGCGACACCGCCGGCAAAGGCGGCGTGATCAGCCGCATCACGCAGCGGGTGAGCCCGCGCGTGTTCCGCCACGTCGCCCTGCCCGCCCCGACCGAGCGCGAGAAAAGCCAGCTCTACATCCAGCGCTACATGGCCCATTTCCCCGCCGCCGGCGAGATCGTGCTGTTCGACCGCTCCTGGTACAACCGAGCCGGTGTTGAACGGGTAATGGGCTTTTGCAGCGATGACGAATACGAGCGCTTCATGCGCCTGGTGCCGTCGTTCGAGCAGGAGATCGTCGGCAACGGCGTCATCCTGCTCAAGTACTTTCTCGATGTCAGTCAGGACGAGCAGCGCCGCCGTTTCGCGGACCGGATCGAGGATCCGATCAAGCATTGGAAGCTTAGTCCGATGGACACCGAGTCGGTGCGGCGCTGGTGGGATTATACGCTGGCCTATCAGGCCATGTTGCGGGCCACCGACACGCCAAACAATCCCTGGTTCATCGTACCGTCCGATGACAAGCGCCGCGCGCGCCTGAACCTGATCGCGCACCTGCTCGACCAGATTCCGTACAAGAAGATCAAGGTCGATCTGCCGAAAGTGCCCAAGGCCGAGTCCAAACCCAAAGGAGCCAAGGACGGACTGCCGGCATCGCATGTCGTGCAGGCCCCGTATTGAGGCCTCCATAAGGGCATAACACGGAGCGCGGTCATGGCCGGTACGCCCCCAGTGGATCCGCTTCCTCACAGCCGGATGAAAGCTGCGGCGGCGCCGCCTGCTGATGAGGGCAATGAGATGGGTGGGCCTGTGGCGTCTGCCGCCCATGGAAACGGCCTAAAGGTCGAATGGTCTCGCTGGACGCCCGGGCTCAGCACCCTCCTCCGATACGAGGCCGCGTGGCTGGGCCACGATGTGGTGGCAGGCTTGGTGCTCGCGACCATGCTTGTCCCCGTCGGAATTGCCTATGCCGTGGCGTCCGGCCTGCCGGGCATCTGCGGCCTCTACGCAACGATTGTGCCGCTGTTGGTCTATGCCGTACTCGGACCAAGCCGCATCCTCGTCCTCGGCCCGGACTCGGCCCTTGCAGCCGTCATTCTCGGCGTCGTGCTCCCACTATCCGGCGGAGATCCGCAGCGCGCCGTCGTTTTAGGCGGCATGATGGCCCTCGTATCGGGAACGGTCCTGATCCTAGCCGGTCTGGGACGCTTGGGATTCGTGACAGAACTCCTGTCCAAGCCGATCCGCTATGGCTACATGAACGGCATTGCCTTGACCGTCCTGATTAGCCAGCTTCCCAAGCTCTTTGGGTTCTCGGTCGCGGGCACAGGCCCATTGCGTGAGCTGTGGTCAATCGGCGGGGCTATCCTGGCCGGCAGGACAAACTGGGTGGCCTTTGCGATCGGCTTGGGAACGCTGGCGACCATTCTGCTGCTGCGCGGAAATCGGCGCGTGCCCGGCATCCTGGTCGCCGTCGTCGGCGCCACAATTCTCGTCGGCATGCTCGATCTCGCGGAACGCTACGCCGTCTCGATCCTCGGCTCTCTTCCCGAGGGCCTGCCTCGTTTCGCGATCCCCTGGATCGCCTTCGATGACGTCGTTCCTGTGCTGATCGGAGGCTGCGCAGTCGCCATGGTGTCGTTCGCCGACACCAGCGTGCTCTCGCGTGCCTACGCAGCAAGGACCCGCACCACTGTCGATCCCAACCAGGAGATGGTGGGGCTCGGAGCCGCTAATTTTGCCACCGGGTTTTTCCAGGGTTTTCCGATCAGCAGCAGCAGCTCGCGCACGCCGGTCGCCGAAGCCGCAGGCGCGCGTACGCAACTGACGGGCATCGTCGGCGCACTCGCCATCGCTTTGCTGCTCCTTGTGGCCCCCGACCTCCTGCGGAACCTGCCGACCTCCGCTTTGGCTGCGGTCGTCATCGCGTCCGCCATTGGACTTTTTGATTTCACCGACCTCAGGCGAATTTATCGCATCCAGCGCTGGGAGTTTTGGCTCTCGATCGCCTGCTTCGCCGGCGTGGCCGTGTTCGGCGCTATTCCGGGGATCGGCTTGGCGATCGTGATCGCAGTGATCGAATTCCTATGGGACGGATGGCGCCCCTACTACGCAATCCTTGGACGTCCGGCCGGCATCGAGGGCTATCATGACGTCACGCGCTATCCGGAGGCTCGTCGAATTCCTGGACTTGTCCTGTTCCGGTGGGATGCGCCGCTTTTCTTCGCCAACGCTGAGTTATTCCGGGAGCGCATTCTCGCTGCCGTAACGGATTCGCCGACGCCTGTGCGGTGCGTGGTTGTCGCGGCAGCCCCGGTCACGAGCGTCGACGTGACGGCGGCCGATGCCCTGACGGAGCTCGACGAGGCATTGCTGGCGCAAGGCATCGAGCTCCGGTTCGCCGAACTGAAGGATCCCGTCAAGGACAAGCTGCGCCGGTTCGGGCTGTTCGACCGCTTCGGCGAGACGCGGTTCTTTCCGACGATAGACGCTGCCGTATCGCGATACCTCGAAACCAAGTGAAGCCGTCTAATTCTTCCGGTGCGGATCTAACGCAAACTCTCCGCGACGCACCGTCCCAATGCTCACGGCCTTCCTGTCCGATCGCCGCTGCGCATGGCTTGCCTCAGCACCTCGAAGATGACCGCTGTCGACCAGCCGAACAGCAGCACGCCATTCATGGCGGCCATCGGCCCGAGCAGCCGCCATCGCTCGACAGGCAAGACGTCGCCGTATCCAAGCGTCGTATAATTGACGAAGGCAAAGTACAGGACATCCGTTCCGCCGGGCGCGGCATCCAGGATTGCATAGGCAAGCGACCAGGTCATTACCTCGGCCACATGTGCAACCATCAGCACCCCGACGGTCACGACCATAACGACAGCAAGCCAAGCCTGGGATTGGCGACGTTCCCATTTCGAAGCGTTGCGAGCGGTGCCTACGACCGTCGCCATCACGATGGCATGGATGGCTATGTTGCCCAGACTGACGACCCCGCCGACGAGTATCTGTCGCAGCATGGCCGGCATCCTAAGGCGTGGCCGGGATCAGATAGAGGATAGCAGCGATGATGAGGTAGAGCGCGAGCAGTTGCGCCCCGCGGAACCAGGTGGAGTGCCCCGCCGTGGTAACGATCGCTCCGAGAAGAACCGCGCCGAACAGCATCCACATCTCAGCCTGTGAGAAGACCAGCCGGAACTGGGATTGGCCTAAGGCCGGCGCAACCAACACCAGGACCGGCGCCACGAAAAGAGCGATCTGCACACAACTTCCCAAAGCAATGCCGATGCTGAGATCCGGACGGTTCGCTCGGCCCATGGCAATTGCCGATCCGGATTCCGCAGCGCCGCCGACGAGTGCCAGCACGATCAGGCCCATGAACATCTGCGACATGCCGAGTGAATGCCCGGCCTGCTCAGCTGCCCCGACGAGAATTTCGCTCATCCACGCAGCACCGAGCGACGCGACCAGCAGGGTCGCAATGCCCCGCGCGAGGCTGGGGTGCTCCTCAGCCTCTTCATCCACAGCAGGCGCGTTGAGCTCGGTGAAAGTTTCCGGGTGCGTCCGGAGCGAGTAGAGTAGGAAAAGCCCGTAGAGGCCCAGCAAAACGATCGCCACGACGAGATCCAAGGTGGCGTGCACACCAAGGTGGGGTTCCGTATCGAGGGCGCGGTGAAACGCGCTCGGAAGCGCCAGGCTGATCCAGGCCAGCACCATTGTCGAGGAGTAGGTGCGGACGGCACTCGGATTATACTCCTGACTGTGGTGGCGCAGGCCACCCAGAAGGAAGGACAAACCGAGTGCCACCAGCAGGTTCGCGAGCAGCGCCCCGACGATGGAGGCGCGAACCATTTCCAGCAGACCAGCCCGCAGGGCAGTCATGGCGATGATCAGCTCCGGCAGGTTGCCGAAGGTGGCGTTGAGCAAGCCGCCAATCGTGGCGCCGGTGTGAGTGGCCACCTGCTCCGTGCCTTGAACGATGAGTTTGGCGAACGGCACGATCGCCAAGGCGGCGCAGAAGAACACGAAGCCGGCAGGCACGGTGCCGATGCCGTCAAGGATGGCGGCGATGGGCGCAAGGACCAGAAGCCACAAAAGCGATGGCCTGAGCAGGGATGATTTGCTCAGGGGCGCCAAGACCATTGGTTGTGCATCGGAATAGGGCTTCTCCGTCATGCTCTCGTCACTCTGGTTCCAGCAGGCAGCCGGTGCAGGGTCAATCCTAGCGTATCTTGAACGCAGCGCTTGATAAGCTGGGACAATTCATTGACGCTTTGGGCCACGCGTATGCCGCCCAACCCCGAAGGCTACCTCAACTCGCCTTCCACGTGGGATGTGACCGGACAGCTGAGTTCTATTTCGGAGGCGCAAATCTCGCGCCTGCTCGTGACCGCTTTACGTCTTCTTTACGTCTTCGGAATCGGCACTTGCCTTGAGATCGCCCGACTTGGCGTATCAGCTCTCTTCACAATAACATCAATGATACAACGGCGGGGTCATGCGGGAACCTCTCCTCGAGCGCTTGGGCGCTGTGTTTTTTATCAGCCGTTGGTTTCGTCCGGCGAGCCTTGTCGTGGCTTTGGCGTTGATGGGTGGTGGATCGGAGGCCCAAACGGTCTCCGCCTTGCCCAAACCATTCAGACATCACACGACAAGGAGCTATCCCGTCATGCCTGTCCCGGGCTGGATCCGTTTCTGCAAGCAGAGGCCCGAGGAATGCGTGATCGATTCCTCCGAACCGGCAATGGTTCCCCTCACGCCGCAGGTATGGGAGGTCCTCACCCACATCAACCAACAGGTGAATGCCGCTATTCGCCCCATTACCGATATTGCGCATTGGGGAGTGGATGATCATTGGGGCCTTGCCGAGGATGGCTATGGCGACTGCGAGGATTATCAGCTCGTCAAGCGCAAGCAGCTGGTTTCCGCCGGGTTTCCTCGCAGGGTGCTACGCATGACGGCCGTCATCGATGAGGGCGGCGAACCCCATGCAGTCCTGATGGTGCGGACAGATCGAGGGGACCTTATCCTCGACAACAAACGCGATGCCATCCTGCCTTGGCGGCAGACCGGCTATGTCTACCTTCAGCGTGAAGGCAGCACGGGATCGACCTGGGTATCGCTTGGCGGCACCGTCAATTCACCCGCCACGGCATTCGCCCCTGTATCGCGCATCGTCAGACAGCCCTTGCCGCGCCCCAGAAAAACGCCGGGATCCCAGTAGCAGGCTCGGAGTCGTTGCCCATAGCCTGAAGCGCAGAGCGATTTCAACGCAGGCCGATCTCCACCCCGCTCACGCTGGCATTGAGCTCAAGTCCGACGGTGCGCCCCCGAAGTTCGAGCACGACACCTTTCGCGTTTTGCAGCCGAATGCCGGATACTCCGCCCCCAACCGCGGCGCCACCACCGACAGCCGTATAGGTGCCGGCGATGTCGGAGGGACGGCGCAAATTGTGAGCACGTCCAACCATCTCCGCCTTCGATGCACCGATGGTCGCGCCTACGCTCAATCCGCCGACGCTCAAGGGGTAACGGCGCCCCTGGAAGACAAGCGTACCACGTCCCCCTCCAACGCCGACGATGAACCCCGCCTTGGCAATCTCGATATGGACTGTTCCGGTTGCTGCCCAAATGGGGCTCACTGGCACGGACAGGAATATGGACGCGAGCGCGACCAGACCGTTTCGCAGAACCTTCGGTGCTCTGAGCATCAATCCCTCCATCTCGCGGCGACGAGATCCGTCTTTCGGCAACTCGATTTCGGACTGTCCGCTCTCACTGAGCTCAATAGGCTCCTACGACCGAGCCGCGAGCCCGGCCTCCCGTGGTGCGGCAGGAGCATCCCGTCCCAACCGGGGCGGCATTGATGAGCGCGCAGGTCTTGACCGAGGTTGCGCAATATCCGCCGGCGCCCAACGCGACGGGCGTCTGATAAGTGGCAGATGGGTAGCTGTTGTACGGGTAATTGTAATACGGGTATGCGGTCGCGGCACCAACCACTGCCCCTGTGGCCAGACCTAAGCCCCACCCGCCGTAATAATTCCCGTAATACGGATAGCGCCCCCCATAGTAAGGATAACGTCCAGCATAATTTGGATAGCGTCCGCCATAATACGGATAGCGTCCGCGCCAATCACCGCGATTGCCGTAGCGGTTACCATAGCGGCCAGGATTGTTGATTGCCGCTTGACGAAAATCACTGCGCCCGGGCCGTGCCGCAATCGCCTGCCCGCGGAAATTCCCGCCCCCCATGCCGACGCGAGAGCCACCCATCCCGCCGCGCGGCGGGATATACATCCTGGAGCCGCCCCCGAAATTACCGCCCTGAAAGCCGCCACCACTTCGGAATCCACCTCCACCTCCGAAGCCGCCACCTCCGCCGATGCGGCCGCCGCCGCCTCCACCGCGACCGCCACGCTGGGCATCGGCAACATTCGGGATCAGAAGCGCGCCCGCTGCGAGAGCGCATAGAGCCAGGAGGGTCTTGTTCATTGGCATTCTCCCTTTCGCTGCCCAGCGCACTGCACCACACGGGGCAGGCTGACATGAACAGAGCACATTGCGCTCATTCCAGGGAATTTGCTTGATCATTTGGGACAAGTGCTTGGCATTTGTTGCCATGAAACTCGCAGGGAAGCTCTGCAGGCGCGATGTTCGGCGAGCCTTATTGTCCCAAGATGGCAAGCAACTGGCCCTTTCGGTCAAGCAACTCGATCTTTCAGTGCCATACTCATGCAGGTCGGATGAATGCTATCCGGCTTTCGAGGGGCCGCCGCTGCACCGAACTACACCGCGCATCTTTCCGCCCTTTCACTTGGGCTATGAATCCGCTGACATAACGGCGCATTCAACGGCCCGCCATCGGAGAAACAGAATGACCGCCTCCGACGATGTGCAGAAGACCATCCTCCGCAACAAGCTCCTTGGCCGATGGGCAGCAGAGAGACTGGGCATCACGGGCCGGGACGCCGATGCCTATTCGGACGCCCTTGCCTGCGACACGACTGACCCCGAACGCTGCGATGTGTTCACTAAAATTCGCAGGGACTTTGACGCTGCGGGCGTAGTTGAATCAGATGACCGGATCCTACAGGTCATGACTGAGCTCATGCTCAAGGCTGGGAATCTGATGCCAACCGCCCGAGGCGATTCCTCCGATGCGGCAACAGTGGCGATCGCACGCAATCTCATGTCGCGGTAAGACAGTGAAGCGATCCGAGTGAAGCAGCATTCGCGTTTCCCGCCCTTCCGGCTTGATGCAAATCAAGCGCCGGCACCGTACTCAATCAGCAAGGACAACCCCTTGATACTTCGGGCTTGCCGCATGGGTTTACTGACAAGGGCGGAGGGGTATCGCCTTGATATCGATGCCTTCCTTCTTCAAGTAAAATCGGCAGGCGCCATGACAGTGACTAGAAGTCTTACACGGCGCGGCTCGGCATACAGGCTGCATTCTTTCTGTCTCAAACTGGCAAGAAAGAGTCCCAAGCCATCAAGCAGACCGCAGCCCAGTGTCTAAGCTGAGATTCGTGAAACCTCTAGGAGATTGATATGCGAAGGGAAATTATCGGAGTGGCAGCGGCTTTGTTAATCGCTGGCGCGCCTGTGGCTCATGCCCAGCAAACTCCTTCGGGCTCTGCCGGCCCACCAGAGGCCGGTCGACTCGGTCAGGCCGATTTCAAGATGCTGACCGATATTCGGGTCGCGGCAATCAAGGCTGCACTGCAGCTCACCCCGGATCAGGAGAAGCTCTGGCCCGCCGTGGAAGATGCGATCCGCTCGAGGGCCGACACACGCTATCGTCGGATCGCCGCGATAGGAGAACGCATGGACCAATCGCGCGACATCGATCCGGTGCAGCTCTATCGCCAACGCGCCGATATCCTCAACGAGCGCGCGGGAGGCTTGAAAAAGCTCGCCGATGCCTGGCAGCCGCTTTACCAAAGCCTAACTCCCGAACAGAAGACGCGGCTGCGTCTCGTGACGGTACACGCCATCGAGGGCTTCCGGTCCGCGATGGAGAACCGGCGCATGGGATTGGATAACGAGGAAGACATCGATCTCTGGGTTTTCAGTGATTAGGCGAATCGGCGCCACTTCCACGTCCGTGAACCGCTAATGCATCCAACCGCTGATCAAGGAGATATCATGCAAACGATCGTCATCACGCTTGCAATAAGTATTGTACTGGCAGGCTGCGTCTCAAGCTCCGGTTCGATCTCGCAGCCGCCGAACTACGTTTCGTCCCAGGCGACCCAATCCCCGGGGATCCGCAACGACGCCTTCGGAGGAGCTGCGATGCCGATGCGAGGTCAGCCCCGCTGACATCCTTTAGCCGAGCCGCCCGGGCAATCTCGAAACCTGTCTAACAGAGGCGTAACATCTCGGAGCAGAAAACAGCTCGCGAGATCGGATGGCAGTTCGATATACGTCTCCGGCCAGGCCCTCCCTAATCGCGCTTATATGGGCGCGATCTTCGCTCCAAGTTACACGAGCCCCATAACCAGCAGAACAGTGCTGGCCATTGCCACGCGCGTGCCTTGGAACGATGGCCATTGCGGCGGCGATGTGTCCTGCGCCGGAAGATCGCGCTGTTGGAGTTCTCGCTATCCTGCCGGACAGAACCCGCATCCGCCGCGACGCGAGCCGCGCCTTCTGGGAGTATTCTTGACAGGCTCATTGGATGCGGGGAGCCATTTTCTGCGTGGCGCTCATAGAGAGGTGCGCGGGTTCAACCAGATTTGTCTGGAACAGGCGCATTTACACTATATCTCTCATCATCGACGGCACGTATCATCTGTGCAACGACAGGAGAAGCTAGGCCATGGACATCAAAAGAGCTGGCTCGCAGCCATCCGGGAAAGGACCGGAGGAATATTTCACCGGAACAGTTCGGGTCGATCCGCTATTCAGTGCACCCGATCCCGCTCGCGTTGCAGGGGCTCTCGTGACATTCGAGCCTGGCGCCCGCACGGCCTGGCACACGCACCCCCTCGGCCAGACCCTCATTGTGATGACCGGCTTGGGCTGGATTCAGAGCGAAGGTAGACCGATTGAGGAGATACGCCCCGGCGACGTCGTTTGGTTCGGGCCCGGCGAGAAGCATTGGCACGGGGCCACGGCGACAACCGCCATGAGCCATATTGCCATTCAGGAGAAACTCAACGGATCGCCCGTGAATTGGATGGAGCACGTCACCGACGAGCAGTACCGCGGCTGACGCCTGGGGCGAACACCGCGGTTCCGTCGCCTCGTCTATGCAAGGGTGCCTACAACGGATTGACGATTATCAGGTCAAGCCATGCAAGGCTCACCTAGATGCTGGTGATCAGGCCGCCATCGATCCGGATGACCGAGCCGGTGATATAGGAGGCGCGGCCGCTCGCCAGAAAGGCAATCGCGTCGCCATACTCCTGCGGCTCACCATATCGTCCAACCGGGATAGAGCCGGTGCTTTCCGTGACCACATCGTCGAGCGTTCGCTCCTCCCGCTTCGCCTTTTGCTCGTCCAGAAAAACGATTCTCTGCGTAGCGATACGTCCAGGCAGGACGATGTTTGCGGTTATCCCATCGCGACCAACCTCGCGGGCGAGGGTTTTCGACCAGCCGACGAGCGCAAGCCGTAGGCTGTTGGATATGCCAAGATTAGGAATTGGCGCGACCACGCCCGACGATGTCGAGGTAATGATCCGTCCCCATTTGCGCTCGCGCATGCCAGGCAGAACCGCATCCGTCATTGCGATCACCGACCGCACCATCAGGTCGAAATACTTGGACCATTCATCGGACGGCTGACCGGCTACGGGGGTTGGCGGTGGGCCGCCGGTATTGTTGACCAGAATATCGACCGGCCCAAATTTGGCGGCCACCTGATTGAGCATTTCCGGAATGAGCGATTGATCAGCGATGTCCCATTTCATAGCAAGCGCCTTGCCGCCGTCTCCAATTATGGACTCGGCTGTCGCCTCGGCTGCGTCGCCGTTAATATCTGCAACGATCACTGATGCGCCCTCCGCAGCCAGAGAACGCGCAATTGCACCCCCGAGACCTCCACCCGCACCGAATACGAGAGCGGTCTTGTTATCGATTTGTAGATCCACTGCTTCTCTCCTTTTCCCTCTTATACCCGCGCAGGGATGCAAAAATGAGCTATGCTTTTCTCTCTTCAGACGATAGAAAAATTAAACTATGGAAACCCGCTTTCTGGAGACGTTTGTTCAAGTCGTGCAGCTTGGCTCTCTCGCGGAGGCCTCACGCCGCCTCGGCATAACTCCTGCAGCAGTTGCCCAGCGGATTACTGCGCTTGAAGAAGAGATCGGCATGCCCTTGCTGGTTCGCGCGGGCAGACGTGTAAAACCGACTGAGGCGGGCCGTTCTATTCTGGAGCATAGCAGCCGAGTTCTTTCCGACGTGCGCCGCCTACGATTTCTAGCGCAGCAAGATCAAGCTTCTGGTGAACTAAGGCTCGGAGCGATATCGACGGCACTTACCGGAATGCTGCCGCCAGCGCTGCGTTTCATCTTCGATAATATGCCGAATATGGAGGTCTTCCTTCTGCCTGGCACTTCCGCAGATCTCTATCAAAGCCTCATGGACGAGAAGATTGATGCGGCAATCCTTGTTCGTCCGCCTTTTCCGATACCGAAGACACTCGAGTGGAAAACCTTGCGCTCGGAGAAACTGATCCTGATGGCTCCTCGAGCCTTCAAGGAAGCCGACCCGCATGAGCTTTTGCGCAGTCAGCCCTTCATTCGTTATGACCGAAGCAATTGGGGTGGGCGCCTAGTCGATCACTATCTTCAACAGAACGGCATCCTTCCACGCGACTGGCTGGAACTCGATTCTCTTGAAGCGATTGCGGTGATGGTCGCGAACGGGCTTGGTGTTTCGCTTCTTCCGGACTGGTCAGCGCCCTGGCAAGAGACCATGAACATCGTGCGTCTCGACATGCCGGAGAAAAGCGCCTCGCGTGAGGTCGGATTGCTCTGGCCGAGGAACGCGCCGGCGGGTCGGCTGGTTCAGATCATCCTGGATGCCTTGGCAAAAGGGCCATAGCAGCAAACCTGTTTCGACAAAGACAAGGCCGCTGGAGACATCTCCCCAGCGGCTGAATTTCTTGCGCTTGCTCCAACAGATGCCTTTTATGCGACCTGACCCGCAGCCTTGAAGCGCCGCAGGATAAACGGCAGCGCCAAAAAGAGGAGCACCAATCCGAGCAGAAGCGCTGCGAACGGCCGGTTGAGGAAGATCATAGGGCTCCCCAACGACAGGAGGAGCGACTGTCGCAGCGACTCCTCCATGAGAGGGGCAAGCACGAGAGCCAAAACCAGAGGCGCTCTCGGAAGATCGAGCTTGATCATGGCATAGCCGATTGCGCCGAACACCATTGCGGTCACCATGGTCGAGTAACTCAAGGTCGCCGCATAGGCTCCGATCAAGGAGAAGATGATGATGCCTGGGGCGAGATAGACATATGGAACTCGCAATAATGCCGCAAAAAGTGGCGCCAGCGGGAGGTTCATGATCAGCAGGATGATGTTGCCAAGCAGCATCGAGGCGATCAGGCTCCAGACAAGAACGGGCTGATCCGTCATCAGTGTCGGGCCCGGCCGAATGCCCTGCAGAACCAGCGCGGCGAGCAACACGGCAGTACCCGTCGAACCGGGGATTCCCAAGGCAAGCATCGGAGCGAGGGCGCCGGTGACCGACGCATTGTTGGCGCTCTCCGAAGCGGCCACGCCGTCGAGCGCGCCATGCCCGAAACGCTCCGGCTTCTTGGAAAAGCGACGCTCGGTCACATAAGCAAGAAAGGCGGCGATGGTTGCTCCCGCGCCAGGCATGAGCCCGACCAGAAACCCGATCAGCGTACCTCGGGCAATCGCCATGCGGCTGGCCATCCATTCCGACTTCGTAAGCCACATGTCTTTCAGACGAGCCGGCAACACCGGTTCACGCTTGATGCTTTCAAGCGATACAAGCACCTCGGCGATGCCGAACAAGCCAATCGCGACCGGCAGAAAGTCGATCCCTTCCAGAAGGGCATTCGTATCGAATGTCAGGCGGTTGAGCCCACTGATGGGATCGACGCCGACGAGCGCGATCGCGAGACCGAATCCTGCCATCAAAAGGGCTTTTACGGGAGACCCTGTGCCAAGGCTCGCTGTCGCGATAATTCCAAGAATAGCCAGCAGGAAGAATTCCGGAGCATTGAACTGCAAAGCAACGGAGCTGATAGCAACGGCTGCGACCGCCAGCGCGAACGTTCCGGTGATGCCTGCAAAGAATGATCCGATGGCGGACACCGACAAAGCCGCACCGGCACGGCCCTCGCGGGCGAGCTGGTGGCCGTCGATTGCAGTCATCACGCTGGACGATTCTCCAGGAACATTGATCAGGACGGAAGTGAGCGTCCCACCATACATTCCGCCGTAAAGAATGCCCGCCAGCATCATAATCGCTGCGGTGGGTTCCATACCAAAGGTGATCGGCAGCAGCAGCGCCATGCCCGCCGCAGGGCCCAAGCCCGGTAGTGCGCCGACCACCTGCCCGATCAGCACGCCGAAAAAGACCGCGACAATGCCGGACCATGTGAACGCCACCGCGAAGCCTTCAACGATTCCTCCGAAGCCACCCATAGCGAACACTCCCAATTATATTCCAAAGATCCCGACCGGCAGGCGCAGATCGAGCCAAGCGACGAAGATTGAGTAGATCACCCCAATCGTAACGATTGATGCCAACAGGCTCGGCAACAGAGGCTGTCGGAGGATGAGCAACAAGGTGACAAGGATGAACACGAAGGCGGCGACGATGATTCCCAGCGGGACCGCGATCAAGGCGAATGCAATGATCGCGAGCGCGATAAAAATGATCCTTCGGCCATCGCTGCCTGTAGGAAAATCAATCGCCGCGTCCGTCGCGTGCTGATTGACTTCGTACATATACAGCGCGGACAACACGAGGATCGCCGTTCCGACGAGAATGGGCATGAAGCGCGGTCCAGGCGAAATGCCGCTCCAGAACTCAAGGCCCGCCGTTCCGAGAATAATAACCAACGCCACTGCACCGAGAACCGCTGCGGCGATGAGCTGGAAGCGCTTCATGACTTTACCTCGTTACTTTGCGGCGCCGATGAGCTTCAACACTTCAAGCCGGCGCTCGTGGAAGCGATCCATGTTCTGCGGCAAGCTGTCGCCGACATACACGGTGGCACCAAGGTAGTTCTGCTTGAGCGCTGCCTTCCAGGCTTCAGTTTGCGCCAGGGCCTGAATCTTCTCACTCCACCAGGCTGTTACCGCAGGATCCAGCTTCGGCGCACCGAGAAGACCGAAAACCTGCTCCCAGGCGACATCGATGCCTTGCTCCTTGGCCGTCGGCACATCCTTGAGAGCTTCTTCTGTCCGACGCTCGTTGTTGAGGATCGCCAGCGCCCTGGCCTTTCCGGCCTGAACGTGCGGCAGTGCTTCGTCGAGCGTCAGGACGATCAGCTCCGTGTTGCCACCCAGGAACGTGGCTTGTGCAGCGCCGCCGCCGGAATGCGGAATGAACGTCATATCCACTCCGCCCGCCTTCTCAAGAAGGCCCATGATCTGATCGTCGGTGGCACCTGCGCTCGAACCGGCGACACGCACCTGTTGCGGTCGGGCACGCGCGTCTTCGATGACATCCTTCAGCGTTTTGTTCGGGCTGTTGGGTTGCGTCAGGATCATCAGCTGCGTTTGTACGAAAACGCCCAAGGGAGTGAACTTATTGTAGGCAGGTTCCTTTCCCTGCACGATCGGCGTGGAGAAGACCGGCTCGGCAAGCGCCATGAGGTTGTTTTCGTTGCCTGGCCGGTCAAGCACGAAATTCATTGCCGTCGTCATCCCGCCCCCTGGACGGTTTACGATCACGATCGGGTTCTGGATGATTTTCTCATCGTTCCAGATCTTGGCGGCCCGGCGCATGAGAACGTCGGGCGTGCAACCAGCGGCGCATCCGACGGATATCTCGATTGCTCCGACAGGCGCCCGGGCATTCTGTGCGAACGACATGGGCGCAAAGGCAACGAACGTGGACAACGCGAGCGTCGTCGCATGAGCGAGTCTGAACATTGCTGGCATGGTTTCTCCCTAACGACATGGCGCATGGCCAATCATGCAACCACATCACATCAATGCCTCCAGACCTGGCGGCCTGATGGCTATCTCACTTCATGTGAGTTCGATGCTGCCGAAGCCTTGTTATTGAAGTTGTATAGCTCGGCAGGATTATCTGTTAGAATTTTGCGGCAGATTGCTTCGTCGGTTACCCAATCTCCCAATAGATCGAGAAGATCGGGATCATTCGGCATCGCCTTGACCTGCATCACATGCGGCCAGTCCGATCCCCAAACCAGCCGAGACGGAGCCGCCTCCACCAGTGCCTCGGCAAAAGGCCTGACATCAGCATATGGAACGCGGTCTTCTCCCGAGATGCGATACGGCGCGGTCAGCTTGACCCAGCAACGTCCATCCGCAACCAACCCGAGAAAGCGTCTGTAACCCGGGTGGTTCACAGTTAGGTGTGTTTTCGTATAACCGAGATGCCCGACCGAGACGAGCACCGCCAGTCGCGACACGATTTCCGGCAGCTCCTCGACTTCCTCAACATGGACGAGGAGTTCGATATGCCAACCCATGTCTTTGATGCGCTCGCCCATTGCGACCAGCTCGTCGAGGGACTCGAAGGGCATTCCGCCCTTGTCCACCATATTGACCCGGATGGCGCGGACTCCGCCCTCGTGAAGCCGGGCGAGTTCCTGGTCAGTGACATCACGAGACACGGAGGCGACCGCCCTGAGCCTATCGGGCGCCCACGCCACGGCGTCCAGTATCGCGCTGTTGTCGGTTCCGTGGACACTGGCCTGGACGATGACGCCCCGCTCGATCCCCAGAACCGAGTGCAGCCTGAAGAGCATGTCGGGCGTGCAGTCATAGGGCGTATAGGCTCGATTGCGCTGGTAGGGATAACGCTCGCGCGGGCCGAAGACGTGAACATGGCAGTCGCACGCGCCAGCCGGCACGCGAAGCGATGGCACGCTCAACTCCGTGGAGGGCGGCGGGCAATAGGGAGCATCCTGATCAAGCATCGGCAGGGCCTCCCGACCTTGCTGCCGGATGGAAGCGCTCGGCCAGCCAATCCGCAGCGAATGCGATTCCAGCGGGACGGTCATCGACATGCGCATGAGCGCTCCCGCCCTCCTCCTCTTGGAAAATTCGCAGCGTCTTGTCTGTTGTCTCCGGGATTGCATCGAACAGCTTCTGCGCATTAGCAACAGGGACAACCCGATCCTTGCCCCCATGCGTGACCAGAATCGGACAGCGTATCTCGTGCGCGACTGTCTTCACGCTAAAATCCTCGGCGATGCGAAGGGCGCTCTCAGAGTCGGGCGCGCCGACCACCCATTGGAACTGAAAGTTCGATTGGGCGACGGATTTCTGCTCCGCCCTCGCCTTTTCCATGACCTCGCGTTGGAATGCAGCCAGATCCCAGTGACCCGCCGTGAGGGCAATGGCAGCGGCAATCCTCGGCTCATGGGCCGCAATTCGTGCGGCGTAATAGCCGCCGAAACTGTATCCGAGAACGGCGATCCTCTTGTCGTCGACGTCGGAGCGCGCGCTCAGCCAGTCGATGGCGGCCGCAGCCGGGACCTCGTAGTCATGCCGAGCGTGGATGCCGCGAAGTCGCATCGTTTCCCCTTGCCCCGGCCCATCGACAGCAAGGGTGTGAAAGCCGCGCTCCGACAGCTCCAAGCCGACGAAGAGAATACTCATCTCCTTACAGTTATCCATCCCGTTGAAGATGATAACGCAGGGCGCGTTGCCATCGACACCCTTCGCAGGCATGAACAAGGCCGGCAGCGACTTGTCGCCATAGGGAAGTTCGACAAATTCGATCTGCGGGAACCGCCGACGAATTCCCTCGTGGTAGCAACGGAAGGCCTCGCGGCTGGCCTGTTCCTTCTCAGGGCCAGGCTTGAGGAAGCGCTCCCCGGTATAAAGGTAATTTCCTGCTCTCAGATAATAGGAGCCTGCTGTGCGGGCACTTCCCCGCTCATCAGCCTCTTTCGCGAGCTCCTCACTCTGGCGCCCGACAGCGCTCCACTCACGGTACCAGTTTTCAGGCGTAACATCGCTCTGCGCCAACCGGTCGACGATCCGGTCGAGATCGGCGAGGGAGACCGCTCCGTAGGGCGCCATGCCTTTGCAGACGAGAAGGGCATTGGACCATTGAAAATTGCCGGGGAACTGCTCCACCCAAGACGGCCGGACATTCATCAAGCTGGTTCCTCCATGAGACACACCATGGGTACCAACATTTATAAAATTGGGCAACCCAGTTATCTAAGTTTTATTGATTTTCTTCTGGTCAGGTTTTTACGGATCGGTGTAGACATCGGAGAACGAACTAAGGAGAGCAGCATTGGACAAGGACGCGGCCAGCCATCTGACTGAGGCGGATTTTGCCCCGGTTCGGAATACGCGCCTATCCGAGGAAATCATTAAGCAGATCGCCTCCCTCGTCGAACGGGGGCACATCACCTTAAATCAACGGTTTCCGAGCGAGCGTGAGTTGCAGCAGCGTTGGAGGGTCTCGCGCCCGGTGCTGCGCGAGGCGTTTCGCGTCCTAGAGACCCAAGGCGTGGTGGAAAGCCGCCAAGGTGGCGGACGTTATCTGCGGTCAACGAGGGTGCTGGACCCGAGCAAGCTGAGATCGTCGGAACTCGCTGCCAACCGCGATGTTTTGTTACGGATCTGGGAAGCTCGCGAAGCGGTCGAGACCAAACTCGCTGAACTCGCTGCTGAGCGGGCTACGCCGGAACAGCTGGCCGCAATCGAGAGGCCGCTTCTTGCGATTGCCGCAGAACCATCTGAAAACCTCATGGACCTCGACCTCAACGGCGAGTTCCATGGGGCTATCGCCAAGGCCGCAGCCAACCCGATCCTGGAAGAGATTAGCGAACGCCTTCTGCAAACGTCCAAACAGGTCGGCTTCAAATCGATTGTCGGCGTGCAGGATTGGCGCGCGCTGCAGGGAGAGCATCAGCCGATATTCGAGGCCATCAGAGACCGCGACCCGAATGCAGCCAGGCTGGCAATGGTGGATCATTTCCGTAACCTGCGTCAGCGGGTCCTTGCCGCGAATGAAACGAACACCTGAATATGCGAACTGATCTAGAGGCCCTAAAGGCGATCATCGGAGCGCCGTGAAGCGCTCCGATGATACTTGGACTTCGATAAGGCTACCGACTGCGTGGTCCTTTAATTGATCACCTCGATCACACGACGGGTGCTTGGCTCAACCAGCGCAATCTCGTCGCCGATCACGACATACCGATAAGTGCGGAGCTCCGGGACGTCCGAGATGATGGTCTGAGGAACATCGAGAATCTCGACCTCCTGCGGAAGGACGACACCTTCACGGATCTCGATCCGCGATGTGCTCGCGCGGGTGGATCCCGTCGTTTCAACCGTGGTCTTGAACTTCCTGCGCTGTTCGCTGCTGAGGCTGATCGATGCCGACTTGCGTGAACCACCGGTTTTATGAATCACCTCGACGATCTTCTTAGTCTTGGGTTCAATGATCACGATTTCTTCGCGCACCACGATGTATTGATAGCCTCGATACTGCGGGACGATCCGCACCACTTCGGTCGGCAGGGGCGCAAGACGAATGTCCTCCGTGATCGTCGTACCGACCGACACGTTGAAGGATACGTTCGTGACGGTATTCACATTCGTGCTGCTGAAAGCCTCGGTCACTTCTGAGCGCTTCTCAGTGTTCAGATTCGCAACGGCATTGGTTGAGGAGCCGGTTGAACCAGATTGCTGGAAAGCGGAGTTCTGCTGCACGGTAGCGCTCGGCTCCGGCTGAGCATTCTGCCGCTGGGCCGAACTCGATGTGGGCTCCTGGCGATTGTCGCCCGACGACTGGGAAGCCGAATTGGATCCCTTGGTCGGATTTGCGCGCTGATCATTCGCAGACTTGGACTGATCCTGCTGAAGCCGCTTCTGGCCCTCGGACGCCTGGGTGGAGATCTGCGAACTTGAGTTGCTGTCGGCCGCATTCGGACGTTCGGGTTGACCGCTCTGCTGCGACGAAGAGCCGGACGATATGGTTGAACTCTGGCTGCGGCCGGGAGCAGCCTCGGACCGACCAGGAGCATCGGACGACATGGTCGAGCGGTTCTGGCCCGGCGCACTCTCAGACTTGCCTGGAACGTCAGGCGAAATGGCTGGCGGTTTGATTTGGCCCGGTGCGGTTTCCGACGCTCCCGGGGACTGAGTCTGAGCGAACGCTGGAGCAGAGGCGAGCGTCAAGGCGAGGACAGCCCCGGATGAAAGTAGGATATTACGCATGAATGGATTTCCTTATTTTTTCTGATGCGTGCACGAGCAAAAGGGCCATCGCCCCTCAATTCAACAAGCCATTTCATTCCAAAGGCCGTGCTTCAGCCGCCGCTCATTCCGTGCGACGAAATGCGGGAGCTCATCGACATCGATACCTATTGGAGTTGAGCAGTCCAAGCGCGTCGCTCTTTTCATTGGACCGCGCGAGCAGGCGAGATGTATGTGGGCAGCCTCAAGAGGCTGCCCACACTTTCTTCTCTTGCAATCCGCAGCTTAGCGGATGACCTGAACGATCTTGCGCGAGCTGGGTTCAACCAGAACCGGAGTATCATTCACAACCGTGTAGCGATAACCCTTTACCTTGTACTGCGTGGGGACCTCATGGTAGATCACACCGCTCTCAGGCAGGACGGTTCCCACGCGCACTTCCTCCTTATATGCGTAGGAAGGCACCTTCTGGGTCGTGACATACTGGCGGAACTCCGGCTGCTGCTGATCAGCAATGCCGCCAACAATCGCGCCGGTGACTCCGCCGACTGCCGCACCGACTGGGCCGCCGACAATGGCACCGCCTACAGCACCGGTTGCTGCGCCTGCTGCTGCGCCACCCGATTGTGCGAAGGCGGCAGCCGGGGCGATCGTTACGAGAACTGCGCTGGCCAGAAGAACTTTCTTGAACATCTATCACTCCTGAAGTTGCTCCGGATCAAACATCCGTTGCCCTGCAAACGCGCGCCGCTTCAAGTAGTTTCACGCACCCTCAAGTTTTCATGATATTTTCAACTTACGTTCATCTGCATGAACGCGAATTTATGCACCACCCTTAAGCCAAGCGCGAGTATTTGTCAGTATATAAGAAAATTTGAGGCGCATATGGAATAGAAGCGCAGCGCCATCCGTTCTTTCAAAAATGACTTCGAAATGATGGCTGGCACTCGTGCGCGCTTCTTATCGTCTAGCTCTGTTCATTCTCACATTGAGCGTCTCTGGAGTGGGTGCGCAGTCGTTGTTTCATGCTCGGAACGGAGAGATCTCAGAGGGCGCTTCATTTCACCTCGACATATTCGATACAAGCATGATTCAAATTGCACGAAGGACGTTCGAACTCATCAGCCACTCACTGACTGAGCGCAATCATGATGAAATGAGGATTACGACCGCTTCCCCGGAAGCCATACTTCTTCAAGAGATTCCAGGACACAAATCGTACAGCTACGCAGTGATCGGAAGTCAACGCGTTATTGTAGATTCAGCGACCTATGCTGTGATCTACAGATTGAACTAGCCGTCCGAATTGCCGTCATCGACAGACCGGATGCCGCCAAGTCCCGCGAGCGGAACCATTCATCTTGCCGATGTGGATTGCTGGGCTTGCCGAACTATAAGCTCAAACCTGCATATGTTCGGAAATGCGGATCAAATGCTGGCCAACAAAAGGCTTATGCCGATAAAGGCCGACAAAGACGTAGCAAATGCGAGAGACGCCTTTTGAAGCGACATAACAGACGGATGGAATTTGGAGGCCTCGAAGTCAGCCATTTGCTTATCTTTATTCATTGAATAAACCCCATGCTCTCACATGGAGTAAACAAATTTTAAATATACCAGTTCCAATTTATTGTATAACTAAAAGTAGTAAATTATTTATACGGAATTTTATTAAATAAATAAAGATCGGCCTTCAATAAAGACGATCTTTTTTCAGCAAATAATTGAATTATACGAATTATCGCAGGAGCAAAACTTCGTGACACTAGGAAACGGCAAGGGAGAGTTGTCAGATAACTGCGCCTCGTCCTCAACCAAATCTCGGAAGCGGCGGACGGCTTTGAGACTTGCCAAATGAGCGTTCTGCTCACGCATGAGCGCTTCCAGTGAAACCAAACGGCGCGCGAGATCGCTTCCCAAATCCACATCCTGGGCGATGAGCAGGTCGATCATGGCCGCGAGCACACTTTCCAACCCGTCGAGGCGGGCGCGATAGGTCTCTTTCCACTCAAAATCTGATGCAGCACTCATCATGCAGTCTCCGCGAACCTCCGATAACGGAGCCTGCATGCGATTTATTCCCGCGCGGCCAAAAATTCTTGAGTGCCGACCTCATTGCCAAGCCCCGGCAGTGAGTTATCTTGCCCCGGGAATAGATGAGACATGTCTTCCGTTCTCAGAGGGACCGGGCATCAAGCGAGGGATGTATGGCGGCGATCGGGCATGAGTTAGTGGCGCTGCTTCCCCGGCTTCGACGCTTTGCTCTGACCCTGACCCGCTCGCCGACTCTTGCCGACGATATGGTGCAGATAGCCTGTGAGAAGGCGCTTTTGAACGCGGAAAGCTGGACGGCTGGAACACGTCTGGACGCATGGGTTTTCCGGATCCTGCGCAACTCCTGGATTGACCATCTGCGCCATCATAAGGGCGACGGGATGATGGATGACGTGCACAACTACGAAGACCGTCTCATGGATCAGGACAGCGGCGAAAGCCAGATCGTCAGCAAACTAACCCTGGCAGATGTTCAGCGTGCGATTGCGGAATTGCCGGCAGAGCAGAGAGAGGTCCTTGTTCTTGTCTGCGTCGAGGATCTCGCCTATCGCGAGGCCGCCGAGGTCTTGGGTGTTCCGATCGGCACCGTGATGAGTCGCTTGGCGCGAGCCAGAAAACGTATTGTCGAGGCTACAGATGCCGCCTGAAGGAAAGAGCCGAGTTGAGAGGGGGAAGCCTTGTCTCGCATTCATTTGACCGATGAAATTCTGATGGCCTATGCCGACGGAGAACTCGACGAGCCGGTCAGAAGCGCCGTCGAAGAGGCCATGGCTCGCGACTCCGAATTGCGTCAGCGGGTTGCCGGATACACGCGAAGCCGTCGCCTGGTCCAAACCGCGCTCTCGACAGATGACTATCTTGCTGTCCCTCCAACCTTACGGGCGAAGGTCGTACGGCAAGTGTCGGCTGCCGAAGGAAGAGGCCTAGAAAATACCAAGACAGAGACGATGCTAAATGCTGGCGCAGCCAGGCCAAGGGCTGCGGCTCGGTCGCGCCTGCCGCAATATCTGCTGCTGATGGCGGCCTCCATGGCTGCCATTGCGATCGGCGTCGGCATCTTCTTCGCGGGACGATGGACGGACGGTGCCGCATTCACCGAACAGAGCCTTGTTGCCAGTTTGGAGAGTTCTTCCGTTCAAGCTGCACTCGGCAGGGTAGCTTCAGGCCAATCACAGAACCTCGAGGCAGGTCAATTCCGGGTAATAGCGACCTACGAATCAGAAAGCGGAGCCCTTTGCCGAGAGTTCACCCTTCAAGACGCCTCAGGCAAAGCCAATGCCGTTGCCTGCCGCTCCAAATCGGATTGGAACATCACGTTCGCGCTGGTCGAACCGGCTCAGGCATCCGGCTACGCTCCGGCGGATGGCGGCGATCTGATAAGCTCCTATCTGCAAGGATTGAACGCGGGTGACCCGCTCGAACCATCTCTTGAGAAAAAGGCACTTTCCGCATCCGAGTGAGACATCGGCGAAGGCCTTTATCGCGGGGCTGCCACGCTCATCGCGGAGCTCGATTGGGCGATAGGCTGTTCATCCTGCGGCAGCGGACACAAGTGAGACATCTGAATAAGTCCGTGGCCATAGGTCGTATCGCGTCCAGGTTCACCGAGATCTTGAGTGCTCTGCTCCAGACGCACCCGAAGTTCCTTGGCATCGACATTGGGGTCATGCGCCTGCGCCAAGGCTGCGGCCGCCGTAATGTAAGGAACTGCGTACGAAGTGCCGCTCCGAAGAACGGTCGCGCCAGAAGCGGAAACCGTACGGATTCCGACACCAGGTGCGGCAAGGTCAACATAGGATCCCCGTGTCGCCCGCGCATAAACCTTGCGCTGGTTGTCGACCGCCGTCACGGCAATGACGCCGTCATAGGCGGCAGGATAGGATGGTTCTGCCCCAGGGCCGTTATTCCCCGCGGCGGCAATAATCAGAACGCCTTTCGCCTGAGCAGCTTTGATGGCTTGCAAGAGAACGCTATTGGGCGGTCCGGACAGGCTCATGTTGATGATCCGAACACGGCGTTCGACAAGAGCCTCCAAAGCCTGAACGAGGGACACTACGTCGGTACGGTCATTGCTGGCGCCGTCAAAGGAGAAAGCATCAACCGCGATAACCCTGGCGTTCGGCAGCAAGCCTGGAGTTTCGCTGTCGCTACGCCCCGCGAGAAGCGCCGCGATTGCCGTTCCATGATCAGGCCTTGAGGCAGGAAGTCCGTTCTTAGGGATCCCCACCAAGTCGATCACCTGATCCTTCAAGGCTGCATGAGTAGGGTCGATTGCCGTGTCGATCATCCCGAGTTCAGGTATTGCGGCGCATTGACCGACGATCTCGGGATTCCACTCGACGAGGGAGGCCATTTCACAAGCCTGGCTGTCACACAGGCCTGGGCCTTCATCCGTATAGTAATAATGATCGAGATCGGTGACGGCTGCGGCATCGACCATTCGAACAGCTCTTCGCGCTTGAGAGAGAGACATCCCTTGAGGAACGCGGAGCCGGGCCACGTTTACAATCGTGCCCTTGGTTACGCTCTCGCTCCTGAAGCCCTGCGCGGCCAAGCGGCCGAGCTGTGCGGGCGTGAGGCCTGCCGTGACGATGGAGCGCGATGCATAGCGTGGCTGCGGGAGGCTGTTTTGCCCGTCAGCGCCAGCTATGGGGCGCTGGACATTTTGGCTGGCACTTTTGGCAGAATTTTTCGCGGGATTTTTGGCATTCTCTTCCTTTGAAGCTTTGCGGTTTGCGCCTGCCTGAGTTTTGGCGGACTTGCCGCTAGGGACTGAAGCCTTCGCTCTACTCTGTGACGTATCTTGCTTGGCTTTTACAGGTGCTGCCTGTGTGTTGGCTGGGCGGAAGCTCTCGACGAGCGCTCCTAAAAGGCCCGGCAACCCAGCAGGCGCTTGTGAGTTCGATCCAGCCGTAGGATTTCCCAATGATGAGGGATTTTGGGCAGAGCTATTGCCACGATTAGCGCCATTATCGTTGCCTCGCCCTTGGCCGGTTCCGTTAGCGTTTCCTTGTCCATTGCCTCCTGGGCTGCCACGTCCGGAGTTCCCGTTTGGATTACCGCCCTGGTTACCTTGACCTTTTCCATTATCACTGCCTGCGCCATTACGGCCTCCGCCCGAGGCGCCATTGCCCTGACCGCCGCTGGCGTTGCCCCCACCGTTTCCGCCTCCGCGACCGGGATTCTCTCCTCCATTGGCATTACCATTGCCGTTATTGCCATTTCCGCCGCCGTTGGCGTTGCCACCACCGTTTCCACCTTCGCCGCGGCCTGAGTTCCCCCCTCCCTGACCTCCGCCTCCATTACCGTTGCCATTGCCATTACCGCCACCGTTGCCTCCATCATTGTCGCCTCTTGCGAAGGCGGCGGCATCGGTCAGAGCGACGGTATTGCCGGATGATAGCCCGAGCTGAAACTGGACAGGGCATGCAATAGCCAAACAGGAAACGAGGAGGGAAATGGAGAACTGCTTCGAGAGCATATTGACCATCACCTTTGATCAAAATCGGGAATATGGAACAACGATAACGGATATGCTCAAGATTAGTTGCCTGAACCAATCCGACCTGCTTCATCGTGGCTCACCCTATAAGACGCGAACCATCATCCCCAAGGTGCTCGTTATAAAGATGCACCATCATCGCAGGAGACGATCAAACGGCACCTGTTTCGAATACGTGTTGTCAGTCTCAGCAATCTCGGCTTTCAGTGCGGCTCCATGTCCAAGAAATGAGCCAACCAGCCGGCTCATCCTTCCGTCTTTTTTGAAATTTTGCCTCAGGTCCGGCTAGACCAATACCCGGCCAGACTGGTTCCATCCCGAGAACCCCAGCCCTGCTGGCTCGCCTCGTCGTAGACGGAGAGTGTGCGTTCGGCGACGGGAAGCGAAAGACCGAGTTCGCCTCCCTCTGCGATCATGGTTCGCAGGTCTTTCCGGAAGGAATCGACATCGAAAGTCACGGGCTGCGGCTCATCTCCGCGCATTCCATTCGCGATCATGGCTCCGCGCGCCTTGAGAATATTGGCGCCGCCGGATGTATCCGAGAACAGGTCGATGATCCGCTCCGGCTCGATGCCGAGATGGCGGCAAAGCGCATAAGCTTCACCCAGCGCCTGATAATAGACGACCAAGGGCAGGTTCACGGCAAGCTTCAGGCTAGCCCCGGAGCCGACCGGCCCGGCATGTTCGACGCGACGGCAGAACTGCTCGATGATCGGGCGGGCGCGGGCAACCGCTTCGGGCGTGCCGCCGACAAGGCCGATCAGCCGGCCCTCACGGGCTGGCCCTGTCGAACCACTCACCGGACACTCCACATAGGCTCCGCCTTTTGCGTTGACCTGCTCGGCAAGGGCACGCTGCATCTTGGGCTGGACAGTGCTCGTCTCTATGAACAGTTTACCGTTCAAATCCGTGGTTAGAATTCCTTGATCGCCATTGAATATATTCTCCAAAGCATCCGCGTCTAAAACGCAGGTGATGATCGCCTCGGTCTGTCCGACGACAGCGGCCGGAGATGCGCCAAGCACGGCGCCAGCCTCAACGAGGCTCTTGGCCTTTTCAGGCGTGCGATTCCAGACCACGAGCTCATGCCCGCAGCCCTGAAGCCGCGTTGCAAGGGCAGCGCCCATACGGCCAAGTCCAATGATGCCAATCTTCATCGACGCCTCCCGGTCTTCGCGTGCTAGTGTTGACGGTGATTAAGAGAGGCAGCCTGTCGGAGTTTTGCCGCCTCCCCCTTTAATGCTCAGGAAAGCCTAGCCCTGTCCGTTCCAGCTCCTGACGAGCTGATCCTGCTGGCCAAGGCCTTCGATGCCCAAGCGAACGCGATTGCCGGGCCGCAGATAGACCGGGGGCTTCATTCCCATGCCGACGCCGGGCGGTGTACCGGTCGCGATGACATCGCCCGGCTGAAGGCTCATGAACTGGCTCAGGTAGCTGACCAGGAACGCGGCCCCGTAGACCATCGTCTCCGTGCTGCCGTTCTGATAGCGATTGCCATCCACTTCCAGCCACATCTGGAGGCTCTGGGGATTGGAGACTTCATCGCGCGTGACAAGCCAGGGGCCGATCGGTCCGAAAGTGTCGGCGCTCTTACCCTTCGTCCATTGGCCTGAGTGCTCGATCTGGAAAGAGCGCTCCGAGACATCATTGACGACGCAATAGCCTGCCACATGCTCAAGCGCCTCGGCTTCGTCCACGTATTTCGCAGCCTTGCCGATCACGATGCCGAGCTCAACTTCCCAATCCGTCTTTTCGGAACCGCGCGGAATTTCGATATCGTCATTCGGACCGCAGATGGAGCTGGTCGCCTTCATGAAGACAATGGGCTCAGGCGGCACGGCCATGCCGGGCTCGGCTGCGTGATCGGAATAGTTGAGACCGATGCAGATAAACTTGCCCACCTGCCCGACGCATGGACCGATGCGCGGATGACCCTGGACCCGCGGCAGCGTGGATGGATCGATGCTGCGCAGCCGCTCAAGCTCTTTATTCGACAGGACCGCGCCCGCGATATCCGGAACGACACCGGAGAGGTCGCGGATGTCGCCATTCTGATCGAGAAGGCCTGGCTTTTCCTGGCCGAGCGGACCGTAGCGTAGCAGCTTCATGAGGTTTCCTTGTTTGTTTAAGATGATTATTAAAATGGGATGGACTGTCGAGCAGACGCAGTTGCCCTGAACGCCTCCGTCAGCCGGGCGGCGAGCGATCCAATCTGATCTTGGGCGTGGGGTGAATTTGATCTTCGATGTGCCTGAGCGTCGTCTGGTAATGCTCGATGAGCCGCTCGACGGCCAGATCCGCCTTGCGATCAAGCGCGGCTTCCATGAGAGCGCGATGCTCTTCCAGGGTGTTCCGATAGCGCTTCGATGACGCCACGGAAATGAAGCGATATCTCTGCGCCTGATCCATCAGGTCCTTGCAGATTCCGATCAGAATCGACGAGCCGCAGGCTGCGATCAGGGCGAGATGGAAAGCGCGGTGACGATCCTCCCACGCAGGATTGGTGCTCGTATCCTCCTCGGACAGCTTCCATGGAGTGCGTGAGAGATGGTGGAAGTCAACGACGATGCGCTCCTCCCAGGACTGGTCGCCATTCTTGATGGCCTCTTCAAGGGCCTTGCCTTCGAGCCAGCATCGGGTCTTCACCAGCTCGCGCCAGCCCTCGATGCTCACCGGCGGTACGAAGAAGCCTCGCTGATCCTTTCGCTCGAGCAGCCCTTCGGAAGAAAGACGGTTGAGAGCTTCTCGGACCGGATTGAGGCCGGCTCCGTACCGCTCGGAAACGAAGTCGATCAGGAGTTTCTGTCCCGGCCGCACTCCGCCGTTCAGAATGTCCTGGCGAAGCCTCTCGTAGACCGAGGTTGCCGCAGTTATCTTTTCGATCTTGTTCATGACGCAGCTCGCGCAAGGTGTGATTCAGAGCGGAATGTCCCGGCGGCCGATGAAGGTCAACCGCCGGAACGCCGCACTCCCTCTATTGCGCAAGAGTCTCCTCTGTAACGCTTTCCTTATGCCAGAACACGAACCGGCGCTGGACCCAGGCTACGATCCAGAATGTCGCCAGCCCGAGCAGGCTCAGGTAGATGATCAGCGAGAACACGCGTGGAGTATTGAGCTGAGCTGCCGCCACGCGGATCAACTCCCCGAAGCCTTTTCCGCCGCCCAGAAACTCCCCCACCACGGCACCGACGACGACCAGCACCGCAGCGTTCTTCAACCCCGAGAAGAAGTGGGGCATACCAATGGGAAGTTTGAGCTGCACCAGAGTCTGCCAACGGCTTGCCCCCATCGTCTTGAACAGCATGCGGGCATTGTGGTCAGCCGCGTGCAGGCCCGCCGCCGTCCCGACGATGACCGGGAAGAAGGCGATGAAGGCAGCAAGCGCCACCTTGGATGCGATGCCGAAGCCCAGCCACGATACGAAGAGGGGCGCGAATGCCACCTTCGGCATCGTGTTGATGGCCACCAGATAGGGCATGACGGCCTTCTCGCCGAAAGCTGTCTCGCCCACAAGGACACCGAGCCCGAAGCCGAGAACGACAGCGATCACGAAGCCGAGGAGAACCTCCTGCGTCGTGACCCATAGGGCCTTGAGCATGTAGTCGCCGGTCAGCAGGTTCCTGCCGACCACGAACAGATCCTCGATCGTCTCGATCGGACTGGGTAGAATGATGGGCGAGATCAGTTCGATTAAATATACGAATTGCCATACGGCCAGGAAGCCGATCATCAGGGCCAGCATCGACACCCAACGCGGAACTCGGTCGATCCAGGAAACGTGCTCTGCCCATACGGTCTGTTCGGGAATGGCGGGAGCAAGGACTTGTGCCTGGGTCATTGAAACGCTCCTTTGTCGAGATGACTGCGGATGCGGTGGACAAGCGCTCCGAAGCGCGGATCGGTCATCATGTCCAAGGTTCTCGGCCTGGGCAGGTCGACCGTGATGGCCTCAACGAAACGGCCCGGCCGCGGCGACATCACGTACACCACGTCCGACAGGATCACGGCCTCAGGAATCGAGTGGGTTACGAGGCAGGATGTCGCGTTGCGCTCCAGGCAGATCCTCTGCAGCTCCATGTTCATGAAGTCGCGGCTCAATTCATCGAGTGCGCTGAACGGCTCATCGAGCAGCAGGACCGCGGGTTCAGTGATCAGCATTCGGCAGATCGCCGCGCGCTGCGCCATGCCGCCGGAAAGCTCGCTTGGATATACGTTCTCGAAGCCTTTCAAGCCGACAAGATCGAGAAGCTGGCGCGCCTGACCGTGCTTGGCCCGAGCGGCCCCCTTGCCGTCGCGGATCTCGATCGGCAGCACGATGTTCTCAAGGGTGGTCCGCCAGGGGAATAGGGTAGCCTGCTGGAACATCATGCCGATGTCCCGACGAGGTCCCATCACCGGCTTGCCTTCGAGAACGACACTGCCTGACGACGGCGGCTGCAAGCCTGCCATGATCTTCAGCAAGGTGGATTTACCGCACCCGCTCGGCCCGATGATCGATGAGAAAGTGCCCTCCCGCAGCACCAGATCCACCTTGTCGAGAGCCTGCACATTGCGCCTGACGAAAGTCTTGCTCACGCCTCGCAGTTCATACACCGGTCGGCCCATGAGGCCGACCGGTGCAACAGCTTGTCCAGCCATCGAAACCACCGCCATTACTTCGCGCCCTTGTTCCAGGCATCGACAAACTGGTTGGTGTAAGCTGCTTTCAAATCAGGAAGCGGAGCTTTCAAAACACCAGATTCCACGGCGCTCTTGTGCCACAGTTCCCAATGCTCCGGCGGCTGGTAGCCCCAGCCTTTCGACTTGTCGAACGGCGTGATCCGCTCCTTCACCTGCTCGAACAAAGCCGTCGACAATTTGGTATCCTCGCCTTCCTGCGGGTTTCCGGCCTTCGTGTGCTGCAGCACCTTTTCCTTGTTCTCCGGCTTCAACCCGAATTCCGTTGCCTGCACGAGAACGCGACCGAACTTTTCGACAGCCTGAGGATTCTGATCGATGAAAGACTTCATCGCCGCGTAGCCGTTTCCGAAATAGCTCAGATATTGCTCGGGCGTGATTTCCCGCAGCTCGATTCCTCGCGTTTGCATGATGGCTGCATCGCTGACGGCTGCCGCATAGGCTTTGATGTCACCGCGCAGGAATGCCGCCGCAGCAAGGCCGCCGTCACCCACCGGAAGGAACGTGAAGTCCTTACCCTCCTGCATCTTCAAGTCGTTCAGAATGGCGCGCGTGAAGCCGACCTCTGCGCCGTCGGCGGTTCCGACACCGATAACCGTTCCCTTGAGATCGGCAGGCGACTTGATCGCAGATTTTGCGGGAGCAACCACACCGAAGACCGATTTCGCAAAGTGATTATAGATGAAGACCACATCGACACCGCGGGCGCGCGCGGCGAGAACCGGAGCCGGGCCCGGCTGCCCGATCTGTGCCTGGCCGGCCGACATGGCCTGAAGGACCTGTGAGGAGCCGTCCACGGCTTCGACCGTCACAGCGAGCCCTTCCTTCTCGAACATCTTTTCGCCGAGCGCCACATAAAGCGGGAAGTTGTTCACGGCAGATGGATTCGGAAGAACAACAGTTATCTTCGTGGGCGCGTTCTGCGCTTCAGCAACGCTCATCGCCCATGGAGCCAGGGCAAGCGTTATCGCTAATCCAAGAGTCTTGCTCATCTTCATCGACGTTTCCTCTCCTGCATTCTGCGCTCTTTGGCGCCGCCGCTTTTTTGACGCGGCGACTAATGATGTACGGGCCACCGTCGAATGTCAAAAAATGTATATTTTTATTCTAAAGTACAAACTCCATTTATACGCTCATTGCGTTTTGCAAAGCACAATATAATCCAGAAAAATTAATATTTTCATTGTGCAATGCAGTAATTATGGATCCATCAATAGAATTGATTACAGCCTTACCCTACGAAAGAATAACTCGCATCCAGCCGATAAAATACATTTTATAGAGCCAAATGAGAAATCAGTGATCCATGCAGGCACCTGAGCACAGGTGCATTTAGGAGGACGGCGATGGATGTTAGTTCTTATGTGATAGCGCCCCCGGCTCGCGCTTTTTTGCCTGTGACGGGCACGAGCCAGACTTTCCCGGTGCGAAGGATCTATTGCGTCGGCAGGAACTATGTCGCCCATGTACGCGAAATGGGTGGCGACGAGTCTCGAGATCCGCCGATCTTCTTCCAGAAGCCCGCCGACAGCATCGTCCAGGACGGGAGCACGATCTCCTACCCGCCCATGACCAGCAACTACCATTACGAGCTCGAGTTGGTCGTTGCGATCAAGGAAGCCGGGCGGAACATTCCGGTCGCGAACGCTCTCGAGCATATCTACGGCTATGGCATCGGCCTCGACATGACCCGCCGCGATATTCAGATGGATCTCGGCAAAAGCGGCCTGCCGTGGGAGGCCGGCAAGGCTTTCGATCACTCATGCCCCTGCGGCCCCATTCATCCGGTCGAGCAAGTCGGGCATATCTCGGAAGGCTCTATCCGTCTCACCGTAGACGGTGAGGTGAAGCAGGATTCCAATCTGGGATTGATGATCTGGAAGGTGCCGGAAATTATCGCGAATCTCTCCAAGTACTTCACACTCCAGCCTGGCGACATCATCCTGACCGGCACTCCGGCGGGCGTCGGCCCGGTGGTACCGCGCAATGAACTCGTCGGTACGATCGACAAGCTGGGAACGTTGAGAGTGCAAATTAGCGACTCAGAAACATCTCAGCGGCAATAGCACGCGTGAGTCAGAGCACAGGCCAACATCGTCTCAAAATGAGTCCAAAGCACAATTTTGTCAGGGATCATTCAAGACGACTTGGCCTGCGCCAAGACTTTGTCGAACTCCTCCACTGGTAGCTGGGATCCGCCAGTTGTCCAGACGACGCAGGTGGAGGGAAGCTGAGCACCCTGCGCTTTCAGTCCTTTGAGATAAGAAGCGACAGATGCAAATCCCGAAGCGGCGGAAGGCTCCAGTTTCATGCGCGCCTCATCGCCCATGCCGGGGCCGATCTCTCAGGCGCTCTTCTTATTGAAGCGTGCCGTGCCAGATTACGAAGACGGAAGCGCCGCCTGCGAGGAGAACCAGCGGGTTGAGTTTCGGGCGCCACGCCAGGATCGCCGCCGAGACCCCTGCGACGATCCAGGACAGTACACCCGCACCGGCAATGCGAAAAATGGCAAAGACACCAGCCAGGATCAGTCCCGCGCCGATAGGCGCGAGACCATTCTCCAGCGCCGTGTGCCAGTGGCGCCCACGATAATGGTTCCACATCTTCGTCACGCCGTAGCAAAGCAGGGATGAGGGGATGAACAGCGCAAGCGTCGCCACGACGGCTCCGGTCCAGCCAGCTACCTTCCAGCCGAGCAAGGTCACGAGCATGGAGCCCGGGCCGGGCGCGGCCCTGGCGATGGCGAAGAGATCGACGAATTCCCGCGCGCTGACCCAGTGATAGACCTCGACGGACTGATGCTGGATGCCTGCAAAGATGCTGGGCCCTCCCCCGATGGAGACCAGGGAGAACGGCACGAAGACGACCATCAGAGTCCAAAGGATATTGTCACGCATTGGACGAAGCCTTCCACCAGGCATAGGCGACCGACACCGGCGCGAGCCCCAGCACGACCGGTACCAATGGCCATTGCAGAAGGCCAACAGTCACGAAGGTCGCCATCAGGATCATGAACGGAACGAGCTTTTTGCTCGTGCTGTAGGCTCCCTTGGCGGCGACGATCAGGAGCAACCCGATGGCAGCGGCAGCCGCCCCGCTCATGGCATCCTGAATCCACGTCATCGTGGAGAAGCGTGCATAGGCCGTGACGAGCGCGATGACCGCGAAAAAGGGACCGATGATAAGACCGGTGAGAGCGCAGACCGCCCCCATGGGCCCGCGCAGGCGCTGCCCGATATAGACTGATAGGTTAGTGATGTTCGCCCCGGGAAGGATCTGCGAGAGGGCCAGACCGGAGAAGAAATCGCCGTCGCTCATCCAACCGCGCTGGGTCACCACTTCGCGATAGACCCAGCCGGAAAGCCCGCCGCCGAAACTGAAAAGTCCCACGCGGAAGAACACGAGGAAAAGCGATGATAGGGGAACAGGCGCCCGGGTCGGGGACATGACGATATTCAGAACTCGAACTTGGTGACTGTCTGGGGATATGCAGGCCAGCACGTCAAGCGCATCGGGCATTCCCTGCGACACCCTATTCTATAGCTTTTGCCGGGTCGCATCCGCAATGGCGGCGAAACTATCTTTATTCCTGGATTGCAGGCCCTGATTGGCGAACATGGATACAGCAGCTAGAATGCCTGCGTTGAATACAAAGGAGGTCCTGCCAAGCCGTTCGCGCATTTCAGCACTCGAGGCCGGCAGATAAACGATTCTCGCGAACTTTTCCCTTCATCTATCGCCCTACGGTTTAGCTCCCATGAACCTGTTCGTCTTTGGCGCCGGCTATACAGCCAGCCACTTTATTACCCAATGCAGGAAAGAGTTCACGACGATTTGCGGCACCGCGCGCTCCAGTGAGAAAGTCCAGGCTTTAGAAGAGACAGGCGTCTGCGCCTATCGGTTCGATGGCGCCGATCATGATCCTGCTCTGATCGAGCAGCTTTTATCCGCCGATGCGCTTCTCGTCTCCATCCCACCAAGCAACGGGACGGATCTTGTACTGAACCGTTTCGCGGACGTGATTGCGTCTTCCTCGCGGCTGCGCTGGATCGGATACCTCTCCACCGTTGGCGTCTATGGCGACGCGCAAGGCCGGTGGGTCGACGAAGACACCGCGCCAAGCCTGGCGACGGATCGCGCGCACCAGCGCATCGAGGTCGAGCAGCAATGGCTGCGCCTTGGTCAGGACGCTTCATTCTCGGTCCAGATTTTCCGTCTTGCGGGAATTTATGGCCCAGGGCGCAATGCTCTCCAGCGTGTTCTGGACGGCACGGCCAAGCGCCTTGTCAAGCCAGGGCAAGTCTTCAACCGCATCCATGTCGATGACATCGCTCAGGTTCTGATGTCGTCCATCGAGAGGCCGAGCAGAAGCGCGATCTACAACGTGGCCGACGACGAACCAGGGCCTCCGCAGGACGTCATTGCCTATGCGGCCGAACTCCTCGGATGTGAACCTCCCCCGGAAGTTCCATTCGAGGAAGCTCATCTCCCTCCCATGGCCCACAGCTTCTACCAGGACAATAAGCGTGTGCGAAACACGCGCCTCAAGACGGATCTCGGGGTGGCATTGCACTATCCCACTTACCGCGAGGGCCTTCAGGCGCTACTGCCATCGGTTTTGGAGCAAGGCCGTTGAAGAGGCCGCCCGGCGAGTGTGGCTCGACTATCCCTACGGCCATGGAAGACCGAGCTGGGACTGGGGACAGATATGGTGAGGCAGGTCCGATATATGCATCGCGCCACCAAGTGCACAAGCGCACACCCCTGCAGATGAGAAAATGCCACGGTACACTTCATCGCCGTGGGCCTATGGAGACAAAGAATGCGCATGATCCTCGCAGTCCTTTGCCTGTTCTGGGGTTCACTGGACGATGTCGCAGCGGAAAGTCTCGATACATCGCAGAAACGGAAGATAGAACATTATCGGACGCTGCTCGTTGAGCTGGCATCCTCGGATTCGCGCCTGGAAGCCAAAGGCCCGATCGATCTTCCCGAAGGACTCAAGAATGCCATTGAGGATTGGACGCGCAGCTAAGGCCCCGCCATCAAGGCGCATCCATCTGCCCCCCACTCAGGAAGAACGATGAGGATCCGTGAGCGCGTCGCCGATCTCGTGAACGCGCGGCCCTGCATCGGACATCATCACTCCGGTTTGCCGCTCGATCATCCGGCGGACACTCGGCGGATTGGGGCCTTGATGAAGCGCACGAAGCCTCTCGCCGACGAAGGCATCGGCATGCGTCCGGCGCTGGTTGTGCCGCACATATTCCAGCCATGTCGGGCTGTGGTAACGTTCGACCCAGAGCTCTGGATTTTCAAGGTCCCGCAGCAGCGTCCAGTGGCGCGCGCCATCCCTGCGGCGAATCCGACGCCGCTCTGCCATGATGGCTAAAAATACTCCGGTATCCGCTTCCCGAATAAGGTACTCGATCGTCACGACGATAGGACCGCTACGCGTGCGAATATCGAGGGCGACATTCGGTTCGGCCCATCGGTTCAATGGATCGAGATTGAGCGACTTCATTTCCGGAAGGGTGAAATGCAGGCCAAGTGCGGCTCCCGCCAGCAGAACGATGGCCGAGATCAGCAGCGCGTTCGTCGTTCCAAGGTTCTCAGCAGAGATGCCCCAGATCCAGCTGCCGAACGCCATCCCGCCGAAGGTGGCCATCTGGTACAACGCGAGAGCACGCCCGACCACCCAGCGCGGAGAAGACAGCTGCACCGTGGCATTGAAGCTGGAGAGCGCCAACACCCAACTGGCGCCGCCTAGAGCCATCGCGGCAAGGCTCATGGCCGCACTGCTGCTCACACCCGACACAGCCGCGCAGATGGCGAAACCGACGAAGGCGATGCGCACCAATGCTTCGAGCGACATGGCCTGTCTGAGACGTGCACTGAGGAGAGCGCCACCGACGGCACCGGCACCGAATGCACCCAAAAGAAGGCCAAACGTGAACGGTCCGCCCTGGATGAGATCACGGGCAATAAGCGGCATCAATGCCTGAACAGCGACGGCGGCGAAGCCGAACACGGCTCCGCGCAGAAGAACGACGCCAAGGTTGGGAGACATGGCGACATAGCGGATACCGGCAGCCATTGCGGTCCCGAGGGACTCCGGAGGCAGGACCCTGGGAATGCTTGCAGGCCGCCAGCGCGCCAGCACGAGGATCAACCCAAGATAACTCATCGCATTGATCGCAAAGGCAGCAAAGGCTCCCGCCGCCGCGACGATGAGACCACCAAGGGCAGGCCCCACGCTGCGTGCGATATTGAAGCCCATGCTGTTCAGGGCTATGGCGGCCGGCAGGTCATGGCGTGGCACCATCTCCCCCACCAGTGATTGCCAGGCTGGCCCATTGAAAGCGATCCCGCAGCCGACCAGGAATGTGAAGGTGAGCAGGAGCCAGGGCGTCACCAGCCCGAGATAGGCGAATAGGGTCAAGGCAACCGACACCGTCAACAGGAAGAGCTGCGCGACGAGCATCAGCCGGCGTCGGTCGAAATTATCTGAAATGGCTCCCGCCATCAGGGAGAACAGCATGATCGGCAGAGTCATGGAGGCTTGGACCAGAGCAACCATATCCGCAGAAGCGCCGATCGAAGTCATCAGCCACGCCGCGCCGACCGATTGGATCAGCCCACCCAGATTGGAGGCAAGGCTTGCGAGCCAGACGGTGAGGAAGATGCGATGCCGGAACGGGGACAAAGATGAAGCCCCACCCACAAAAGGACCGGTTTCTCGCGATGTATAGCGCACTCGGCTTCGCTCCCCCTTCCTTAACTAGCAGAGCCTGCCTGATTTGCCACCTCTTTGGATGATCCTTGCTCGAAGACACGCAGTTTCAGGCGAGGGTCATCTCTTACCGTCGCCCCTCGCCTCCATCAGGACCTTGATGCTGTCGAGCGAATTTGCCACGGCAATGGCATCGTCCCACTCCTCAAGCCGATAGCGGTGGGTAACGATGCCTTTCGAGATGACAAGCCTGCGCGACAAAAGATTGATGGCGATGGGGTAGCAATAGGGTCCGAGATGGGCTCCCCGGATATCGAGCTCCTTGCGGTCGCCGATGATCGACCAGTCGATGGTTGCCGGCGCCCCGAACACGGAGAATTCCACGAAACGGCCGAGCTTGCGAATGATATTGAGGCCCTGCTCGACTCCTGCCGGAGAACCGGTGGCCTCGATATAGACATCGCAGCCATAGCCGTCCGTCAGGGAACGGACGACAGCCAATGCATCCTGCCCGCGGGGATTGATGACCACATCCGCGCCGAAAGACTTCGCGAGTTTGAGCCTTTCATCGACCATATCGATGGCGATGAGCAATTTCGGCGTCTTGAGCCTCGCGACCTGAATCATCATGAGCCCAATGGGCCCCGCGCCTGCGATCACCACCACATCATCGAGCTGAATGTCGCCCCGGTTGACCGTGTGAATCGCGCAGGAGAGCGGTTCGATGATCGCCGCGTCATCGTCGGAAATGTCCTCGTCGATCTTGTGCACCCGCGCAGTGCGCGGAATGCGCATGTACTCGGCCATCCCACCATCGGCCACGATACGCTGGAACCCGAAGATATTATGGACCTCACACATCCAGTATTTACCGGTCCGGCAGAACCGGCATCGATCGCACGGCACGATCTGCTCAGCGATCACACGGTCTCCGGACTTGACGCCGAAATGTCCCTCGGCGCCAGGCCCCAACTCGTCCACATAGCCATAGAATTCGTGGCCGGGAATGACGGGCGGCTTCACATACGGATTGTCGCCGCCCCAGAACATCTTGGCGCCCGACCAGCATTTGCAATCGCTGGCGCATATCCCGCACGAAGCGATGCGGAGCACCATTTCCTGCTCTCCCGGCACCGGGCGATCCACCTGCTCGACGCGGTAATCCTCGGGGCCGTGGCAGACGATGGCCGTCATTCTGCGATTGGAGCCCTGGGGTTTCTCTTCGGTGACGGCCATGTCGAGATCTCCTGCCCTTTGATGTGCTAACAAACCAATCCGCTGTGCACTTTTAAGATACCGATGCCGCAAAGGATGACTTCAGGTCCGAATACAATCGGCGATACAGAGAGCGTCGGGACACAAGTGCCTCGACCAGCTCAGGCTCCGGCGCGATGACATGAGAGATAGGCGGCGGCGGACATGCTTCATCGAGACTCACGCCCGACGCCGCAATCCTGCCGAGCCGTGCCGCGCCCAAAGCCGGCCCCACTTCGCCACCATGGTGATAGGTGAGAGGGCGCTGAAGAGCAGCTGCCAGAATTCGTCCCCACAGTTTCGAGCGCACCCCTCCGCCGATAACCGAAAGCCCTCCGATGCCCCCGCCGCTCGCCTCCAGAACATCGAGGCCATCGGCCAAGGCGAAGGCGACCCCTTCGAGAGCGGCGCGCCCCAGATCCGCTCGCGTCGTCGACCCATCGAGCCCGAAGATGACACCGGATGCAGCCGGATCGTTGTGAGGTGTGCGTTCACCGCTGAGATACGGCAGGAAGACAAGACGGCTTTGCACCTTGGTCGCGAGGCCGGCGGCCTCCACTTCCGCAATCAGGGCTGCCTCGTTATCCGCGCCGGAAAGACGGGCGGCGAAAGATAACGTCGCGGCCGCCGACAGAATGACGGCCATCCTGTGCCACATGCCCGGGATGCAATGGCAGAAGGCATGAACCGCGCGCTCCTGGTCTGTCTTCAAGCGGTCGTCGGCTACGAAAATCACGCCGGATGTGCCGAGCGAAACAAAGGCCATATCCGGATGCACGACGCCGATGCCGACAGCACCGGCGGCATTATCGCCTCCACCTCCGGCAACCGGGATGCTTGGCGGCAACCCAAGCAATGCGGCGGCCTGCGAAGACAGCGTTCCAGAAACCTCAGTTCCCTCCACAAGGCGTGGCATGTGCCGTTCATCGAGGCCGGTCGCGGCAAGCATGTCGGGCGACCATTGCCGCCGTCCGACATCGAGCCACAATGTGCCCGCGGCATCCGACATCTCGCTGACAGCCTCGCCGGTGAGCATCAGGCGTAGCCAATCCTTTGGAAGCAGAACCCGCGCGGTTCGCTTAAAGATCTCAGGCTCGTGCCTCGCCACCCACAGGAGTTTGGGCGCCGTGAAGCCGGGCATCGCAAGATTTCCAGTGATCGAACGGCTTTTCGGCTCGCGCTGTTCCAGCTCCCTGCATTCCGCGCCGGCACGCCCATCATTCCAGAGAATGGCAGGCCGCAGCACCTGATTGCGATCGTCGAGCAGAACTGCACCATGCATCTGCCCGGATAACCCGATGCCGGCCACAGCATCGAGCGGGCGACGCGTTTTCAAGCGGCCAACAGCCACTTGGATCGCTTCCCACCACGCCTGAGGATCCTGCTCTGACCAGAGAGGGTGCGGGCGAGACAATGCGAGCACAGCCGATGCCTCGTCGATGAGCGAGCCGTCTTCGTCGATGAGGATGACCTTGACGCTGGAGGTGCCTAAATCAATTCCCAGATACATCGGCTTTCCTCCTCCATCGCATCAAGCGGGGGTGCCGCTCAAATAACGCTGCAATGTCGCTCGTGTCCCCTCCCGCCATAAGCCGTTGAGGGCAATCCTGAACTGTGATCGGAATTGGGAGGAATCCGCGAGATCGCCGAAGATATCGCGCAAGGACAGGAATGCGTCCGGGTCATCTTTCGCAGCGAGAGCCGCTGGCGTCACGCGCCCGGCATTCGGATCATTCAACTCGAAGGCGGCGCCTGCATCCGTCGTTCCCGCGCAATAGCGACACCAGAGTGCCGATTCCAAAGCAAGGCCGGCGACATTCGCTCCAGCCTCCAGCCTGTCGCGTGTGGAAGGCAGGATGAACTTCGGCTGGCGGTTCGATCCGTCCTGCGCCAAGCGCGGAATAGTATCGCCCACATCCGGGTTGGCGAAGCGGTTCGCAATGAGCTTGTAGTAATCGTTGAGATCCACGCCAGGCACTGGCGGCACATGAGGAATGATCTCTTCGGTCTCCAGCTTGTCGAGGAAACCGCGCACGAGGGGATCGGCCATCGCGTCGTGCACGAAGTGAATTCCCAGAAGTCCCGCCGGATACGCGATAGCCGCGTGTCCACCATTGAGGATGCGCAGCTTCATCAGTTCGAAGGCCGCCACATGCGACGTGAAAGTGACGCCGACCTCTTCAAGAGCCGGCCGACCTGTGGGGAAATGGTCCTCGAGGACCCATTGCCGAAAAGGCTCGCAGAAGACCGGCCAGTTGTCTTTGACGCCGAACCGCTTCTCCAGAATGGATCGCTCTCGATCCGTCGTGGCCGGAGTGATGCGGTCCACCATGCTGTTCGGAAATGCGACCACCTCGCGCACATGGGCCGCGAGTGCAGGGTCAACCAAGTCCGCAAGGCCAGCGACGGCATCCATCGTCACACGCCCATTGTGGGGGATGTTGTCGCACGACATGACCGTGAAAGGAGCCAGCCCCCGATCTCGGCGGCGCTTCAAGGCGGCGAGCAATATGCCGAACACGCCTCTAGGCGCATCCATGTGGGAAGCATCGTAGCTGATTTCGGGATGCTCAGAGTTGAAAGTTCCTGTTGCCGGATCGATGCAGTAACCGCCCTCGGTTACGGTGAGCGACACGATCCTGATTGCCGGATCGCCGAGGGCGTCGACAACGGCACTGCCATTCTCATTCACCGGCACGAAACCGATCATGGGGCCAGTCACGCGGGCTCTGTTGGCTCCAGGCTCCAGCTCGACCACGGTGGTAAGCCAGTCCTGCGGCGCGAGCGCTTGGCGCATAGCCGCATCTCCCTGTCGCACACCGGCGCCGACAATGGCCCAGTCATGGTCCTTTCCGGCATTGAACAGATCGTCCAGGTACACGGCCTGGTGGGTGCGATGGAAGTTTCCAAGGCCGATATGGAGAATACCTGCGCGCAAGTCCCCACGGGCATAGCGTGGCCGGGCAACCGTGTCAGGCAAGGATGCGAGATTTGCAAGGGAAAGGGAGCGAGCCATCCGATCAGAACCTAACGAGTGAGGACAACGGGATTCATAGACTTTCCGCTGGAGCGCCGAATGCCTAGACGAAAGAGTTTTACTCCGCTTTGCCTCTGGGGATCAATTGATCATGAAGCCGCCATCGACAGGCATCGCCAACCCATTCAGCATCGCGGCCCGGTCGCTCAACAGGTAAAGGATCACCTCCGCGACGTCTTCCGGATCGGCAAAGCGCCCAAGAGGAATGCGCGAACGCATCCTGCCGGACTTCTCAGGATCGCTCCATGCCTTCGTCGCCATCGGCGTGAGGGTTACTGTCGGGTTGATCGCGTTCACGCGGATCTGGTGACGCCCCAGTTCGTTGGCCATCACCCGCGTCAGGGCATCGAGCGCGCCTTTCGAGGCACAATAGGCCGCATGATCAGCAAAGCCGATGAAGGACGAAATCGAAGAGACGTTCACGATGGATCCCGGCAGGCCACGAGCCACACGATCTCGCGCATATTCCTGGGCGACGATCATCGGCGCGCGGGTATTGACCGCGTAGATCAAATCGAACGTCTCCGTGGTCACATCCAGGAACGGATCGAGAGCCGTCGTTCCGGCGCAGTTCACCAGATAATCGACAGGAACGGCGGCAAGCGCTGCCTCACGTGTCGCAACCGCATCCGCCAGATCGACAATGATGGAGCGGCAGCCGATCTCTGCCTCCAGGATATCGAGATCTTCCTTAGTACGCGTCATCGCCACCACTTGAGCGCCGTGCTCTGCGAGGCGCCTTGCCGTTGCACGACCGATCCCTTTACCGGCTCCGGTCACTAGAACACTTTTTCCTGAAAATTCCATTGATGTTCCCTCACCAGCACGTAAAGCCGCCATCGGCGCTGACCACGGAGCCCGTCATGAGGCTCGCCCCATCGGACGCCAGGAAATGCACCACGGATGCGATCTCATGCGGCTGCCCCAATCGTCCCATGGGCGTATCGCGCAGCCACGCTTCGACCATCCCAGGCGTCTCGTAGGCGTATTTTGTCAACGGTGTCTCGATATAGGTCGGCGCGACCGCATTCACACGCACACCACGATCCGCCCACTCAGCTGCGAGCGAGCGCGTCAGATGATGAACGGCTGCCTTGGACGTGTTGTAATAGCTCTGACGCTGAGGGCGATTGACGATGAAGCCAGACATGGAGCCGATATTGACGATGGCGCCGCGCCGGGCCTGAAGCATGTGTCGCCCGAAAGCCCGATTGCACCAGAAGACGCCGTTGTAATTGACGTCGTTCACATTCAGCCAATGCTCATCCGTAACATCTTCCGCAGGGGTTCCCGTACGGGCGATCCCAGCACTGGCGACGAGGATATCGATGCGCCCAAACCGTTCTACCAGTGCATCGGCTAACTGCGTCACCTGGGCGGAGTTGGTGACATCGAGAGAAGCGGCTTCAGCCGAGAAGCCTTTACTCTTCAGATATGACCGACCCTCTTGCGTGACATCCGCGTCGATGTGGGCGATGACGACCTGTGCTCCTGCATCAGCCAAAGCCTCGCAACAGGCAAGTCCGATCCCACGCCCTCCCCCGGTTACGACGGCCACACGGTCATCAAGCCTGAGCTTTTCAAGGAACATGCTGGTCTCCTTAATCGACAGCCTTCAGGACAGCTTATGCCGTGGATGACCTCAGCGTTGGCATAACGCTTTCTGACATTGCTGATCGTGACTGGCGCCATAAGCTACTCCTGGTATTCCTGGTCCTGCATATCGATCTGAATTTTGACCTCCCCCTTCGGAGCCGAAGCCGCGTACTCGAAGGCCTCGATGCTCCTGGAGAATGGAAAGGTGCGGGTGATCAGCGGCCCAACATCGATGGAGCCCGATGCAAGCATGGCGATGCAGCGCGGGAACACATGGGCGTAGCGAAACACGTGCTCGACGCGGGCTTCCTTCACCTGGGCCTTGGCAACATCATAGGCGATGGGCGCAAGCGGGATGCCGACATAGACCACGCAACCTCCCGGACGCAGCGGATCGAATACATTGGCAGCGGCTTTCTCATTGCCCGAACATTCGAACACGAGGTCCACGCCCCATCCGTCCGTCTCGGTGCTCACCACCTCATTCAGGTCGCGATTGCGAACATTCACGGCAGTGACCGGTCCCAACGTCTCGGCGAGTGAGAGCTTGTCGTCATCGACATCGGTCACGATCACCCGGGCGCATCCGGCAGCCAGAGCCGCAAGCACCGTCACGAGGCCAATGGGCCCCGCGCCGATGACGACGGCAATGTCGCCCGGCTTGACCTGCGCCTTCGTGGCAGCGTGAACGCCCACGGCCAAAGGCTCCACCATGGCGGCAGCCTCGAGGGAAACGTTGTCCGGCAGCTTGAACGTAAAATCCGCCGGGTGAACGACACTGGGGCGTAAGACACCATGAACGGGAGGCGTGGCCCAGAACCGCACGGCCGGATCGAGATTATAAAGCCCGAGGCGGGTGGCTCGGCTGGACGGATCGGGAATGCCCGGCTCCATGCAGACACGGTCTCCCACCTTGAACTCCCGAACGTCGGACCCAAGCCCCGTGATGACGCCTGCGGCTTCGTGGCCCAGCACCATCGGCTCGCGCACGACGAAGGGGCCGATGGCGCCGTGGGTATAATAGTGAACATCGCTGCCGCATACGCCCACCACCTTCAGCTGAATGCGGACATCGCGCGGGCCGAGCCTTTCTTGGACGACGTGATCACGAAGGGAGAGCTTTCCCTTCTCCTCAAGAACCAGTGCTTTCATCATGGATCCTCCTACCCACGCGCGATGACGATCGCTCCTATAACCAGCGACAGGACGGCCGCGATGCTGAGAGGAAGGACGGATTCGACGAAGCGCATCCAGAACAGGTTGATGGCAACGAAGGCGAGGACCGCGATGAAGACCCGGTCAAACGCATTAGTCTCGATCGGCAGGAATCCGCGGCGTTCCACAGCGGGCCGTTCAGTATCATCGGCCATCCGTCACTCCTTCACCGCGCCGAAGGTGAGACCAGCCACAATATGGCGCTGCGCAAGGCTGAGCACTATAAGTGCCGGGATGAGGGTCAGCATGGCGGTCGCGGCCATTCTTCCCCAGTTCGTTCCGGTCACGGTTACGAATTCGGCCAACCCTGTCGTGATGGTCCGGGCATTAACACTCGTCAGTGTTGCCGCGAACAGGTACTCGTTCCACGCGAAGACCCAGGTAAGAATTCCGGTCACAGCAAGGCCCGGCCTGGCCAGTGGCAGAATGACCCTGGTCAGCACCTGCCACGTATTGGCTCCATCCACGAAGGCTGCCTCGTCAAGCTCCTTGGGAATGCCATCGATCACCCCGCGTAAGGTCCAGATCGCGAATGGAAGATTGAAGACACAGTAGAGAAGGATCAGGCCGATCCGTGTGTCGAACAACTTGAAGTCGCCAATTACGAAAACCTGCGTATAAAGAAGAAAGAGCGGGAGCAGGAAGACGGCAGGTGGCGCCATGCGGTTCGTGATGGTCCAGAAGAAGACGTTTTCCTTTCCCGGCAGCTTGTATCGGGACAAGGCATAGGTCGCGAGCAGGGCTAGCGCCGTGACCAGCAACGCGTTCGATGTGGCGATCACGATGGAATTAGTCATATAGCGCTGGAAGGCAGGATCGCTCAGCGTGGTCGTGTAGTTCTCCGTAAAGAAGCTCGAGATCAGGAAGCTCGGGCTCCCGAACAGTTGTACGCGGCTCTTCGCGGATACCGCGAACATCCAATAGATCGGGAGCAGCGTAATGAGGCTCGCGATCGTCCAGAAAGCGATGGGACCGAGCACTGCAGATGCCCTGTTACGAAGATGCCGCATCATTCAGCCCTCTTCAAATCGCGCCGTGCGACAAGGCCCGCATAGAGCATCCAGCACATGACGATGGTGAGATAAAGCGTGATAAGGGACATGGCGGATCCGTAGCCGTAATCCGTTCTCGGAAAGACGACGCGCCAGATGTAAAGTCCGACATAGCGCGTGGCAGCGCCAGGCCCTCCGCCAGTCAGCATCCAGACTTCGTCGACCGTGCGTAGAGCATCCATCATTCTGATGAAGACCGTGGCGAGGATGGCCGGCTTCAGGAGCGGCAGCGTGATGTGCCAGAAGATCTGGAATCGGTTCGCGCCATCGATCTGCGCTTGTTCGAACGGCTCTTTCGGCAGAGAGGAAAGTGCTGCGAGCAGTGTCAGGGTAACGAGCGGCGTCCAGTGCCAGGTATCCATGACGACTGTGGTGAAGAACGCTTGGTCGATGTAGCGACTGATATTGAAATCATAACCGAACCACCGGTTCAGATAATAGGGCAATGGTCCGAGGCCGGGCACCGTCAGGAGACGCCACGTCGCGCCGACTGCAATGGGTGCAATGACGAGCGGCAATGTATGAATGGTTCGGAAGAAGCCCTTGCCAGGGAAATCGCGCATGAAAAGCTGAGCCAGAAAGTAACCCAGCACAATCTCGCTTACCACGGCAAAAAATGCGAATTTCAGCGTGATCCAAAGAGAATAGAGAAACTGCTCGTCAAAGACGAGGCGCCTGAAATTGCCGCCCCATATGAACTGCATATTCGGATTGGCGGCAAAGCTGTTCCATTGCATGAACCCGATGACGAGAACATAGAGAAACGGAACGACGCCGAAGATGAACAGAATGACGAGGGTTGGCGCGAGGAAAAGCCATCCCACCGAATTCGAACGCATTGGATGCTCCTGCCGGCCGAGCGTCACCGTTCGGCAAATTTCGGGTTAGATGACCACCGCGCTTTAAGCGCGGTGGTCCAATCAGCCCAATGGGAGGGCGCATTACTTGCGATAGCCGAGGTTCTTCAATTCCGCATCTGCGGCCGCAGCAGCCTTATCGAGAGCCTCATCAGGCTTCAGTTCGCCCGTGATCGCCTGGTAGATAAAGGGAGCGATCGCCTCACGAACCTGATTGTGGAACGGGAACGGAGGAGCGCCACGGAAGAGCGGCCCTTCCTCGCGCATCATCGTGTAATATCCGTCGACCTTGGCATCCTGAGCCTTAACCTTTGGATCGTCATAGGTTGCCTTGTGCGTGATGCGGGATCCGGCGAGCGCCCAATCGGCCTGAACTGAATCCTGCGCGATATATTGCAGCCAGAGAAGCGCGGCGTTCTTGTTCTTCGAGGAGTGCGGGATGCCGAAGGCGCCACCATCGTAGTAGCCGATATATCCGACGCCGGATGCCGCCTGCTCCATGACGCCGGGCTCTACAGGTGGAAGCGCAACGCCTACCTTCCCGACGACAGTGGATTTCTTGTCGTCGGTCGCGACCCAGGCCGCGTTCTCACCATAGACGAGACCCTGTGCGGCGCGGCCAGCCGCGAAGGTCGCGGCAACCTCATCCCAGGTGCTCGATGTCGATTCCGGCGGTGCGTAAGCGAGATTGCCGATCCACCACGCGAAAGCCGCCTTGGCCTCAGTGCTGTTCATACGCCCGCCATTGGCAACGGAAGCACTATAGGACTTTGTGTCGATGCCCCAATTGTAGACACCGAAGGTGGGAAATATGCTCTCCACCACTTCATAAACGGCAGCCGGATGTCCAGAGGCTGCCTGAACGGTGGTTCCCCAAAGCTCCTTCCCGTTGCTCTTGCCCCAATCGGTAAAGAATTCTGCGATCTGGCGATATTCCTTGTGATTTTTGGCAGGCACGAGGTCAGTGCCGTATTTCGCCTTGTAGGCGTCCTTTATCTTCGGATCCTCGAACAGATCTTTGCGATAAAGATAGACCTTGATGAAGGCTTCCATCGGCACGCCGAAGAGGTCGCCCTTATCGTTCTTGAAATTATCGACGAAGCTCGTGAATTTCGACACGTCGAAATCAGGGGACTTGAGCTTGGGGTTATCGTTCAGCGCCTTTGTGAGATCGACGAGAAAATTGCGCGCGAGATAGCTGTAGATGATGTCCTGTTCGATATAGACGAAGTCATAGATACCCGTATTGGCCTCCATGTCCTTGATCGCCTTATCGTACATCTGATCCCAGGACGTGGCCTCGAACTCGACCTTGATGCCGGTTGCTTTGGTAAAGGCTGGTCCCAGCACATCCTTGGCGTAATTGGATGGCGGCGTGCTCTCGGAGATTCCTCGAATAGTCGTCCCTTCCATGCCCTTCGCAGCATCCGACCAGAAGTCGGCAAAAGCTGGCGATGTGCCTGCAAGCAAGGCGGCAGTGAGCGTAGAGGCTACCAAACTCTTGAAGTGATACATTGCGTTTTCCTCCCGAAAGTGAACCCAAGCCAATCTATTGGCGTCGCTTGAGGCCAGAATGCACGGCGCACCCATTGAGAGATGCGGCATGTCGTTTTCCTGGGCGCTGGGCGAGCGATCTGGAGCCCTGTGCCCGGACTTATTCCCGAAAGCCGTCCGAATACTTCGCCGACTTCTTAGGAAATTTTAGAAAGTGGTTGCGGAGGCTTCCACGCCTCTGCTCATCGGGAACTGTACTTTTTTGTCCGCACCAGCGTTAGATCCGTATCTGACAGGCGCAAAAGAACTCTCCTGTCCTGCGGCAGAAGCCGGTGTCGTGCAACGCCGCGCCGTTCTGCGGTAGGCAGACGGGGTCTGGTCGCAGATCTTCACGAACTGGCGATTGAAATTCGCGATGTTGTTGAAGCCCACATCGAAGCAGATCTCCGTCACTGACCGATCCGTATGGGCTAGCAGCGTGCAGGCTGAGTAGATGCGCGTCTGATTGACGAATTTTGCGAAGGTATGTCCCGTCTGTTTCTTGAAGAAACGCGAGAACGCGCTGGGCTCCATGCCGCAAAGCTGAGCTACGACTGGGAGGTGAATATCGGAAACGTAATGATTGTGGATATAGTTGATCGCACGCTCCGCCTTCTCCGACGGGCGAGATAGAATGGTTGCCGCCGGGGCACGATGAGACAGCGTCTTCCGCTCGGATGGATTGTTGGCCAAGGTGGCCAGAAGCTCCAGAAACAGGATCATCCGCTGAGCACCCTGAACATGACCGATCTGCCGTAGCAGGGATGCGCCCTTGCGCGCCGTCTCGCCGGAGAACAACAAGCCGAATGCCGCTTCGGCGAGAAGGAGTTGCACTTCCTCGAATTCAGAGAAGTTGCTGCAGATGCGGTCCGCGCATTCAGGGCTGAATTGAACCAGCATGTCGCGGTCGGGGACGATGAGACTACCGGTCTCGCTGAGCCAATTGTGAGGCAGGTTCGGCCCTGTCAGGACGAGGCAGTCAGGCTCGAAAGGGCCGACGTAGTCGCCGATCATCATCGTGCCTGACGAGTTCTGGATCAGGTGCAGCTCGTACTCGATATGGTAATGCCACTTTGCCAAGTGATGGGGGTAATCATGCACGTTCCAGCGGAACGATGCGGATGGCGGAAATACGATAACCTCATACGCGGGGACTGATTTACGTTCCATTCTCGCCGCCCTCCATGTGGTGCAGCAGGCCGTTTCCTCTAAAGTCCGCTCTTTGGCGGTTATTGTGCCGCGTCTTGTTTCAACGAGACTGCGGTGCGAATCAAAGCCCGCGATGCAGGCTCTTTATGCATTCCCGTGTCACTCTTCAGTTTTGTGATAGAATTTCATACCGTCGATCCTTGGTAGGATACCGAACTGACGCCGTCACAAATTCGGCGGCCCGATGCCCGAGCATCAGGGCTGCCGCATTTGTGTTGGCGGAAGGAATGAAGGGGATGGCGGAGCAGTCGATCACGCGAAGATTCTCGATGCCGCGCACCCGCATTCGGCTGTCGAGCACGGCCATCGGATCATTGTCGGGTCCCATCCGGGCAGTGCCGGATGGGTGATAATTGGTCTTCACGGTGCGGCCGCAATAGTCGATGAGCGCTTCATCACTCGCGATGTCGGAACCGGGCAGCAATTCCTCGGCGATCTTTGGGCCGATCGGCTTTGTTCCAAGTAGCCGCCTTGCAACACGGAGAGAGGCCAGCGTCAGGCGCAGGTCATCCGGATGACCGAAGAAGTTCGCGTCGACCAGAGGCTTGTCGGCCGGATTCGCGCTCCGCAGCCGTACGCTTCCCCTTGCCTTCGGGCGAAGCAGACACGAGGTGAGCGTGACTCCGAAGGTCGGCGTTGCGCTCGATACATCGCGATCCAGATAGACGATGGGAGCACAGTACAACTGCATCGTGGGCCGCTCGCCGCCGTCCGGGTCGTAGAACAGGCAGGACTCGATCCCCGTCGTCGTCACGGGGCCTGTGCCGAACAGAACGTATTGCAAGCCATTGCGCAGCATTCGCCAACCCTTGTCCTGCCCGAAATAGCCACTCGGCCGGCGCGTCGATGCGATGATCGGCACCTCGTGATGGTCCTGCAGATTGGCCCCGACACCCGGAAGATCGGCCACGACCTGAAGATTATGCTGCTTGATGTGATCCGCAGGACCCAAGCCGGATAACATGAGAAGCTTGGCCGTATTGTACGTGCCTGCCGCAACAAGGACCTCACGCTCGGCATGAGCGCGTAATGTCTGTCCGTGGTGGATGTACTCCACGCCGACGGCTCGGCCATGCTCGACAATGATCTTGCTGACAAGGGCATCCGTCACGATGGTGAGCCGTGAATCGTCGAGCACCTGGGACAGAAAGGCCGACACGGCATCGCACCGAACCATGCGCCCGCCGCCATTCGTGCCCATCGTATGCTGCATGATGCCGATTCCTGCCTGGCGTTCGCCGTTGAAATCGGGATTGTAGGAATGGCCCATTCCCTGAGCGGCTAAGAGGAAGTCCTGCGTCGTGTCGCATAGATTTCCTGGGTCGGAGACCAGAAGCTCCCCATCGATGCCGTGATAAGTATTGTTGAACTTGGTGTTGCGCTCCATCGCCTTGAAATGCGGCAGCACATCCTCATAGGACCAGCCGGAGCCTTTACCGAGATAGACGTCCCAACCGTCATAGTCCTCGCGTTGACCGCGCATGTAGACCATGGCGTTGACGGCGCTGCCGCCACCCAGAACTTTCGCCTGTGGCACGATCGGCGCACGCCCCCCCAAACGCGCTTGCGGCAAGGTCTCGTGCATCTCCAGAAAGTCGTCGCGCGCAAGATATTTCATATAGCCGGCAGGCATGCGCATGATGGGTGCTGTTCGGGCCGGGCCTCGCTCGATCATCAAAACACGGCAGCCGAAATCACGAACAAGCCGGGTCGCCGCCACACAGGCGGACGAGCCGCCCCCGGCAAGAATGAAGTCGTATCGCGCCGTCTGACCCGATGACGTCATAAGGCTTCCACCCTGCTTCCTCTCTTTCATGAGAGGCTTGCCAAAGAGCCTACGATGGCAATTTCCTACCGGCTACAATCTCTACTGCGCCCGACCTGTACTTTTTTGATCTAAAGGCGGATTTAAAGTATGCGCCGGGATTTCGAGGTAATACTTCCTCTTCCGCGCGCAGCACGGACAAGGGCACCAAATATCAGAAGCCCAGCAGGCTCATTGCGCATTCCGCTGATACGACAAGCTTAAGAGCCTGCGACGGACGAGCAGTTATTCCGTAGCGATCAAGCAACGTCGTATGCGGTCTCGCCTCAACCCTGCGAACTACTCGGGGTCGCCAATCGCGCCTGGCAGGTCCGGGTCGTTCCCCATTGAGCCTCGAGGGATTGGAGACTGGGTAAGCTGGGACTCAACGTAGTTGGGAGGCCTTCCATCCGAGCTTCCAGACACGCAGCCGGAAACCAAAGCCGTCAGGATGATCAGAAGTGGGAGCTTAGCTTGCATCGACTGTTCCTTCACATGGAGGAAATCTGAAGCGGCCTCTATGGCCAACGCAACAAAAGCCAAGTCTGTATGTCTCTGGCAGATAGAAAGTGAAAATCTGCCTTTTTCTTAGATTTGAGGAGCCCTGCTCCCTATTGTTTAGCTTAAGCCTCTCAGGTCAAGTTTAAAGTGTTTGTATAATTTCACCGACATGTACCGTGATCTCAGGAGGTCAGGTTGAATGCCTGCTTGATGCCGAGCACAATGCCATTCACGGCGACACTGGCGAGGATGAGTCCCATGACGCGGCTGATCACGCTCGCCCCGGCATCGCCGATGATCTTGATGATCCGCGAAGCCATCAGCATGAGAACCAGGGTAACCGCCAGAATGAACGCCATCTGCAGGACGGTTTCGGCCTGCTCGGAGATACTGAACTTGCTGTTATCCGTCAGGGAGACGACAGCAAGCATCGCTCCTGGGCTTGCGATGGACGGAATGGCCAAGGGATAGATCGATCGATCGGAAACCGAACTTTTAATATCCTTTTCTTCTGCTTCCAGCTTCGGCTCGCCGAAGATCATCGTCATGGCGAACAGGAAGAGCACGACGCTGCCGGCGATCTGAAATGCATCGAGGTCGATGTCCATCGCCTGAAGCAGTACTTGGCCTGCAATGACGAAGAACAGGAGAACCGCGAAAGCCGCAAGCGCGGCACTGAGAGCCGTCCGCCTGGCAGCGGCAGCACTCATCCCGGCCGTGACGGCGAGAAAAACCGGAAGGGTTCCGATCGGGTCGATTACCACCCACAGGGTGATCAAGTCAGTCAGATATTGGCTCATGCGGCAAAGCTCAGGTTCGGGAGCAAACTTAAGCGTTCTCAACGGCTCTCGCCAAGCTCAGCTGTTAGCTCCCTCCCCCCATTCAGTTGCCGATGGCTACGCCTTCCCGGCGGCCGTCCGCACCGCCAGTCAGGCCATTGGGACCAACCACGATGGCCTGAATGCCGGAATTCATCTCAATCGCCTTCACCTCATGCCCTTTGGCCTCAAGTGCCGCTTTCCAGCCCTCCGCTTCAGTACCGGCCTCGATCTCGGTTGGGCCATTGCGGCTGCCGAAATTCGGCAGATCGACCGCCACCTGCGGATCGAGCTTCCAGTCCAGAAGGCCGACCAGGGCCTTCGCTACATAGGGAATGATCTGGCTTCCGCCGGGCGATCCCACGACTGCATAGAGCTTGCCGCTGCCGTCCAGCACGATGGTCGGCGCCATGGAGCTGCGTGGGCGCTTGCCGGGCTCCACGCGATTGGCAACCGGCTTGCCCTCCTCGACCGGCGCGAAGTTGAAGTCCGTGAGTTCGTTGTTCAGAAGGAAGCCGCTCCTGGTCATTATGCGAGATCCGAACCCATCCTCGATCGTGGTCGTCATCGATACGGCATTGCCGTCTCGATCAACGATGGAGACGTGGCTGGTGCCGAACTCAATCCCGTCCGAAGGGGCAAAGCGAAACTCCGTCTTCTGGAACGGCGGATCACCCGCCTTGGCCTTTCCCATGGATTTATCGGGGCTCGCCAGCGAGGCGCGGCTCTTGAGATATCCCGGATCGACAAGGCCGCGAACCGGGACGCTCACAAAAGCCGGATCGCCGAGATAGAGCGCCCGGTCGGCGAAAGCGAGACGGCCGGCTTCGGCCATCCAATGCACCGCCTCGGGACCGGGCTTCATCGCCGCCATGTCCTGAGTCTCGAGCACGCTCATGATCTGCTGGACGGCCACACCTCCAGAGCTCGGTGGGCCCATGCCGCAGATGCGGTAGGTGCGGTAAGAACCGCAGACGGGCTCTCTCTCCTCGACCTTATAGGATTTAAGATCCTCAAGCGTCATGTCGCCCGGATTGGCGGTGTGGCGCGTGACCGATGCAACGATATCGGCCGCGATATCACCGGTGTAGAAGACGTCCGCTCCCTTCTCGGCAATTTCGCGCAGTGTCCTGGCGAAGGCCGAATTCTTCAGGATAGTGCCGACAGGTTTCGGCGTGCCGTCCGCCTGATAAAAGTATGCGCGTGCAATGGGATCGTTCTGAAGAAACTTCTCCTGAGTAAGAAGGCCGTTGAGACGCGGTGAAATCGTAAAGCCATCTTCTGCCAAGCGGATGGCCGGCGCGATCACCTGAGGCCAAGGCAGCTTGCCCCAGCGCTTATGCGCTGTTTCGAGCAGGCGAACAGTCCCAGGAACTCCAACAGAACGCCCCCCTACGACCGCGTCGTAGAACTTCATCGGCTTGCCGTCAGGTCCCAGAAACCGCTCCGGATTCGCTGCGGCGGGCGCTGCCTCGCGCCCGTCCAGGGTCGCGAGTTTCGTCTTGTCCCAATAGAGGAGAAACGCACCGCCGCCGATGCCGGAACTCTGCGGCTCCACGAGGTTCAGAACGAGTTGCACCGCGACGGCGGCATCGACTGCGCTTCCTCCCGCACCCAGAATCTCGCGTCCTGCCTGTGCGGCCAGCGGATTGGCGGCCGCGACCATATCGCGGGCCGATGTGCCGGCCTGCTTAACGATGCGCCCCGTAGAGGCTTCAGGAGCGGGTGCAGTTGGCTGGGCCTTTGCGCCGGATATCAGGACAAGGCTTAAGGCCAGCAGGCTTGCACAGACGACATGTTGCCAGGAGGAAAGAGCATGATCGGTCATAACGTGGTCCTTAACCAGGGGTGCACAGGCACCACGAGCATAACAGCAGGTTTTGGAGTTAGGAAATTCTGCCGGAGTCTTCAGACTTGAGTGAGCCTGTCCCTAGTTAATTATCGCGCTCCATAAAGAACATTTCGTTCTTTAAAAAAAATCTCTGCCAGAAACGATCTTCCGCGGTTTTCTCCTCCCGAAGCTCATAACCGGAGAGAGGAATGCATCGCAGGCAACATTTCGCATTGGCGCTATGATCGGCACCGATGAATCACAAGCTGCCCCGTACGCGCAGTGGCACGGCGGCTCGGTGGGTGGAAAGCTCTTGATAGGACTTGCCTAACCGAGGACAATTGCTCCGAGCCATTCTCGCAAGAAATACAGGCCAAGGGGAAGCGCCCGTGACTCCGTCTGTCTACGATACGAATCTCGATAAGAACCCGGCGAATTATCAGCCCTTGACGCCACTGCTCTTTCTGGAGCGCGCGGCGGGTGTCCATCCTGATCGGACAGCCATCATCCATGGTTCCCTGAGACGCAGCTATCGTGACTTCTATGCCCGCTCCAGACGCCTCGCCTCGGCTCTGACACGGCGCGGCATCGGACACGGCGACACGGTGTCCGTGGTGCTACCCAACACGCCCGCCATGCTCGAATGCCACTATGGCGTTCCCATGGCAGGGGCAGTGCTCAACACGCTCAACACGCGCCTCGACGCCAAGGTCATCGCCTTTTCTCTTGAGCATAGCGGTGCGAAGGTCCTCATCACAGATCGCGAGCTGTCAGGCGTCGTAAAGGCGGCCCTTGAAATGGTTGCCATCAAGCCGCTTGTCATCGATTACGACGACCCGGAATTCACAGGACCGGGCGAACTCTTGGGCGATCTTGAATATGAGGAACTTCTAGCCGAAGGCGATCCAAATTTCGCATGGCAGTTGCCCCATGACGAGTGGGACGCCATCACCCTGAACTACACCTCCGGCACGACCGGTGACCCCAAAGGCGTCGTGTACCATCACCGCGGCGCGTATCTGCTGGCGATGGGAAATATCGTCACCGGCGAAATGGGGCAGCACCCCGTCTATTTGTGGACGCTTCCCATGTTCCACTGCAACGGCTGGTGCTTTCCATGGTCCTTGTCGATCGTTGCCGGCACGCATGTGTGCCTGCGCGCTGTGCGGGCAAAGCCCATATACGACGCCTTGGCAGAACATGGAGTCACGCATCTTTGCGGCGCGCCAATCGTCATGTCGACGCTTCTCAACGCTCCCAAACCTGAGAAGCGTGCCCTGCCGCACACGATCCGCTTCATGACAGCCGCCGCCCCACCGCCGGAAGCCGTGCTGGCCGCCATGAAGGAAGCCGGCTTCGATGTCTCGCATCTGTATGGCCTGACCGAGGTCTACGGACCTGCTGTCGTGAACGAATGGCATAAGGATTGGGACAATCTATCCTCAGCCGAATATGCCGCCAAGAAGGCCCGCCAAGGCGTCCGCTATCCAGTGCTGGAACAGCTGGATGTGCTCGACCCGGAAACGATGCAGCCCGTGCAAGCAGACGGAAAAACCCTCGGCGAAGTCATGTTCCGTGGCAATGTCGTCATGAAAGGTTACCTGAAGAACCCAGCCGCGAACGAGAAAGCCTTCGCAGGCGGATGGTTCCATTCCGGCGATCTGGGCGTGAAGTATCCGGACGGTTACATTCAACTGAAGGATCGCTCGAAAGACATCATCATCTCAGGAGGAGAGAACATCTCATCCATCGAAGTGGAAGATGTTCTCTACAAGCACCCCGCGATCCAGGCCGCAGCCGTAGTTGCGATGCCGGATCAGAAGTGGGGGGAGACCCCATGTGCCTTCGTGGAACTGAAACCGGACCAATCAGTCACGGCTGAGGACATCATCACCTGGTGCAGACAGCATCTCGCTTCGTTCAAATGTCCGCGCACGGTGATCTTCATTGAACTGCCGAAGACCTCCACGGGCAAGATCCAGAAATTTCAGCTGCGTGAACTGGCGCGCGCCCATGCGGGAGCTGCTTGATTGGTGAGCCGTAATTACCGCCCTTTCCACTCCGGCTTGCGCTTGCCGATGAAGGCATCGATCCCCTCCGCCGCATCTTCAGCCATCATGTTGCAGGCCATCACTTGACCAGCGTAGGCGTAGGCATCCTCCAGGCCCATGCTGCGCTGGCGGGCGAACATGGCCTTTCCGGTGCGGATCGCGACAGGGCTCTTGGAGCAGATCACATCCGTCAAGGCGGCAACGGTTGAGTCGAGCTCTGCATCCGGGGCCATACGGCTGATCAGCCCGTAGGAGAGAGCCTCGGCAGCTGAAATGAAGCGCCCTGTCACGAGCATGTCGAAAGCCTGCTTGGGCGCCACGTTCCGGGAAAGGGCCACTGCCGGTGTGGAGCAGAAGAGGCCTACATTGATACCGGAGACGGCAAATGTGGCGCTCTCACCTGCAACAGCGAGGTCGCAGGAGGCGACCAACTGGCATCCAGCCGCAGTCGCCATGCCATGGATACGGGCAATTACCGGAACGGGCAGATTCACGATGCTCTGCATGACCCGGCTGCATTGCTCGAACAGGTTCTCATAATATTCCTGTCGTGGATTGGAGCGCATCTGCTTCAGATCATGCCCTGCGCAAAATGCCTTCCCTGCCGCGCCAATGACGACACATCGAATGCTTTCATCCACCGCAAGCTCGTCCAGGTTCTCCTGCAAGGCACGCAGCATTCTCTCCGACAGCACATTGTACTGGCCCGGCTGGTTCAGCGTCAGAGTCACGACGCCGTCCTTGTCCTGGCGCGCCAGAATGGAATCATCGGCGATGATCTGCTGTGCGGTCATAGGCTTTTGCTCCTGCCCTCATACTTTAGCGCGTTGTTCGCCCAGGCCAAGCCGAATAAGCTGGCACGCGAACGAGCCGCCTACCCAGTAGAGGCTCAGCGAAATGGCAGGAGGGAAGATATCGTGAACAAGGCGCCGATAAGCAGATTCTCAACACCGGAAATCGCTGACCTGCCGGATGATATCCGCACGCGCATTCTCACTGTGCAGGAAAAGTCGGGCTTCGTTCCGAACGTATTCCTCGTCCTAGCCCGGCGTCCCGACGAATTTCGCGCCTTCTTCACCTATTACGATGCCCTCATGGACAAACCTGGGAACATCACGAAAGCCGAACGTGAGATGATTGTCGTCACCACCAGCAATGCCAATCAGTGCCAATATTGCGTCATTGCCCACGGGGCCATCCTGCGCATTCGAGCGAAGAACCCTCTAATTGCCGATCAGGTGGCGATCAACTACCGAAAGGCCGATATCACGGACAGGCAGAAAGCGATGCTCGATTATGCTATGAAAGTGGCTTTCGAGGCATATGCCGTCAACGGTGCCGATATGGGGCTGTTGGCCTCGCACGGTTTCAGCGAGGAGGATGCATGGGATATCGCCGCCATCGCGGCCTTTTTCGGGATGTCGAACCGCTTGGCCAATGTCACGAATATGAGACCCAATGACGAGTTCTACACGATGGGGAGAAGCTAAGAGGCGTGCCCCTTAAGAGCAAATTGTATGCGAGGCAATTTAGGATCACTTTGTAGAGCGAGATTCCACCAACCACCCGCCAAGACCCATGGTGCTCTATTACTCTGATCGAGAGCGGGATTTTGGAACACGTGTGCTCCTCTTCCCGCAGGCGCCCTTTCTATCCGGTTTCACGGAGCCCGAAGTCGTTTGGCTGTCGCCCCCCGCCGGAAGCGTCGGACCAGGCCCGGCGGATGATCGGATGTATGTCATCGACGCGATCGGCAAGGATGAGCCTTATGCGTTCCCTTATCTCCCACCTTATCTCGGCCCGATCAGGCCTCCTGTTGCACCTGACGCCAACGGTCATTTCGCGTATTTGACTCCCGGATCCCGCGATTTTCTGGCTGTCCACATGTATGGCTCCGTCCGCCGGGTGTTGGATATCTTCGAGAGCTATCTCGGACGGAAGATCGAATGGCCTTTCCGTCATGACTATCCGCGCCTTGAGATCATTCCTTTGATTGACTGGGACAATGCACAATCCGGTTACGGCTATATAGAGTTCGGCCGACCCTCTTCGGCCGAAGATATCACCCACTCCTACGGCCTCAATTTCGATGTTATCGCCCATGAAATCGGGCACACCATCCTGTTCTCATTGGTGGGATTTCCCACCACCAGCCAGCTGCCGCTCATGTTCCGCGCATTTCATGAGGCCTGCGCAGACGTCACGGCCCTGATCGGCCTGCTGCATTTCGACAGCGTGCTCGATAGATTGCTACGCGCGTGCCGCGGCAACATCTACACGCTCAATGAGCTCAACCGCCTCGCCGAGGTATCGGATACGAAGCAGATCCGCATCGCCAGCAACAATGCGCGTATGTGGGAAGTGGGATCCGAACCTCATGACGTGTCGCGTCCTCTCACCGGGGCATGCTTCGACATCATCGCTTATCTCTACGCGTCAGAGCTCCAGCAGCGCGGTCTCATTCCGCGCGATCTGTGGGAGCTTGCTTACGAAACCAACGAGATGGGTGAGGCGGCGCACCATGTCTCCGAGGCCTTCGCGAGCCACTACGCGAACCGTCACTTTGCCTTCAAAGCAGCTCTTGTCGAAGCACGGGACATCTTCGGACGCTGTCTTGTCTCATCCTGGCAAGCCATGTCTCCTGACCAGATGAGCTTTGAATCATTCGGCTCGGCTCTTATCGATGCCTGCCGTATCATCTCCGGCGACCGCCATGTCGGCGAGTTCGGTGCCATCTTCCGCTGGAGAGGCATCGACATCTCGAGCGCTACGCCTGCGTTTCGCTGAAAGGTCATCGTCATCGCTGAGGGCGACAATGCCCTTGATCATCGTTCCAGGCCGAAACATATCGATAAAAAGACGGACGTCCACAATGAATCCAACGGAGGAAACAGGAGGATTGATCTCAAGCAGGTCTGCTTCGCTCCTACCGTCGCAGGTTTGGTACTCCGGCAGACATCGGTAGAGATCGACAATCGTTCCTTTCACATGCCCATCAATAAATTTCTCCGGAATCTTCGGCACACCTCGCTTTGTCCAGAGATCCTCATAATGAGGAAAAGCGATGCGCTCGATGGTACACTCGGCCCCTCGGATATTGGCAGAGACGCGACCGAGAAGAGAATCGCATCGTGGAGCGATGAGTCTCACCCTGAAATATCGCGCATCGACATGAGTGCAGGCTGTGCGGACATAAGCGGGCGATCTGAGCTCGTGCGTCTCATCAATGGCCCCAGAGAAAAATCCGAAAACCGCCACCATCACGATGCTCCCTCAGATCACTCCGTCAGCTTCCCGCTTCGATGCGCCATTCGATGAGCGATGGAATAGGCGACCGGCTGCTTGGCCACGTTGATATTGCGGTTGAGGATCAGTTGCTCGAACGTGTCGCCTTGGACCTGCAACTGGATGGTCGGAGCGAGCTTATCGACATCCCAGGAAAAGTAACCTTGATCCTCCCACCCACATCCTTTCGCATCATCCCCTGGCCCTGAAACGAGGACGATCACGGGCTCCGGCAATGAGTAGCAATGCCCCTGATAGCAAAATCCATAAACCAGAGCCAAGGTACGCTTCGGATGGGGAGGGTCCGGGGTGCAGACGATTGTTCCCTGCTCTCCCAGTTCGAGTGCGAAAATGGGAACACCATAGAGAGTGATGCGAGAGGGGCTGTAGCTCAAGTCAGCCGGAACAGGTCTCTTCCGTGTGACTTCGACCAGATCGGTCATTGGCCCACCTCCTGCTGCCAGCGTATTTCAGGTAATGCCCGCGCTTAAGTCAATCGACACGATCAGGTGCAGTACTTTTACGCCTTGACCAATCGCTAAAGAGATACTCCCGAAGAAGCGCTCTATTCATGGCGGATACGTCGGAAAATCCCAGTTTCTGTGCCAGCATTGCGGGCGACATCATCAGCATCTGCCCCGGGAACTTTCTGCGCCAGAACCAGCCGAGCATGGCGGCCGGGGATTGCGCGCTTGTCTGCGTCGTCGATCCCTCTTTTCCGATGCTTCGCAGCGCCTGCCGCTTGGCATGGGCACGTTGGATAAACGGGGCAAGCGTGCCATGAGAGCGCAGCGCGCCGAGAAGGTTTTCTTGAGTGACAGGATCGAGTCTTTCTGCGGTCCAACGGACAAGCGCCTCATCACTTAGAAATTGACCTAGTCCAATTTCATCCAGCCCGCTCTTTTCAAGAGCCTCCTGCAGGCCCATGCCACGCTCTCGAAGCCACTCCCGCAGGGCATTCTCCTTCTCTTCCTGTTCAGCTGCAACTCCGTGACGCTGCGCCTCCCGAATGGAGAGGACACGGAGCAGTGCCTCCCTCTGGGCAATCATGTAGTCAGCTGGCGACAGACGAAGCTCATCGAGAACGTCGTCCACCGGAAGCGCATCAACTTCGCTCGCAATGGATTTGGGAAAAGTATTCGCAGCCTCGTAATCTAGATCCCAGACATCGGTCCTCTCGAATAAAAATCCTGACGTGAAAGGCGGTGGGTCAGATGCCATGAAGCTTCGGATGGCTGTCAGCAATTCAATTGCATCGTCGCGCTTGCGACATACCTTCCCAGTCGGTATCCAAGCCTGCAGGGCATCAATCATTGTGCCATCGAGGACAGAGTTTCGAGCGCACTTGAAAAGCTCCTCCCAACACCGCTCGGGATAAAATCGCCGCTTTGCTTGATTGAGGAAGTATTCTTCTGAAGTCCTGTCGATGACTCCATGCCGCACAGCCGCATCGACTGTTGCCCTGATATCGACCATCGCTTCGCTCAGCGGCATAAAATTCAGTTCGCTCGGCCCATGCTCGATGGCGACTTCGTCATCATCCTCAAGCTTCCCGTTTCGGTAGTCCGAGAAAATTGATCCGATGCCAACCATGCCGTGGTCGCAGAGTTCGGCGGCTCTGAGAGCCCCCATGCTGGCAGCCCCGAATACGTGTATCCCTTCGGATAAAGCCCAGAGAATTTCCTTATGTCGCACTGCCGGAGCAGACCGGAACATTCCGTCGATGATGGCAATGACGCACGGCCGCGGCGTCAGTTTTGCTGCTCTGATGACATCACCATACCCAGCGGGTGGAAGGCAGATCGCGTCGAGATGCTCACGCACTTCCGCGGCGGAGATTGTCGGCCCGCAAAAGATGACAATGCTCACGATCCCCGTCCCATATGCAGACGAGCCCTTCTCCCGAGAACAACGCCCGGCTCAAGAAGCCCCTCGAGTCCCGGCACGACGACGCGAACGACGGAAAGCGGAGCGGAACTTTCCTGCAGCAGGTCCGCGACAATGACTTCACTGATTCCAACTCGCTCAAGGCGCTGGACGATGTAATCGACATCTTCATCGATTGTTGCATGAAAGGCATGAGGAATGTCGCTGTAACAGCGGCTCGCCTTATCGGAACCGATCCGTTCGCGCCACCTGCTCAGTTCCTCCATATCGTCGAAGCGCTCATAGAGGCTGGGACCTGTATCATCCCGTGTGCCGGCGATGATTGTCGCGCGGGATTGAACGGCTTCGAGGAGCGCTCTCAAAAGTGCGATGCCCTTATCTGGATGACAGCCGTGCCCTTCGGCAGGCAAAGGCATGAGACCCGGGCCGCCGCGCCGCTCCATGATGTGACATTTGAAAGCTGCGATGCCGATATCCGAAGTCAAGTCCCATACGGCCACCACGAAACCTTTCGCAGTGATCTTCGTCACAATGGAGAGGGCATCCGGTTCATCCATCGACGCAAGATCCAGACGCCGACTCTCGAGACATGCCGGGTCGAGCGAAAAAAGAACCTGCGCATCGCGTTCGATCAACTCGCACAGGCCATGAACGATAGCCTCACGCACGTCATTGCCGGAAGCGAGACCATTGGTGCTTGCGGTAAAGTGTCCGCTGCCCGCAGGCCTTGGAAGAGTAAAATTTGTGTGGACGCATTCGAAGGGGAGCCAACACCCCGATCCAGTGAGGAGCTGGCGCCCCTCGAACCAAAGAATGCGGGTCGTCTCAGAAAAGCGGGCACCTCGGTGAAAGGATAAGTTCCTGACATCAATGATACTCCTTCCGGCTTTTCGCATCTCGCTGGCATGAGCCCAGATCAAGGGACCCTGCACACTCTCCGCGCAGAAGGCTTCGATGGATTCCATGATGGCGGAAACCTTCGCCGCTGCACGATCCAATCCTTTTCCCTGCGAGGTAATGTTTGAGCGTGAACCGGGCCGTATGGCGACTGCGACCGGAATTCCGATGGAATCGAGACCCGTGATATCCGCAACCCGAGCGATGCCGAATGCGCCGAGCATGGGGCGCAGTCGATCCAACGTTATTGCCGGCTCGACTGCGCGGTGAGTTCCACGAAGGTAGAGTTTCGACAACAAGGCCGGCGGTACACTCATGCGGCTTCTCGCAATCTCTTCAACAAGTTCACGGCCAAGGACCTATCCGCCGTCGGCGCAGCCTCCGGGAGGTTCGCTATTGCTTTCTCAAGTCGCGCAACAGCGTCATGATGCAAGCCACTCTCGACGAAAACAGGAGAGCTGCTGATGGCGACACGCAGACAGAGAGCATTCGCGTTTTGAGACTCAGCGGTGGAAACAGCTTCATCGTAGCATCGTAGCGCCTCATCATTCCTTCCGAGAAAAAAGAAGAGTTCCCCCCTTCGCCGCAAGAGCTCGGCAAGCCAGTAACGCAGATTGGTTTCATCAACGATTTGGGTGGCCTCTTCGATGACTTCGAGACCGCGCGAGAACCTGCCTGCAAGGCCATAGGCTTCCGCCAACATCTCCAGATAAGCTGGGAAATCCTCCTGCGTGCCGATAAGGCGCTGTGTCGCAAGGCCCCGCTCGATCTCTACTATGCCTTCGTCATGTCTGCCGCTCAGCGCGACTGCCCACCCACCAAATATTTCAGCCTTCGCAGCGATATCCTTGAAGCCGAGCTCATCAGCGAACCGATGCATTCTCATGGCGCGCTGTTTGACGGCTTCTATGTCACGGCGGTAGCGTAGAAGGTTGATCTCCGCCTCTTCGAAATGCGTTTTACTGGCCCGGTGATCCAGCGCTGCAGCGTGCCGTGCGCAGGCCTTGATGGCGGCCTGGGAGCGTCTGGAGAAGCCCTGTATCCAAAGCGACAATGCCTTCTCGCCAAGACCGCAGACTTTGGGATCATGCCCTCCATAAAGGATGGCGTCGTGTCGATGCTCGACCGCATCGTAAAGCGCGAGCCCTTCAGCCACATGTTCGCAACACCGCCTCTGTTCGCCGAGCATGAAGAGGGTGGCCCACTGACAATGATGGGCCTGCAAGGACAAATGCGGATCGGAAAGGTCTTGGACGATAATGGATAATTGATCCGCACGTTCTCGCATGCTCTTGAAATTCGAGGCTGTCCTCCACCATCCCCAATATGCCGTAAAGCGGCGATAGTCGTGTATGGAATCTGAGAGCGCTATGGCTTGTCTATAGAGGCCTTGCACTTCTTCGGCACCGGGTCCGGCTAAAGAGATAAGCAGCGGAGCGAGAGCCAAATATATATCGAGTTCGATCTCGGTTCGATCCTGCCCCGGCTCAAGCTCGCTCGCGAGGGACAAAGCGCGTCGAAAAAGACTGATCGCCTCCAGATTGGCGGACCGCGATGCCGCTCGCTTGCCGGCCTGTTGAAGCTTGTCAATCGCCTCCCTTGGGAGTCCAGCCTCGGTGAAATGGCGCGCGAGGATTTCAGGCTCGGCGTAGGCTGTTTCCAGAACCTGGGCAAGTTGCCTATGAACAGCCTGGCGGGTTGTCTTCAGCATACTGTCATAGGCACTCTGCTGCAGAAGAGCATGCCTGAAACTATAGGAGCGCTGTGGCACTTCCTGTTCAAGGGTAATGACCCCAAGTTCGTATAATCGATCCAGTCCAGAATTGACGTCTCTCTCATCGAGGCGTGTTGCTTGCCGCAGAAGATCGGCAGGAAAGGTGCGCCCGATAGCGCTGGCAGTCTGCGCGATCTGTTTCCCTAGGGTGGACTGATCAAGCCGAGATGCCAGAATATCCTGAAGCGATGTTGGCAAACTGCTTGCATCGTCAAAATCCCGATCTCGATTAAGAAGTTCTACTGTCAGCTCTTCCAGGAAAAAGGGATTTCCTTCTGCCCGATTAAGAATATGTCGCAGTTCCTTCAACTCGAGAGGCGCTGCGCCGGCGACGTGTTTGATGAGGGCAGTCGCGGCCTCTTCTCCCAAAGGAGAAAGGTCGATCCTCGTCACATTTTCTGAATCCGCCTGCTGCAGAACTGAGTCCACGGGGCGCCCAGTCATAAGCAGAAGAACCGGCAGATCCGTGATGCGTACGATGAGGCGGTTGAGCAGTTCCGACGAGCTTGGGTCGATCCAATGTGTATCCTCGAATATGATCAAAAGCGGTCCGCGTTTCGCCAGACGCGCGACGATCTCGATCAACGTCGCAAATGCTTCTTCCTTGAGCTGTTCTGTCGATCTAGGACCTTGGCCAAAATCTGCCTCATCCTGGAACGAAAAGAGGATATGATTGAGAACGGGCGCTGCCTCCGGGAAAGACAGCACGGGCATGTTGAGGAGGCGGCTCAATCCTTTCTCGGTCGAACCCTGCCGCTCGTCAGTGTTATTGAGATACCTACGCTCAAGGAGCGACCTTATAGGATATAGTGGCGTCAGAGCATGAAGCGGCGAACATTGGAGGCTTAGCGCTGTCGCAGCCTCGTGGGCCAGAACTGTACGAATTTCAGCCGCCACGCGCGATTTACCTATGCCAGGATCGCCGATCAGAATAACGGCCTGTCCCTGTCCGCTCCGCGCGAGACGCCATTTATCGGTCAGTTCGGCGAACTCCGCTTTCCTCTCAAGAAAAGGAGTGACACCGCGCGAGTGCAGCCCCTCGAAGCGCGTCTGCGGATGTCGGGCGCGAAGGACTGTCCAAGCCTGTTGCAGATGCGTGAACCCCGGCAATTCGAGTTCATGTATCCCCCCGAACCGGAACATGGTGCCGACGAGTCTGTGTGTCGCATTACTGACAAGGACCGAGCCCGGTGCCGCCGCAGCCTGAAGGCGAGCCGCGAGATGAGGCGCAATACCGACGACCTCGTCGGCTCCGAATCCTCTCTCTCCCGTCATATTCCCCGCCACGACCTTGCTGGTGGCGATACCGACGCGGACGCTTAGAGCGTGTCTGCTGCCGGATACGGTTACCCCCAGCTGCGCGCAACCTTTTACAATGGCGAGTCCTGCATGGATGGCCCGTTCCGCGGCATTCTCGTAAGCCGTGGGATACCCGAAATAAGCCATGCCTCCATCACCGATGTAACGGTTGACCTTGCCGCCGGTCTCCTCGATGGCGGCGGTGCACATGGCGTGGAAGCTCTGAAGGAGCGTGTGCATATCTTCCGGATCGAGGCGCTCCGCAAGGCGGGTTGAACCCACGAGATCATACGCGAGTGCAGTGACCTGCCTTCTGTCGGCAGTGCCTAAAGAGTGCGCCGGTGGGACATGCTGTGGCATCTGCGACCCCGCTGCGCCGCAAAATTTAGCATGTTTTATCCAGCGAGTATCAGCCTGATCGTTAGGCAGCGTCTCCTGAATGAGGTCAAGCCTGGCAAGTTCTTGCGGAGTCAGAGCTCGGACGCTTCATACAAACGGGTCACTTGTACCCGATTAATCGTTGCAACATTTCGTTTCCAACGAAGGCGCCGACGCAAAGCGTCAGAATCTGACGCCGAGATATGCTCTGTCGTCGGCCCAGAGGGAGGCTGTCGATCCTTTGGGGGAAGGGTACAGAAGGACCTTTGCTGGATCCTCGCGCTCTGCCTCGGCGAATGCCTTTTCCCAGGCCGCGACGCCGAAGCCGTTTCCGGGCTTGAAGTAACCGTCTGAGTAGATTTCGATCGTTCTCACATCCGAGCAGGAAAATTGTTCGATCTTGAGCATGTGCTGCGGCACCTCGAAGCCATCCAGGCAAGGATATCCGAGCTGCAAAGAGGCATTGTTCTGATAGCCGCCCTGGGCATTCACGATTCCGCCGCGTACGAGGTTCTCGATATCCGCCCTGGACACATGCGGCAGGGCTTCGAGATTGGCGGCAATAGCGCGGCTCTCGATGACGGCCATGTCATCGGCATCGAGCGTTCCGGCTACATTCTCCAGAGATTGTTGCGTACCATGCCAAGTCACCTGACGGGACATCTGCTCGTGCCTCTCAGGGTCCGAGACCTTGCGCCCGATCACAGGCCAAGCCTGGCGGCGCAGAAGCGAGGTGATCAGGTCGAGATCCTTCTCTACCCGAATGGTGTGATTACCATTGATCCGAACACCGCTGTCACCCACGAGGAGCACATCCACGGTTTCACGCCGGACCAACACAAGGGCCAGGGCAGCCGAAATCCGGAAATTCCAGTCGGCCTGAGCCCTCTCGGCCATGCCATGCTTCTCATAGACGGGAGCCAGCGCCGCCGTCAGCGCGTTGACGATGGCAACCGGATCGTCCGATCCATCAGGCGCGCTCAGCAGATGCTCGAGCGCGCGCTGGACGGTCATGGCCGCATACTGACCGGAGAGCATTCCATCGAAGCGCGTTCCGAGGCGGTCCGTGACCCCGTCTATGACCGCATAGGCGCGGCCCGGCAGGATCACGAGACGGTCCTCGTTGGTGTGAGGCGCGGACGGATCCTTCGCCTCGGTGAATGCCTCGATCAGCATGACAGCCGTTAGACCTTATGAATGCAAAGCTCAGCGGTTCTGCAGAGCTGCCTTCCACTTGGCAACCCAATCGCTCCGATTCTGGGCGACCTTCTTGATGTCATACTCGACCAGCTTGATCTCGCTCATCGGCTTAAGGCCTGCACCGGTGACGTCCTTGCGGACGGAGCGGCGTCCAATTTCGGAAACGAGCTGTTCCTGCACGGGCTTGGAAAGAAGCCAGTCGATGAACACCTTGCCGTTCTCCGCATGAGGAGCGCCCTTCACAAGCGCAACGCCATCGGCGACGGTGGAAGAGCCGTCCTCCGGATAGACGATGGCAACGTTGCCGCCGCCCTTCACGTAATCCAGGGCGTTGTCTTCGAGGGTCAGGCCTACGAGCGCCTCGCCATCGTTCACATAGCGAGCAACGGCACCCGAGGAATCGGACAGGTTGATGTTCGCGAGAGACTTATTGTAGACGTCCCACCCCTTGTCGCCATGGGCGATGAGAACGGTCGCAAGCTGCTGGAAGCTGGAGCCGGAGGTATCGGCACGCGCGGAAGAGATCTTACCCTTCCATTTGGGGTCACCGAGATCGGTCCAGCTCTTCGGATAATCGGCGGGCTTGAGTTCCTTGTTGTTCACAGCCATGACCAGAAGGATGCCGGTATAGGGGATCCATTCCGGGCTCACCTTGTAGTTGGGAAGGAGGACATCGTCTTCCTTCGGCTTGTAGGTCGCCAGGAGGTCCTTGTTATCCTCCAGCTGCTCGCCGCCGATGCTCCAGATCACATCGGCCTTCGCCGCGGAAGACTCCGCTTTGACGCGCTTGATGATGTCGCCGGAACCGGCCTTCACCACATCAACCTTGATTCCGGTGTCCTTCTCGAATTTCGGGACCAGGGCATCGACGATGGAGGCCTTGTGGGCGGTGTAGACCACGACAGTCTTATCCTGGGCCAAGGCCGCAGTAGCAAAGGAAGCGAGCAGCACGCCCGCGGTCAGTCCGACTTTCAACACGTAATCCTCCCATGGATTTAGTTAGCCAGGTAATAGTATGTTGCTGAAGGCGGCAACTTTTGTAAAGTCGTGCCCCGTCGAAGTTGAATTATACGAACAAGGGAGCCGTGTGTGGCCGATTTGAAGATCCAGGGGCTGGCCAAGAGCTATAGGGACGTACGCGTCCTGGAGAGCATCGATCTCGCGATTGCGTCCGGCGAGTTCTTCACCCTTCTGGGCCCTAGCGGCTGCGGCAAGACTACGCTCTTGCGGACAATCGCGGGCTTCCAGCACCAGGATCGCGGTGAGATCATCGTCAATGGCGAGCGCATCGACCACAAGCCTGCCCACAAGCGTGATATCGGCATGGTTTTTCAGGATTATGCCGTATTCCCTCACCTGACGGTTGCAGACAATGTTGCCTTCGGCCTCAAGGCCAGGTCCCTACCAAAGTCTGAGATCGAGGCCCGCGTGGCCGAGGCTCTCAAGATGGTTCGGCTTGAGGGTTATCAGAATCGCCTGCCGGCGGAAATGTCAGGAGGGCAGCAGCAGCGCATCGGCCTTGCCCGCGCCATGGCCATCCGCCCGACGCTTCTTCTGATGGACGAGCCGCTTTCGAACCTCGACGCGAAGCTGCGTATCGAACTGCGCGAAGACATTCGCGACATCCAGCGACGGCTGGGCATCACGACCATCTACGTGACCCATGATCAGGAAGAGGCTCTTGCGGTTTCGGACCGCATCTGCGTGATGAATAAAGGCAATGTCGAGCAGATCGGCACACCTTTCGAGATCTACCGGAAGCCTCTGCGCCGTTTCGCGGCGACATTTGTCGGCACCATGAACCTCCTGCCGGGAGTCATTGAGGACGGGCACCTGCTTATCAGCGGCCACAGGATTGCCTATCCGGCGACGCCGGGAGGCGTTGAAGTCGCCATTCGTCCGGAGAATGTGCTGCTCGCCGGCATGCCATATGATGGTGAGGCCATCGCCCTCAAGGGTATCGTGCAGAAAGTCACGTTCCTCGGGCGCGAGGCTCACTACACCCTCAAAACCGATGCCGGCGAGATCGTCGCCCAGGTAGCGGACCCGGCGCACGACTTTATCGCGATGGAAGGGCGTCAGGTCGATGTAAGGCTTCCGCTTCAGAAGATCGTTCTTTTTCGCGAGAATGGCGACGTGATCGATGCGGGGCAGGCATGATGAGAAGGCGGGCTCGCTTCGATATCTGGACCTTCGTGCTCATTGCCGCGTGGGTCATTCTCATCATTCTTCTGATCTGGCCACTCTCCTCGGTTCTGCGCGCCAGCCTGATCGATAACGAGACCGGCGCGCTCTCGCTCACGCATTATGTAGAAATTGCCACCACCAAGGTCTATCAGCGCGCCATCCTCAATACTCTCCTTGCAGGCCTGGGGGGCATGACCGGCGCTCTTATTCTCGGCGTGACGCTCGCCTTCATCACGACACGATTTCACATCTATGGCCGGGCGCTGATTCAGACCCTGGCCGTGGTCGCACTTGTGTCTCCGCCGTTCATCGGAGCCTATGCGTGGATCGTGTTGTTTGGTGCAAGCGGCGTCGTGCGCAAGGGACTTGCGACAATCGGGATTTCCATACCACCGCTTTACGGTGCCCTTGGCGTGATCCTTGTCTTCACCTTCAAATTCTTCCCGCATGTCTTCCTGCTGACATCGGGGGCGCTCGCCTCTATCAACCGCTCGGTCGAAGAGGCTGCGGAAAGCCTCGGCGTATCGCCAACGAAGCGGCTCTTCAAGATTACGTTTCCATTGATCCTGCCGGCGATTTCGGCGAGCGCTCTCCTGACCTTCATTCTGTCGATCGCCGACTTCGGAACACCACGCATTATCGGGCGCGACTTCAATGTGCTGGCAACGGAGGCCTTCAACCTTTACAGCAGCGAGGTCGGCGGCAATCCCGGCATGGCCTCAACCTTAAGCATCGTGCTGATCATTCTGTCCATGATCGTCGTGTTCGGTCAGCGTTGGGTTCTGCGCAAGAACGTCTATCACAGCAATCTCATCAAAAAGCCGGAACGCACGCCAGTCGGCGGCCTTAAGAGCCTCGGACTTCATGTTCTGGCCTATACCATCGTGCTCACCGGCGCCCTACCGGCCATCATCGTGGTTCTCTTCTCGTTCCGCCGAACCAGCGGGCCGGTTTTCCAACCAGGTTTGAGCTTGCAAAGCTATGAGAAGGTTGTCTCTAACCTGTCGGCGCCGATCTGGAACACGCTGATCTTCTCTACTGCCGCAGTCGTCGCTATAGTGATCACCGGCACTCTGATCGGCTACCTGATCTCGCGGCGTCCGAACATTGCCACGGGAACGCTCGATGCGCTGCTCATGGTGCCATATGTGGTGCCGGGAATTGTCATGGGTATCGCGTTCATCACGCGATTCAACGATCCGCCGCTGGCACTGACAGGAACCGGCCTGATCATCATCATGGCCGTTTTCATACGCCGCCTGCCCTATTCCGCCAGATCCGTCGCCGCTGCCTTGAAGCAGGTGAGCCCGAGCCTGGAGGATGCCGCGGTGAGTCTCGGCTACTCCCCCGGCAAGGCCTTCCTCAAGGTGACGGTGCCACTCATCCTGCCCGGCATCATGGCAGGCGCGCTCATGAGCTTCGTGACAGCCATGAACGAGCTTTCATCCTCGCTCGTGCTCTACGTGGGCAGCACGATCACGATGCCGGTCCGCATCTACCTCTCGGTCATGGACGGCGAATACGGGACCGCATCGGCTCTCTCGACCGTTCTTCTGACCATGACCGTGCTTGCCGTCTATGCGGCCTTCCACCTTTCAGGCCGGAAGGAAAGCGCGCTTCTCTAAATCTGAAACGTCAAGGGTTCGCCTGGCATCGGGCGGGACCCTTCGATCTTTAGGATTTCGCATTCAAAGGTTTATAGGCAATCGCCTCGATCTCGATCTTGATATCGACCATCAGGCGCCCCTCGGCTGTTGTCCGCGCCGGTGGATTCGAGGGAAAGTAAGTCGCATAGACCTTGTTGAAGGCACCGAAGTCGCGAGCATCCTCGAGCCATACCGTCGTCTTGACCACATCCGACATGTCGGCGCCAGCCAGTGCCAGAGCGGCCTTCACGTTCTCAAGCACCTGACGGGTCTGCACCTCGATGGTGCCGCCGACATATTCTCCGTTCGGCCCCACCGGAACCTGCCCTGAAATGAAAATGAAATCTCCGGCCCGCACCGCAGGCGAGAGGGGAACATAGGACGACCCGAAAGTCTGCTTCATCACTTCATCCTTCTTTTGAAAACTTACTTCACGGCGCCGAGCGCAAGGCCGCGCACAAGGTAACGCTGGAGCCATGCGAACGCGATGGCAACAGGGACAGTCGCGGCGAAAGTCGCCGCCATCACGTGGTGCCACTCGACGGTATAACGGCCGGAGACAAGCGAGAAGATCTGAATGGGCAATGTGTAGCTGTCATGCGAACGAAGCAGAGTCAGCGCGATGACGAACTCGTTCCACGCATTGATAAAGGTGAAGATCGCCGTCACGACGATGGCCGGCACGGCAAGCGGCAGGAATACCTTCACGAGAGTTTCGGCCCGCCCTGCCCCCTCCATCCAGGCCGCTTCCTCCAGATCGAGCGGAATGGTGGCGAAGTAGCTTTGCAGCATCCAGACCGAGAAGGCGATGTTGAATGCCGCATAGACCACCGTCACCGCATTGATGTTGTCGATCACACCAAGCGCCACCATCAGTCGAAAGAGCCCTACCACCAGAACGATGGGCGACAGCATCTGTGTGACCAGGAGGAACTGACGATAAAGTTCACGCCCCTTGAAGTCGAAACGCGTCAGGGCATAGGCAGCGGGGATGGAAACGATCAGCGAGCCCAATGTCGCCAGAACGGAAACATAAAGCGAGTTCTTCAAGGCATTTCCAAAATTCGTGGCAACCCACATGGTCTGGAAGTTTTCCCAGGCGATCCGGGAAGGCCACCATGTCGGCGTGAGAACTTCGGTATTGGGCTTAAGAGCCGTGATCAGCATCACCGCGAAGGGAAAGATCGCAGCGACGACGATCGGCGACAGAATGAGCCAACAGATCACGGACCGGCGAAACTTAGATGCGTTCATACTCTCGCCCTCGCGGAAGCGGTGAGGCGCACATAGATCAAGGTGAAGATGAGAAGGATCCCGAACATGACCAGGGACACGGCGGAAGCCTCACCGAGTTTCCCAAGCCGGAACCCGACTTTGTAGAGATAGGTCACGAGAATGTCGGTGGAGTTGGCCGGCCCACCCTGCGTCATGGCCCAGATGATCGGAAACGAATTGAAGACGTAGATCGTGTTCAGCACCAGTGCGATGTTGAGAAACGGCGCGATCAGCGGCAGCGTGATATGCCGGAACTGCTCCCAGCGACCAGCACCTTCCAATGCGGCCGCCTCGTAGAGATCATCGGGGATGGATGAAAGCCCGCCAAGGATGATGGTGACCGTGAAGGGAATGGTGACGAGGATGCCGATCAGGATCTGCATCGGGAAGGCCGTGCTCGCTTCGGCAAGCCACTGGATATTCTGGTCGATGACACCGAATTCGATCAAGGCCGAGTTCAGCATGCCGCTCTCGCCAGAAAGCGCCCAGCGCCAAACGATGGCGGTCATCGTGAGCGATACTGCCCAGGGCAGCATGACGATCACGCGCGCAAGGTTACGCCCATAGAAATCCTCGTTCAGGACGAGAGCCACGGGGACCGAACAGAGGATAGCGCCTCCGACAACTGCGACGGTCCAAATGCCTGTGCGCCAGAACGATGCGATGAAGTTCGGATCATCGAGAAGCGCGCGAAAATTCGCCATGCCGACGAAGTCGCGCAGCTGGCCGAAGCGGTTCACGCTATGGCTTGCGAGCTGTGACAGCTCGTTGACGGGCCAGATGACGATCAGGGCTGCGAGCACGAAGCTGGGAAATATGAGAACGTAGGGCGCAACCACACGCTTTGAGGTCATATGCGTTCCGCTGACAGAGCAAACAGCGTAAAGGGACAGGGCCCCAAGGCCCCATCCCTTTGTCGATACTACTTTTTCAGGATCGCGTTAGCCTTGGCTGCAGCTTCTTTCAGCGTCGGCTCGATCTGTCCCTGGCCGAGATAGATCCGCTGGAGTGCCGATGAGGTCGTATCTGCGATTTCCTCCCAGCCTGCGATCACAGGCGCGAAGCGGGCAATCGGCAGGAGGCTCGTGAACACCTTGAGATTGGCATTCTCGGTGAAATACTTGTCTTCGGCCTCGGCCTTGGTCACCGGCAGGAAGCCCTCATCGACCGTGAACTTGATGCGTTGCTTCGGCTGGAACAGGAAGTCGAGAAACTTGAATGCCTCGGCCTTGTTCTTGGAGTTCTGGAACATGATGACGGAATCGGTCACGCCATAAGTTCCCTGATCGCCACCCGGCCCCTTTGGAATTGGAGCCACGCCGTATTGCAGATTCGGTGCCTCGTCACGGATCTGGTTGGCAAGGAACGGCGCGGTTATCATCATGCCGATCTTGCCCTGCTTGAACAGGTTCTGCACATCCTCACGGGCGTAAGACGTCATGCCCGGCTGTGTGGAGCCCTGATCGATAAGGCGCTTGTAGAGCGATGCGGCATCGATGGCGGCTTTCGAGTCGAGACCCGACTTGCCATCCTTCACGATGTCGCCACCGAAGGACCACATGCCGTAATAGAAATAGACGTCTGTCTCGACTTCCTTGCCTTGAAGGCCGAAGCCATAGACACCGTTGCCCAAAGCGGAAATCTTCTTGGCATACTCCTCCAGTTCGGCCCAGGTCTTCGGCGGCTCGGAAAGGCCCGCCTTCGAAAACAGATCCTTGTTGTAGTACATCGCGCGCGCAGAGGCTGCGATGGGCAAGCCATATGTCTTGCCGTTCATCACGGAAGGCGTGAGGAAAGTCTCGATGAAACGTCCCTTGATCTCGGGAGTGATATAGCTGTCGAGCGGCTCTGCGATGCCCTGCTGAACGAAATCCACGAGCCAGCGCGTGCCGATGATCGATAGGTCGGCATTGGCATTGGCCGAGATATCGGTGGTCAATTTCTGGAGCAGGTTATCCCACGGCACGACTTCGTACTGGATCTTGATACCCGGATTCGCCGCTTCGAAGTCCTTGGCGACCTGTTCGAAGTAAGGACCGGTTTTGGCCGAGTATTCCGCGACCGTGACGCGGACGGTTCCAGCATTGGCGCTAACGGACAGCGCGACGGCGCCGAGGCCGGCAAGCATAAGTCCCTTGAGGCTGAAGAAGGTGTTCTTGTGGTTTGTCTTCACGTGCATGTTCCCTCTGCTTAGGGCCGCACACCTTAGCAAAGCAGCCCGGCAGTTCATATTGTTGTGAAAGATAATTACTTGCGCAAGGGAATTTTTGCATACGCTACGACCTTTCATGTTGCTAAATTTCATAAATCGCTCCAGCCTCAAGGAATCCCAAAGGTTAGAAACGGTTTGGAGTAAGTCTTTGGCAAACAGCTTGGAGGGCCGGCTCGCGGTAATTACCGGTGCGGGCGGCGGCATCGGCGCCACAATGATCCGTTGCTTTCAGGAAGCCGGAGCAAAGGTCGTCGCCTGCGACGTCTCGGAAGACGCTCTTGAAGCGCTGGATGTCGCTCACAAGGAATTCTTTGACCTCAGCAATGCCGGCGCATGCAGGCAGGCCTGCGAGCGCATTCAATCGAAGTTCGGCCTGCCCGACATCATCATCAGCAATGCAGGCTATACGCGCGCGGAAACCCTTGAGCAGGTCGATGACCAGGCATGGAATTTCGAGCTCGACGTGAACCTCAATGGTGCCCGCAATTTCACCGCTCCATTCCTTGAGCCCATGAAAGCCAGAGGCTCCGGTGTATTCGTCTTCATCTCATCCGTGAATGCACTCGCGCATTTCGGCAACCCGGCCTACGCCGCGGCCAAGGCAGGCCTCGTGGCTTACGCCCGCGCCATCGCAACAGAATACGGAATCCATGGCATCCGCTCGAATGCGATCTGCCCGGGTTCCGTGCGTACACATGCCTGGGATCACCGCATCGAGAAAGATCCTCACATTCTCAAGAAGGTGTCGCGCCTTTATCCGCTCGGCCACATGGTCGCCCCCGTCGATGTCGCGAACGCCGCGGTTTTCTTGGCCTCGCCGCTTTCGGCCGGCATTACTGGCGTGACCTTGCCTGTGGATGGCGGCCTGACAGCCGGCAACCTGCCCTTTATCGATGCTATCCGGTGAGAGGAGGAGCGTCCCATGGCCGATCTCCAGCTCGACAACGTCAAGAAACGCTACGGCGCATTCGACATTCTCCATGGAATCGACCTCGACGTTGAAGATGGCGAGTTCGTCGTGCTTGTTGGCCCGTCGGGATGCGGGAAATCCACCCTGCTGCGCATGATCGCCGGCTTGGAAACGGTCTCCGACGGGGAAATCCGCATCGGCGGGCGGCGGGCCAATGAGGTGCCACCGCAGAAGCGCAACATTTCGATGGTGTTTCAGTCCTATGCGCTATTCCCTCACATGACGGTAAAGGACAACATCACGTTCGGCCCACGCATACGCCGAGAGGGTTCACAGGAAACCGAGGAGAAACTGAAACGCGCCGCCTCGATCCTGAATCTTGGTGCCTATCTGGAGCGCCGACCCGGTCAGCTCTCCGGCGGCCAGCGCCAGCGCGTCGCAATGGGACGCTCCATCGTCCGCAACCCGGATCTTTTCCTGTTCGATGAACCTCTCTCCAACCTCGATGCGAAGCTCAGGGTGCAGATGAGGACGGAAATCAAGGCACTGCACCACAAGTTCGAAAGTACGATCATTTATGTGACGCACGATCAGATCGAAGCCATGACCATGGCCGACCGCATCGTCGTCATGAATGGCGGGCGCATCGAGCAGGTTGGCACGCCCCTGGAGCTTTACGATCGTCCCGCCAACCTGTTCGTCGCAGGCTTCCTGGGCTCTCCAGCCATGAGCCTGATCGAGGGGACGCTGGTTGGAACCGATCAGGGCGCCGCAATTCGGCTCCCGGATAATACCATAATACCGATTGCGGCCACACTCGCACCTGATGGTGGCAGCGTCATTCTTGGCATCCGGCCGGAGCATTATCGCCTCGACCCCGCAGGGCCGATCAGGCTCGTGGTAGACGTCGTCGAGCCTACCGGCTCGGAAAGCCACATCTACGGGCATGTCGGCCCTTCGGAAGTACGTGCCGTCCTCCGAGAACGGATTTCCGTCAGCCCTGGCGAAACGCTTCGCCTGTCCGTCGAACCGGAGAAGGTTCACCTTTTCGATGCCGATACCGGCATGCGGCTTTCGGGAGCTTGAACGTGAATGCGGCGCAGGACATCATTGCACCGTGCGCCACTGGCCCGAGGACAGCAGTCTCTACAAGCCCAACTCTGCCCGTTATGCAATGATGGCCATTGTGGATCTGATTGCGATGAGTACGGCTGAAACCATCGGCCCTTCCCTTCTCGAAGGGCTTCGCCGCATCAAGCACAGCCTGGCGGCGCTGAATATCAACGACCCCAGGCTCCCTCTGGGCGACTAGAAGATGGAAGATTCTACGATGACGAAGATCCAGGACCTTGATACCCCTGTCGTGCTGATCGACCTCGACCGTGTCGAAGCCAATCTCAAGCGCGCGCAGGACTATGCGGATGGTCACGGAGTAAAGCTGCGCCCCCATGTCAAGACGCACAAGCTAACCCAGTTCGCCAAGCGCCAGATGGAACTCGGCGCCATCGGCATCACCTGTCAGAAAATCGGCGAGGCGGAAGTGATGGCAGATGCCGGGATCACGGACATCTTCCTCCCCTACAACATTCTCGGCGCGCCCAAGCTGAAGCGCTTACTGGCACTTGCCAAGCGGACATCGATCAAGGTCATTGCCGACAGCACCACTACCATCGACGGCTATTCAAAGACCTTTGCTGGATCTGGCATCACCATCCCCGTGCTCGTAGAATGCGACACGGGCGGCGGGCGTGTGGGCGTCCAGAAACCTGAGGATGCGCTAACCCTTGCCAAGCGCATTGCCGATTCTGACGGTTTGCACTTTGCAGGTCTGATGACTTATCCCGCAAAAGGTACGGTCGCACAGGCGAATACGTGGATGGAGCAGGCAACTGATCTGCTGAAGCAGGCCGGCCTGCCGCCTGAGATCGTCTCGACAGGCGGAACGCCGGATATCTGGCGCAGCGACGAGAACCGCGCCGCGACGGAATATCGCCCAGGCACCTACATTTATCTTGACCGTTTTCAGGTGCAGGAAGGCGTCGGCAGCTTCGATGATTGCGCACTCACCGTGCTTGCAACCGTTGTCTCGCGGCCGACCGATATCCGCGCAGTGCTCGATACCGGCTCGAAGTCACTCACCAGCGATACCCTTGGCCTCCAAGGCTTCGGCCGTATTGTCGAATATCCGGACGCCAGTATTGTTTCGTTGAGCGAGGAGCATGGTGTCGTCGATCTCACCGACTCCAAGGCAAAGCCGAAGGTCGGTGAGATGGTTCGCATCATTCCAAACCATGTCTGCCCCGTGTCGAATCTCTTCGACGAAGTGACTTTCGTGCGAGGAGACCACGTGATCGAAACGGTCCCGGTCGCAGCACGCGGCAAGGTATCTTGAAGCATCTCACTCTTTTTCTCCCCTCGGAGTCTCTACCGTGATGTCCCATATGCAAAATCCCTTTTCCGAGACCGACCCGGATCGCCGCGAGATCTGGGCCATGCTGGTCGAGCGCGACATCGATGCTTTTCTCGCTGCCGACTGGGCGATGGTGGATGGAGACTTCCGCCGGGAGGGATTTCTAGGCCTGCATGCGCATAAGTCCGAGCTGCCCGACAGCTGGCGTCTCGATTTCCCGGATCTGGAGACTTATCGCGATGAGTGGCTGCGCCAGGCAAAGGCCTCGCAAGGTGTCGAATATGCCGAGCCTGTCCGCGACGCGCTATTCCGCGCAACGAATATGCGCGACATCGATTTGAGAGGCGACACCGCCGTCTGCCATAAGAAATTCGATGGCACCATCGCGCTGAAGGATGGCGGTGTCGATGTGCTCAACTGGCAAACACTGTATTTCTGCGCGCGGCTCGACGGCCGCTGGAAGATCACAGGCTTCCTGGGATACATGCCATTCCCGATGGGCAAGCCCCGCACCTGATCCGAAGTTACAGAATTTATGCGGTCGAGAAGACAATGACGAGAGATTGGCTTATCCGGAATGCCCGGATCATCGATGGCACTGGAGCCCCTTGGTTCCGTGGCGAAGTCCATGTGGCCGATGGGCGGATCGCCAGTATCGGCTCGAATCTGAAAACGAAGGCGGGCGCCGTCATCGTCGATGCGCAGGATCGCTATCTCACGCCCGGCTTCATCGATGCCCATTGCCATGACGACCTGATCTGCCTTCGCGATCCTGATCGGCCCGAGAAGGCGTTGCAGGGCGTAACCACCGTTGTCGTCGGCAATTGCAGCTTCTCGCTTTATCCGGCACGCGGTCCATCCCGAGAGGATCTGCGAAAGCATTTCTCCGGCCTTCTCGGCCAGACTGAACCAGAAGAAATCTTTGACGACTTCACAGATTATCGCGAGCGCCTCCACGAGGGTGTCGCCATCAATGTCGTCTCCCTTGTGGGGCACGCGGCTTTGCGTCTCGCCGTCATGTGCTACGAGCGACGCGCCGCGGACCCGGATGAAATTGCCGCCATGGAAGCCCTTCTTGATCGGCAGCTTGCGCAGGGTGCCATCGGCTTGTCGCTTGGCTTGGTCTATCCTCCGAGCGCATTCGCCGCGCTGGACGAGATGGTGGCCCTTGCAAAGGTCGTGAATTCTCACGGTCGCCTCATGACCGCACATGTGCGCAGCTATGAAGATGGCCTCATTTCCTCCATCGAGGAATTCATCGAGATTCTTCGCCAGTCCGGCGCTGCGGGTCTCCTGTCGCATCTTCAATCCGCCGGGCGCCCGAACTGGGGCCAGATCCCTCAAGCATTGGAGACTCTGGAAAAGGCGCGACAGGAAGGCGTCGACATAAGCTTCGATATGTATCCCTACCCGGCGGGAAGCACCTATCTGCTGCAGTTACTCCCGCCTGCCGCTCTTGAGGGAGGCGTCGACCAGCTGAAGAAGAGGCTGCGCGATCCTGAAGTCGGCCCCGTGCTGCGCCGCTGGGTGGAGAATGGCGGCCCGGCCTTCCATGGCCAAAGCAAATTATCCTTGATCGGCTGGGAGAACGTACGCATTTCCGGCGTCAACAATCCGGCTCTCAAGGCCCTTGAAGGTTTGGACATGCTTCAGGCCGCGGAGCGTGAGAAGATCGAGCCCTACGACCTGCTCATCCGCCTTGTCGAAGAAGACGAAGGGCAGACTGGCGTCATTCTTTTTCAGCTCGATGAAAGCGATCTGCATGCCGCGTGCTGCCACCGGCTGTATATGGCAGGATCCGATGGCCTGCCTCGCCCGGGCACGAAACCGCATCCGCGCGCCTTCGGTACATTCCCTCGCATCGTCGGCCCTTTGCGCAGGGACAAGGGATGGTTCCCCATCGAGGATGCCGTACGGCGCATGACATCAATCGCGGCGCAGCGCTTCTCCCTGCAGGACCGCGGCCTGGTGCGGCCCGGCCTGGTGGCGGATCTGGTGCTGTTCGAAGATGGCGTGACGGATCGGGCCACTTTCGATACTTCGACACTGCTGCCCTCCGGCATCGATTACGTCTGGGTCGATGGAGAGGCCATCGTTCGCGACGGTATTCCAACCGGCGCCCGGCCGGGACGCATGCTGCAGTCCTCGAAATAAGAAGAGCGTTCTCAAGGCTTCGCTACTCTCCGGTGCGGCAAGACACAGACAGCGATGGGTACAATCCCGCTCTATGCGAGAGAACGGCGATCTATCTTGGTCGATGACATATGGCAGCCATCGAGACTTGGCTTTCAAAGTATCGCTTTTCAGGGAAGCACCCAGAGGCCTGCCCCAAGCTGAGCCATGGCTTCTCTCAGAATCCTGAATAGGGTGATTGTTGACGCTAAACCAAAAGCGCAACAATAATCCGATCCTGCAAGCGATACGGGGATGGGTCCATGTTCCGTCAGTTAATGTCAGCCGCATTGTTTTCCATGGCGCTGGCGCTTCCCAGCGGCGTTCTTGCCCAAACCCCAAAATCCTTTGTCCGAGACGATCTGGCGAGCCAGTCAATCCGGTTGGAACAGGCTCTCAAGACGGAGGGCAGCGGATCGATCGGTGGGCGCTCCGCTCAGCAATTGCGCAAGGATGCGGAAACCTATCTCTCCCAAGGCCTCGCCCAAAACGCCATGACGGCCTACTCGGTAGCCATCGCGGCAGAACCTGGCAACGATGCGAATTGGCTGGGCTATGCCCGCGCCGCTTTGGCTGTCGCGCCCAGCAACAATTGGGAGGAGCGTTACAAGCTTCAGGAGCGCCGAACTGCTGCTGCCTATATGGCCTACCAGAAAGCCAAAAGTGTCTCTGGCGAGGCTGCGGCGCTCACTGTGCTCGGTGAGGCCTATGCCGTTCAGAAGTCCTGGCGCCCCTCACTCAACGCCTATGCCGCCAGCCTGAAAACCCGGGAGAACCCCGACACCCGAATGATCTATGAGGCGTTGCGGGAGGAGCATGGTTTTCGGGTTCTCAATTACAAAGTGGATTCAGATGCCGCCTCTCCCCGGGTCTGCTTCCAGTTTTCCGACCCGCTGGCTCTAAAGGGCGATTTCGGGCCATATGTGACGGTATCGGGCGCGAGCAATGCAGCCGTCTCCACCGATGGATCCGAGCTTTGCGTGGATGGGCTGAAGCATAGCGAGCGCTATACTTTCCTTTTGCGCGAGGGCCTTCCCTCAAGCGTCGGGGAGAACTTGCTGCATCCTGTCGAGAATGAAATCTACGTGCGCGACCGCGCCCCTCAGGTGCGTTTCACGGGCCGCAATTATGTGCTGCCCAGCACAGGCCAAGAGGGCATCCCCGTCGTTTCCGTTAATACGGCCAAGGTAGATGTCCGCATTTATCGCATCGGCGACCGAAGTCTTGCTCCGACTGTTCATTCATACAACTTCCTCCAGCAGTTGGAATCCTACTCCGCCGCGAGGATCGGCCGTGAGACTGGCTTCAAGGTCTGGAGCGGCACCTTGGATACGCCGTCTGCCCTCAATCAGGAGGCGATCACCGCATTTCCCGTCACGGAAGCCGTCGGCAGGATGGAACCCGGTGTCTACGTGATGACGGCGAAGCCCGGCACCGGAACCCCCAGCACCGATGAAAATGGTGAAGACGACTACGCGAGCCTTGCAACGCAATGGTTTGTGGTCTCCGATCTCGGTCTCACCGCTTTTACGGGCAAAACAGGAGTACAGGTTTTCGTGCGCTCGCTCGCCAGCGCTGCCCCCGTCGCTGATGTGGAAGTCCGTCTCGTTGCGAAGAACAACGAAATCCTGGCAACGAAAAAAACCGATGGAATGGGCGTCGTCACATTCGATCCGGGGCTCGCAAGAGGTGAAGGCGGCCTAGCGCCGGGTCTTGCTGTCGCAACAGCAGGCTCCGATTACGGCTTCCTGAATCTCGAAACCGCTGCTTTCGATCTCTCGGATCGGGGCGTCAAAGGCCGCTCTGTCGAAACTGCCGTCGATGCATTTCTATATACGGAGCGCGGCGTCTATCGGACGGGTGAGACCGTCCATCTGACAGCCTTGCTGCGGGACAGCCGCGGCACCGCCATCCAAAACCTTCCCCTGACTCTCGTCGTGCGCAGGCCTGACGGCGTCGAGTATCGCCGAACTCAGGTCGAAGACCAGGGACTTGGCGGGCGCGCATTTTCCATGCCCATTCTCCCAGGCTCATTACGCGGCACTTGGCGTATTTCCGCTTATACGGATCCGAAAGGATCGCCGGTGGGGCAAGCGACATTCCTCGTCGAGGATTATGTGCCCGAACGGCTTGAGGTGAACCTTACGCCCCAGGGAAAAGCCTTGCAGCCCGGCGAAGAGGCAGCCATCGATGTCTCGGCTCGTTATCTCTATGGGTCGCCCGGTTCAGGATTGAACGTCTCGGGCGAGGTTGCCGTCGCAGAGGCAAAGGCAAGCGGCATCAAAGGCCTCGAGGGTTTCGCCGTCGGACTGGACGACCAGCCCGTCGAGGCTTCGACTGCCGAGATTGAAGCAAGTGCCGTCACGGATGATAAGGGCCATGTTGTCATGCAGGTTCCTGTTCAGGAGGTGACAGCCACCCGCCCGACGGAAGCGCGCATCACATTGCGCGTTGCCGAGCCTGGCGGGCGCGCGGTGGAGCGCAGCATTACTCTGCCAATTCTGCCGAACGGTCCCGTTATCGGCGTCAAGAAACTGTTCGAGGAACTGACGGAAGGGGCCAACGCGACCTTCGATGTGGTGCTCGCCAAGCCTGACGGTCAGCGCCTCTCATCGCGAGGCGTGGCGTGGACGCTCTATAAGATCGAGCGCCGTTATCAATGGTACAGCTCCAGCGGCACTTGGAATTATGAACCGGTGAAGAACGCCCGCCGGGTCGCGGACGGCACGCTTGCCGTGACCGAGAATACACCGGCAAAGATCAGAACGCCTGTGGAATGGGGTGCCTACCGACTCGATGTCAGCGCTCCCGATCTCGGCGAGACGGCGCAGACCAGCGCTTCCTTCACGGTCGGATGGTCGGGCGACCAGACTGCTGAAACGCCGGATCTGCTGGAGATGAATCTCGACAAGGCCAGCTATGCGGCGGGTGATACGATGCAAGTACGCCTCAATCCGCGCTTTGCGGGTAAGGCGACACTGGCCGTGGTCAGTGATCGTGTGCACGATATCCGCGTCGTCGATATCGCTGCCGCCGGATCCGATATCGGCATTCCCGTCAAGGCGGAGTGGGGGCCTGGAGCCTATGTCGTTGGAATGGTGCACCGCCCTCTCGATCAGGCTGCGAAGCGTATGCCCGGACGGGCGCTCGGTACGGCTTGGTTCGAGATCGACCGCGATGCACGCTCACTTACCGTCGATCTCAACGCGCCGGACAAAATCGCACCACGCACGAGCCTGAGCCTGCCCATCAAGGTCACGGGCCTTCAACCGGGCGAGGAAGCGCGCATCACGGTCGCCGCCGTGGATGTCGGCATTCTCAATCTCACGCGCTATCAGGCGCCTGAGCCCTTCGCGTATTTCTTCGGCCAGAAAAGCCTGTCGATGGATATTCGCGATCTCTATGGATATCTGATCGACGGAATGCAGGGTACCCGTGGCGCCATTCGCTCCGGTGGCGACGGAGCGGCTCCTGCGCTCAGCGACATTCCGCCGACGCAGGAGCCATTCGCCCGCTTCTCAGGGGTCGTGAAGGTGGAGCAGGATGGTACGGCAAACATCATCTTCGATGTGCCGAGCTTCAACGGCACGGCGCGCATCATGGCCGTCGCCTGGACCAAGGATCGGGTCGGCAGCGCAAGCCACGACATCATCATTCGCGACCCTGTCGTGGTCGCGGGAACGCTGCCGCGGTTTCTCGCCATCGGCGATCAATCGCGCTTCTTCCTTCAGATCGATAATGTGGAAGGTCCTGCGGGAAACTATGAGGTCAGTCTCGCGGTGAATGGGCCGGTTACTGTTGCGGCCAGTGCCATGCGCGCAAGCCTGAGGCTCGATGCCAAGTCCAAGGGCAGCTTCACCGCACCTTTGACGGCAAGGAGCATCGGAAATGCCGTGATCGACGTATCGCTGAAAGGCCCCGACATGGAGCTGATCACGCAATCCTTCACGATCGCGGTTCAGCCGGGTACGTCATCCATGGCTTATCGCGTGGTTCGCCCCATCGACCCGGGAACCAGCCTCACGCTGTCGAAGGATACCATGACGAATATCCTGGAGAGCACGGGCGCCGCATCGGTCTCCGTCTCGCCACTGGCAGCTCTCGACGTGCCGGGCCTGCTGAAATCGCTCGACCGTTATCCTTACGGCTGCACCGAACAGACCGTGAGCCGCGCCTTGCCGCTCTTGTACGTCAACCGACTGGCACGGGAAGAGCGACTGTCTCTCGACGAGAAGGCCGATGAACGCGTGCGCGGCGCGATCGAGCGCATCCTCGCCCGGCAGGGCTCCGACGGCTCGTTCGGCCTTTGGGGTGTCGGCGGCAACGACCTATGGCTCGACGCTTACGCGACGGACTTCCTTACGCGAGCCCGCGAGAATGGCTTCCCCGTTCCGCAAACGGCGCTGACTGTCGCCATCGACCGCCTGCGCAATTTCGTCGCCAACACAACCAACGTGGACGAACAGGCATCCGACATTGCTTATGCGGCCTATGTCCTGGCACGCAACGGCAGGCCCGTCATGGGTGATCTGCGTTATCTTGCCGACACCAAGATCGAGGCCTTCACTTCCCCGCTCGCACGGGCACAGCTCGCCGCCGCCTTGGCCCTCCTGGGCGACCGGGGGCGTGCTCAGGCCACATTCGGGAATGCCGTGAAAGGATTGCAGGCATCGAACGACAATGGCCAATATCGGCATGATTACGGCTCGCGGCTGCGCGATGGCGCGGGTCTTCTCGCCCTAGCATCCGAGACGGACAATACCGCCGCCGTTCTTCGTCCTGTCGCCAACATCATCGCTCAAGAACGCGGGAACCGCCGCACAAGCACTCAGGAAGAGGCCTGGCTTGTCCTGGCGTCTCAAGCCGTCAGCCGCGACGCGGGAGCGATGCGCCTCAACGTGGATGGCGCCGATCACCAGGGCGCGTTCTACGGGACATACCGCGACACGGTGCTGGCCTCCCATCCGGTCAGGATCGCCAATAACGGCCGCGATATCGTGCAGGCCGTGATTACCGTCACCGGCAACCCCATCGATCCCGAGCCTGCAATGTCCCATGGCTACGCCATCGAGCGCAGCTATCACAAGCTGGACGGCACTCCAGTGCAGCCTGACAAGGTGCGCCAGAACGACAGGCTCGTGGTCGTTCTCAAGGTCACCGAACCGGAAGCGAAGCAAGCACGCCTGCTTCTCGTCGACCGCTTGCCAGCCGGCCTCGAGATCGACAATCCCAGTCTCGTGGACAGCAACACGACAGCCAATCTCAGTTGGCTCGGCACCAATCCCGAACCGGCTCACACCGAGTATCGTGATGACAGGCTCGTTGCTGCCTTCGATCGTGACACGAACCAATCCGCGACGTTCAGCATCGCCTACATGGTAAGAGTCGTTTCGCCCGGCATCTACGTCCACCCGGCAGCGCATGTGGAGGATATGTATCGCCCCGAGCGCTATGGACGGACGGGATATGGAAAGATCGAGGTTCTGACGGCACAGCCATGACACAGGCGGCGGCAGGAAAAGCGATTCTTCGGATACGACGCCGCCACGCTGCGGCGGCGCTTCTGGTGTGCGCCGTCATCCTGCCTGGAGCGGCCCTCTGGCGATATACGAAATCCCTCGGCCCGCTCGATCTCACGATGTCAGAGCAGGGTTCGACACTCGTGCTGGATCGGAACGGACACCTGCTCCGCCCCTTCGCGACTGCGGAAGGGAGGTGGAAGCTGCCTGTCGATCCTGGCGATGTCGACCCGCGCTACATTACAATGCTGGAGGCTTACGAAGATACGCGCTTCGAGAGCCATTTCGGTGTCGATCCCATTGCGATGGCTCGCGCTGCCGTGCAACTCATCCGCAACGGCCATGTAGTGTCCGGCGGCTCGACACTCACCATGCAGGTCGCGCGTCTGCTCGAGCCGAGGCATGAGCGGACATGGCGGGCCAAGCTCAGGCAGGCCGTTCGCGCCGTACAATTGGAGCAGCGCTTTTCCAAGCAGGAGATCCTGCGCCTTTACCTGACACTCGCCCCCTTCGGCGGCAATCTTGAAGGTGTGCGGGCTGCAAGCCTGTCCTATTTCGGGCGCGAACCGAAGCGCCTTTCCTTCGCGGAGGCCGCCCTGCTCGTGGCGCTTCCGCAATCTCCGGAGACCCGTCGGCCGGACCGTTTCGCCAATGCGGCCAGGAAAGCACGCAACCGTGTACTTGATCGCGCGCACGAACGTGGTCTTCTGACGGATGCCGAAGTCGAGATGGCAAAGGCGGAGCAGGTTCCGAAAGCCCGTGAACTGTTCCCCATGCTGGCGGCTCACGCATCGCAGGCAGCCGTCTCTGAACGGCCTGCGGAAACAACCCACAAGCTGACAATCGATGCACGGCTTCAGACTAGCCTGGAGGCTCTGGCTGTAGAACGGGTCGCTCAGGTCGACCGCAGACTATCAGCCGCCATTCTCGTCATCGACAATGCTACAGGCGAAGTGCTGGCCCATGTGGGCAGTCCTGCATTCCTGGGCCAGGAAAGGGCCGGAGCCATCGACATGACGACGGCCCTGCGCTCGCCGGGCTCCGCCCTGAAACCCTTCATCTATGCACTCGCCTTCGAAAGCGGTCTTGCTCATCCTGAAACATTGCTGGACGACAGACCGTCCCGCTATGGCATCTATCAGCCGGAGAATTTCGATCTCGTATTCCAGGGCACGATCACGGCCCGCAAGGCTCTGCAACTCTCGCTCAACCTGCCGGCGGTGGAGTTGCTGAATGAACTCGGCCCATCGCGATTTCTGGCCCGGCTGAAGCAGGCGGACATCCCCGTAGCCTTGCCCAAGGATGCAGCTCCTGGTCTTGCAATCGGTCTTGGGGGCTTAGGCATTACGCTGACCGATCTGACGCGGCTCTATGTCGGGCTTTCCCGTGGCGGCGAGATCCCGACTCTCGTCAGACGCATGGGCGAAGCGAACAGCTCCCCATCGAGTACACGGATCGTCGACCCCGTAGCCGCCTGGTATGTGTTCGACATTCTGCGTGGTGCGCCGCCGCCGGATCGTGCGCTCGGCGGCCAGATCGCCTTCAAGACCGGAACATCCTATGGATACCGCGATGCCTGGGCCGTCGGCTACGACCAGCGCCACACCATCGGCGTTTGGGTCGGACGCCCTGACGGCACGGCAGTTCCCGGGCTGATCGGCCGCTCCGTAGCGGCCCCGATCCTGTTCGATGCCTATGGTCGTTTAGGGGCTGAGCCAAAGCCCCTGCCTGTCCCACCCTTCACGCTTCAGGCCACGACAGCCAGTCTTCCACCACCGTTGCGGCACATCCGTCGCGATGTGCCGAAGACAATTCTGTCCACCGTGCAGGCGCCGCTCAAGATCTCGTTCCCGCTCGACGGATCGCGTCTCGACCTCGGCCTGTCCATGACCTCGGTGGACAAGGCTCCGCTCGCGCTCAAAGCTTCCGGCGGTGCGCCTCCGCTCACATGGATGGTCGATGGAGCGCCGGTTGAAGCAGGCACCCTACGGCGCGAATCCTCTTGGGTTCCAGACGGTGCAGGCTTCGTCCGCCTCTCAGTCATCGATGCCAGAGGAGCAACCGACAGCGTGGTCGTGCGCGTGGAATGATCGCCGTCCCGCCAGCCCGCTTACGCCTCTGCACGAAATCTGCGTAAAAATTCTTGAAACCTGAACAGCCTTCGAGAGCCGCTTCGCGCCGACAGGCCTGATCGTGAGCTTAGGGCCACGTGGAGGTCAATTGTCTGCTCCTCACCCTAGCGGCAGGGTGATCTGCACGCGTCCGCTCGTGGCATCCGTCAGTGTTTGAGCGATCTGCTGGACCATTGCTTCCGGGAGAAGCGCTTTGATGATGGCGCCCGTTTCCGTAAAAGTCTCGCTTTGAATGTGAACACTCCCGATGCCGGCAAGCCGTGCCTTGACCAGGGCAAGATCGGAGAATGCTGCAGCGATGGTTACCTCCCGAACGGCGACGACCCCGACCAGAGTGGCCGCGCGCAGACAAGCCGCGGCGGTTCCGCCATAGGCTCGGATCAGCCCTCCACTTCCAAGGAGCACACCGCCGAACCATCGGGTCACTACGACCGCGACGTTATCGAGCTGCAAACGGTCCATCGCCTGCAGGATCGGCTTGCCCGCTGTGCCACTGGGCTCGCCGTCATCGTTGAAGCGGTAGGTCTGCCCCACCCGCCAGGCCCAGCAATTATGATTGGCAGCGGGGTCGGAGTGGGCCGCGACAAAAGCCTTTGCAGCGGATTCACCTGAGATAGGGCCAGCCACGGCAATAAACCTGCTCTTCTTGATGACCTGCTCAAGGGTCTCGATCTGCTCCAGGGTAAACATCGTTTCACATAGCGCTCCATCACTGCACGGGGCAAGCCGGCACGCCCGGATGCCGGGCAAGTGTCCTCACAGAGAACTTTTCGCTCCCCATTCCCGAAAGGGCTTTACGCCGCTAAAAGTCCTTGGACCCTTTTGCTTTCAACCGGATCGTACCCATGGCCACCAGCGTTACCGACCGTTTCCTCCGTTATGTCGTCATCGATACCCAGTCCGACGCCGCATCCTCCACCCAGCCTTCGACCGAGAAGCAGAGAAACCTGGGGCGCCTTCTCGTCGAGGAACTCCTCGAGATCGGAGTCTCCGACGCGCATCTCGACGAGCATGGCTATGTCTATGCGACCATTCCGTCCAACTCGCCCAAGAACAATATTCCGGTCATCTGCATCTGCGCCCATATGGATACGGCGCCCGATTTCAGCGGCACCAACGTCAAGCCGCAGATCATCAAGAACTACCAAGGTGGCGATATTCGACTTCCCGGCGATTCCAGCCAAGTCATCCGGGTCTCCGACCATCCCGTGCTGAAAGACCTGATTGGGAACGACATCGTCACGTCGGACGGCACCACCCTGCTGGGGGCCGACGACAAGGCCGGCATCGCCGAAATCATGGCGGCCGCCGAGTTCCTGATCAACAACCCGGATATTCGTCACGGCACGATCCGCATTCTCTTCACGACGGACGAAGAGATCGGGCGTGGAGTAGACAAGGTTGATCTGCAGAAGCTCGGCGCTGATTTCGGCTACACGCTGGATGGCGAGACGGCTGGCACCATCGAGGACGAGACCTTCTCAGCCGATGCGGCCGAAATCACGATCAAGGGCGTGGCGATCCATCCGGGCTTCGCCTACGGCAAGATGGAGAATGCCATCAGGATCGCTGGCGCCATCGTCGCACGCCTGCCGAAGGACATGGCGCCTGAGACGACTCAAGGGCGCGATGGCTTCATTCATCCAACCGGCATATCCGGCGTGATGGAGAAGGCGAAGCTCAGCTTCATCATTCGCGACTTCACGGAGGAAGGCCTCAAGAGCAAAGCGGCGCTACTGGAGAAGATTGTGAAGGAGGTAATGGAGAGCTATCCGGGCTCCAGCTACACCTTCACGGTCAAGGAACAGTACCGCAACATGAAGGTCGTGCTCGACCGGCATCCCGAGATTGTCGAGAACGCCGTCGAGGCTATCAGCCGGGCCGGCATGAATCCGGTGCGCGGCAGCATTCGCGGCGGCACGGATGGTTCGCGCCTCTCGTTCATGGGGTTGCCTTGCCCGAACATCTTCGCGGGCGGCCACGCCTTCCATTCGCCACTGGAATTCGTCAGCAGTCAGGATATGGAAAAGGCCGTAAAGACCATCGTCGAACTCGCAAAAGTTTGGGAAGAACGCGCGTAAGCCTTACGGTTTCACGCATCTCGGCGGAGCGCCATGACCCGGCAATGCGGGCATGGCGCTCTTTTCCTGATCGCTCTGGATCATCCTCTTATGAATGCAAGGATATCCGTATTGGCGATGTCTGGATGTGTCGTGCAAAGGCCGTGCGGCAGGCCTTGATAGACTTTGAGCGTTCCCTGTTTCAGAAGTTTGGCGGACAAAGGCGCCGAGTCGGCAAAGGGCACGATCTGATCGTCGTCGCCATGCATGACCAAGACCGGGATGTCGATCTTCTTCAGATCTTCGGTGAAATCCGTTTCCGAGAAGGCCTTGATGCAATCGTATTGCGCCTTGGTGCCGCCCATCATGCCCTGGCGCCACCAATTGTCGATGATGCCTTGGGAGACCTTCGCGCCCGGACGATTGAAGCCATAGAAAGGCCCTGCAGGAATATCGACGTAAAACTGCGCCCGGTTCGCGATCAGCGTCTCGCGGAAACCATCGAAAACCTCGATCGGCAGGCCACTCGGATTTTTCTCTGATTTGACCATGACAGGAGGCACGGCACCGATCAGCACGGCCTTCGCAGCGCGGCCCGTGCCATGCCGGCCCAGATAGCGGGCCACTTCTCCGCCGCCCGTGGAATGACCGATATGGATCGCTTCTCGTAGATTGAGCGCTTCTGCAAGCTGCGCCACGTCGTCGGCGTAAGTATCCATCTCGTTGCCGGTGTCGGTCTGCGTCGAGCGTCCGTGTCCACGGCGGTCATGAGCGATGACACGATAGCCCTGATGGAGGAAGAACAGCATCTGATTGTCCCAATCATCCGCGCTCAGTGGCCATCCGTGATGGAAAACGATGGGCTGCCCAGTTCCCCAGTCCTTGTAAAAAATGTCCGTGCCATCCTTTGTGGTGATGGTACCCATTGTCCTACCTCCTTCATTTAATTGCGTAGTCGGATGTTACGGAGCACAAAGTCGGAAGCCGGACTCTGATGCCCCGAAGCGGATATCAACGCGCCATCGCTCTTCCCTCCAAATCCGTTGCGTATTCAGGCTACGCAATATTGGAACAAGAGCGGTGATGTGGGACTGAGATGCGGTATTGAAGGATACTAACGGCCTCAACGCTCTCGCTAGCCCGACTCATTTCAGCACATGGGGAAACTAATATGCGACCGTTTCAAATGAGCGGCCTTCGATAAAGTGAAATAAAGGTGAAGTGCGGCCTTTCCCTGCCCCACCTTCATTCGCTTTCACGCCATTCTCTTCGTCATCTCAGCACAAATCCGAACTTTTCATGGAAGGAGAATAAGCTTTACTCCGCATGGAAAGCTGCTGACTGGATGTGAAAGAATCTTAGATTTCGGCAACTGTCCGCTTCGCACCCTGGGCGTAGAGCTTTTTGAGCGCAGAGGTTACAGACCCGGTGAAGCGAGGATCGCGAGGGAGGTCATCCCCAAATATTTCCCGAAGAGTGAACAACTCGCCGGATAAACGCTCGGCATCAGGCCCCGCTCGGCTTGCCCTCTCCTGCAAGCGGGCTACCATCGGATCACGCACGTCAATCGGCGCGCCATTTTCATCGATGCCTGTCACATAACGCATCCATGCGGCAACGCCGAGCGCCAAGCGGTTGATCGGCGCATTGTCGCGCAGACGATCCCGAACCGTTCCGAGGAGGCGCTGCGGCAACTTCTGCGAGCCATCCATGGCGATCTGCCAGGTACGATGCTTCAGAGCTGGGTTCTTGAAACGCTCGACAAGCGCACGCCTGTAAGGGACTAGATCGGTGCCCGCAGGCATGTGCAATGTGGGCGCAACCTCCTCGTTCATGAGGCTTTCGATCAGCCGCACGAAAGCTGGGTCAGCCATGGTCTCGGCAACCGTTTCGTATCCACAGAGGTAACCCAGATAGGCCAGTGTCGAGTGACTGCCGTTGAGCAGCCGCAGTTTCATATGCTCATAGGGCTCGACATCGGCGACGAACTCAGCACCTCCCTCTTCCCAAGCCGGACGCCCCTGCGGGAAGCGATCCTCGATCACCCATTGAGTAAAGGGTTCCGTCACGACGGGCCACGCATCGGCTACACCGAGCGCCTCGGCGATGCGTGCGCGATCATCATCGCTGGTTGCCGGCACGATCCTGTCCACCATGGTGGAAGGGCATGACACCTCTTCGACAACGAACCGACCGAGTGCCGGAGAAACCAGTTCCGCAAATCGGGTCAGAACGCGTTTGACCGTGCGGCCATTGGAGGGAAGGTTGTCACAGGTGAGAACGGTAAAAGGTGGGAGGCGCGCCTCACGGCGGCGGCGCAGCGCTTCAATGACAAAGCCTGGAGCCGAACGAGGCGTGCGCAGGTTCGCCAGATCATGAATGATATCGGGGTGAGCTTCGTTCAATGCGCCTGTCGCCGGATCATGGCAATAGCCTTTCTCGGTCACCGTGAGGCTCACGATCCTGGTTGCCGGGTCGCTCATGACGGCGAGAAGATCCTCAATGGCGCGTGGTGCGACGATGACACGGCTGATGGAACCGATCACACGCAGGGCCTCGCCCGCTTCTGAGCGGACGGACAGAGTATAAAGCCCATCCTGTGGCTCGAGAGCATCGTAAGTGTCGGCGCTGCGCAAGCTCGCGGCCACGATGCCCCATGCGGGATCAAGCGCCATCACTTCATCGGTATAGGCGGCCTGATGCGCGCGGTGGAAGGCGCCGACGCCCAGATGCACGATGCCCGTTTTCATAGAGAGCCGGTCATATGAGGGGCGCGCTATCGCCTCCGACAAACGGTCAAGCGCGTCTTCGTTCAGGCGATCAACCATCGTTGCCTCAATGTGCGGGCTGTTGCTTTGCGCGGGTGACGATCTGCGTCGGATTGACGAAGCGCAGCGCAATGATAAGCCAGACAAGGGTCGTGACCATATAAACCACTGCCATGGCATCGATGGACTGCACCGCCCGTACACCAGCGGCGAACACAGCGTAGTAGAGCGCCACCACAAGCGTCTGGCTAGTCGGGCCCGCGACCAGGAAGGTCAGCTCGAACATGGCGATGGTGCGCACGAGCACCAGCAGCAAGGCCGCCAGGATACCTGGCAGGAGCAGCGGCAACAAAACATGAATGAACAGCTTGAAGGTGTTAGCGCCGAACACCCGAGCCGCCGCCTCGATCTTCGGATCAATTTGCTCGATGAACGGAATCATGACGAGGATCACGAAGGGAACCGTCGGGACGAGATTGGCAGCCACGACACCCCAGAACGTGCCGGCAAGACCGGTCCGATAGAGGACCGTGGCAAGCGGGATGCCGAAGGTGATCGGCGGAATGAGGAGAGGCAGAAGGAACAGAAGAACGAGAAGGCGCTTTCCTGGGAAATCGCGGCGGGCAAGTGCGTAGGCAGCAGTGACGCCGAGAGCGCCGGAGATGAGCACGACCGCGCCCACGACCTGGAATGTGACCATCAGCACATCCCATAATTGAAACTCGCTCCAGGCGGAGGAGTACCAGCGCGTGGTCCACCCAACCGGCAGCCATGTGCCGAGCCAGCGAGTAGCGAAGGAACTCGTGACCACTGTCGCGATCATCGCCAGAAGATTGAGAACGAAGAAGCCTACCAGGAACCAGATGGCCGCAGCCCATAGCTTCGAGCCGAGTGTGGTATCGCGTATCATCAGCTCACCCTTTCGCGCCGGAAGCAGGACCACGGTAGAACAAGCCACGAGCCGCCAACACAGCCATCACGATGGCGAGTTGGACGAAACCCATGATCATCGCGACTGCGGAAGCCATGGAATAATCATATTCCTCGAAAGCCGCCTGATAGGCCGCGATCGAGATTACACGCGTCAGATTCGCCGGCTCGCCGAGAAGCACTGCCGATGGGAACACCGAAAACGCCTGCACGAAAGACAAGCAGAAGGTAATGGCGAAGCCTGGCATCAGGAGCGGCAGATAGATGTGGCGGAATCGCTGCCACGCATTCGCACCAAGCGTTGCACCCGCCTGCTCCAGGGCGGGATCGATACCGGTCACGTAAGAAAGCGTCAGCAGGAAGGTGAAAGGGAAGCCTGTTATCACGAGTGAGGCGAAGACACCCCAGTAATTATGGACAAGCTTAAGCGGCTGGGAGATCAGGCCAAATGCCATCAGCGTACGGTTGAACCACCCTTGCGGTCCGAGATAGTTCAGCAAGCCCTCTGCGACGAGCACCGTACCGAGGGTGATTGGAAGAACGAGGATCGTGGTCAGCAGACGCTGATGGCGCAACAGGCGCACGCGGAATGCAATTGGAACCGCAAGGATCAGGTTGACCAGTGTGGTCGGGATCGCGAGCCATAGGGTCTTGCCGATGGTGTCGTAAAGATACGAGTCTGAAAAGAACCGCTGGTAATTGGCAAGCCACTCGCCGTTCTTCGGCTCGAAGGAGAGAAGAAAGCCGAAGGCGAAGGGATAGACGAAGAGCAGTAGACTGAAGATTGCCGCTGGAATGACGAGAAGCGTCACGGCGTCGAAGCCACGGGCGGCCAAGCGCTGGCGCAGGCTCGGGCCATGGTCGATGGGAGTTGCTGTGGCAACGGTGTCCATCAGTTCCTCCCCTGGATTGGCTCCGCGAAGACGAGAATGCGTTGATTGTCAGCACGGAGGTGCACGGAGGATCCGGGCTCCACCGCCTGATGAGCACGGAACACGACATCCAGCCCGCCCGTACTATGCGCCGTACCGACAAACTCACGCCCGCGATACTCGATAGTGTCGACGGTCACCCTCAATGCATCCGGGCTGGGCTCTCCGAGCTCGAGATCGTCCGAACGGATCGCTGCATAAGCGCTTGAACCGACAGACAATGTTTCGCGGGCGGTTCCGCTGAACCGTGTCCCTTCGACGTCGACCACGACACGGCCGCCCTCGGCCGCGACCACCTTTCCGCGCAGCTTGTTGCGGAACCCCATGAAGTCCGCCACGTCGAGATGGGAAGGCGCTTCATAAAGCTCCTTCGGCGATCCGACCTGACGGACGACGCCGTCGCGCAAGACGACAATGCGGTCGGCCAGCGACAAGGCCTCGTCCTGATCGTGCGTCACATAAATCGTGGTAGCCCCAAGCTCGTTGTGAATGCGCCGGATCTCGGCGCGCATTTCGAGACGCAGTTTGGCGTCGAGATTGGACAGAGGCTCATCCATCAGGACAAGCGGCGGTTCGATCACGATGGCCCGCGCGATCGCGACACGCTGCTGCTGGCCGCCCGAGAGCTGGCCCGGCAGTTTGTTTTCCTGTCCTTTGAGGCGCACGAGGTTGAGCGCCTCATCGACCTTGCGGTCGATCTCCGCTTTCGGCCGTCCGCGCATCTTAAGCCCGAAGCCTATATTCTGGCGTACGTTGAGATGCGGGAAAAGCGCATAGTTCTGGAACACCATGCCGAATCCGCGCTCCTCGGGGCGCAGGGTATCGACACGGTTCTTGTCGAGCCAGATCGCGCCACCCGTTACAGGAAGAAGACCCGCGATGCAGTTCAACGTCGTTGACTTCCCGCATCCCGATGGGCCGAGCAGCGCGATGAACTCGCGCCGCCGGATCGTGAGAGAGATGTCACGCAAAGCGTTGAGCGCCCCGAAGTCACGGCTGACCCGGTCGAGCCGCACTTCGTCGAATTGGGAAAGGGCAATGGTCATCGCGGATCCTTCGCTTGTCTTATCTTATTTGCGCTTCGCGCCGCCCACCTGCTCGTCCCACATGCGGAAGGCGACGACCATCTGCTCGGGCTGGAGCGGCAACTCGATTGGATTCTCGGCGATCCACTTCTCGTATTCAGGACGGCCGAATTCCTTGATTGCGGCTTGGCTTTCCGGGGGGGCCATGTCGAGCGTCACGCCCTTCACGGCAGGACCTGGATAGAAGTAGCCTTCATCGTAGGTGTAAGCCTGCTGCTCCTTGGTGAGCAGGAAGTTCATGAGGTCGATGAGGACAGCGAGCTTCTCGTTCGACAGCCCCTTGGGCACGCACATATAATGGGCATCCGCGACCCAGTGGAAGCCCTTGAGCGCAGCGACTTTCGCCTCTTTCGGCACGACGCCCAGAACGCGCGGATTGATGTCCCAGCCGGTGGTGGACACAGTCATGTCGCGCGAGCCTTCGCCGAGTTCCTTCATCACGGCGCCGGTGCCGGACGGGTAATACTCGACGTTCTGCCCCAGCTCCTTGAGGAAAGCCCATGTCTTGTCCCACCCCTTTGCCGGATCTTGCGGATTGCTGTCTCCGAGGATGTAGGGAAGGCCCATGATGAAGGTACGGCCCGGCCCCGAATTCGCGGGGCGTGCATAAAGGAAGCGGCCCGGATTGGCTTTGCTATAGGCGAGAAGCTCCTCAGCCGTCGTGGGCACGGTCTTTACCTTGTCGGGCATGTACTCAAGCAGTGGCCCCGACGGATAGTAAGTCACGACGACGCCTTGTCCCTTGGCGAGGGTCTGCATCTTGGCGGCAGGCGGAAGATAAATATCGTCGAGCTTCGGCAGAGAGCCCGCATGCTGCGGAATCATCTCGACCCAGAGTTTCTGATCGATGCCCGCAGAGAGTGCGTCCGTGCCGGTCAGCACGAGGTCGATATCGACGCGGCCAGCATCCTGCTGCGCCTTGATCTTACCCGCAAGCTCCGGCGCCGGAGCTTTGGTGAATGTGATACGCGAGACGAGATTGGGCTTCGCCTTGCGATAGTTCTCGATAGCTTTCTGTGTCAGGGCCAGATTGCCGGCAACATCAATGATGTTGAGCGCCACAGGGCTCGTCGGCAGCGGCAACTGCTGGGCCAAGGCGCGCCCGCCGAGCGCGGCGACACCGGCAGCACCGGCGACCCCGCCGACGAAAGTCCTTCTGGTGATCACGTTCGTCATCGTCTTCCTCCCTTTTCTGTGCTGCATGGCCGTCGAGGGCCATGCCCATCGTCACAGCTTGTAAGCCTCTTTCGCGAGGCGATATGCGAGGTCGTATGCCACCTCATTCGCCTCATCTTCATCGAGGCGATGGGTTGTCACGAGATTGGCGAGATACGCGCAATCCACTCGGCGCGCGACGTCGTGGCGTGCCGGAATGGACAGGTAAGCCCGGGTGTCGTCGTTGAAGCCGACTGTGTTGTAGAAGCCCGCGGTCTCCGTGGTGAGTTCACGAAATCGCCGCATGCCCTCTGGCGCATCGAAGAACCACCAGGCAGGGCCGAGCTTCAGGATGGGATAATGCCCCGCCAAGGGAGCCAGCTCGCGCGAGTAACTTGTCTCATCCAAGGTAAAGAGAATGACGGTCAGGTTCGGCTCGTTCCCGTAACGGTCGAGCAGCGGCTTGAGTGCATTCACGTAACCCGTCTGCGATGGAATATCGGCACCCATATCACGACCGAACCGACTGTAGATCTTGTGGTTGTGATTACGGAACGAGCCTGGGTGGATCTGCATCACCATGCCGTCCTCCACGCTCATCGCCGCCATCTCGCTGAGCATCTGAGCACGGAACAGCTCGGCATCGCCTTGATGCATATCGCCTGCCGATACGCGGCGGAACAGAGCTTCTGCGTCGGCCTTGGGAAGGTCGGCTGTGCGCGCAGTCGGATGGCCGTGATCGGTGGAGGTGGCTCCGTACTCACGGAAGAAGGCGCGCCGTTTGCGGTGGGCTTCGAGGTATCCGCTCCAGGTGGACGTGTCGCAGCCGGTAATTTCGCCAAAGCGAAGGACATTGTCACGGAAGCCGTCGAAATCCGGATCGACGACAGGATCGGGACGATAGGCCGTCACGACGCGACCCTTCCAGCCCGATTGCCGGATCGTCTCATGGTGTTTCAAGGAATCAAGCGGACTTTCCGTCGTGGCGATGGCTTCAATGCGAAAGCGCTCGAAAAGAGCGCGCGGACGAAATTCCGGGGTACGCAACGCCGCATCGATACGATCATAGTATTCATCCGCATTCTTCTCGGAGAGCCGTTCCGTGAATCCAAAGAGCGTGGCGAAGGTATGATCGAGCCAGGTGCGCGTCGGAGTGCCGCGAAAGAGATCGTATTGTGCAGCGAAACGACGCCAGATCTTACGGGGGTCCTTTTCGACAGGGCCTCCATCCTTGGCCGGAATGCCGAGATCCTCAAGCCGCACACCCTGGCTGTAGAGCATGCGGAAAATATAGTGATCGGGAATGACGAAGAGAGCGGCGGGATCGGGAAAAGGTTCATTCTCCGCATACCAGCGCGGATCCGTATGGCCATGAGGCGAAATGATGGTCAGATCCTGGATTCCCGCATAGAGCCTACGGGCCACAGCACGGGCCTCAGGCTCGGCAGGAAACAGCCGGTCCGGATGGATCAGCATGGCGTTCTCCCTGGCGCTCGCCTCCACCATGAATGGCCGAGTTTTAAGCGCCGTTGGGTAAACTTTAGAGAGATCCGATCTCCTTTGCAATGGTCTACTAGTATGGTAGTGTGCCACTTATGACTAATAGACCGCCCCTCTCCAAGCTCGATACCGGCCGCGAACCAATGGCCCGGCAAGTCACGCGCGCCTTACGCCAAGCCATAGTGACGATGCAGCTGGCACCCGGGGAAATGTTGTCGGAACAGGATCTTGCCCAGCGTTTCGGCGTCAGCCGATCCCCGGTGCGGGAGGCCCTGATCAAGCTGAGCGAGGCGGGCCTCGTGCGGGTTCTGCCGCAGCGAGGGACGCAGGTCGTCAAAATCTCGAAGGCTGCGGTCGAGGATGGCCGCTTCATCCGCGCCGCCGTGGAATCGGCTGTCGTGCGCGAGGCCGCCATGAATGCAACCCCTGTGATGGTTGCCGAGCTGAACGCGAGCCTGACGCGGCAACGCCGCGCGCAGCGCTCCGCCTCCACGGAGGAGTTCCTCTCACTCGACGAAGAGTTTCACCGGCTTCTTGCGGAAACGGCGGGGCGCCCTGCAGCTTGGCAGATGATCGAGGACATCAAACCTCAGATGGACCGGGTGCGATTTCTTGACATGACCAAGGCTCTTCCACGCCATGCGGTGCTTGCGCAGCACATCGTCATCGTGGACGCGATCAAGGCCAAGAATCCTGTCGCCGCCGAACAGGCGATGCAGCAGCATCTGAGCGAGATCCTGCGTTCGCTGCCGGAACTCGCCGCTCAGTATCCCGACCTTTTTGAACCGGAAACAAGTGCGTCTCCCGAAGCACTCAGCGCCTAAGCGCGCCGTGCTCGCGAAGATCGGGGCGCCGTAAGGATGGAACCATGTTGGACAAGCCTGCCCTGTCGCCACGCAGCGTGCGCCTGCACGAGAGCGACAAGCTGGTGGTCGCAGTCGATGCTATCATGCCCGGCGCGGTCGTTCACAATGTTACCGCCAAGGACCGTGTGCCCAAGGGGCACAAAATGGCGATTGCCCCAATCAGTCAAGGCGAGCCGATCCTGAAATTCGGGCAGATCATCGGCTTCGCTTCAAAACCAATCGAGCCGGGCGAATGGCTGCACGAACACAATGTGGAGATGCACGCCTTCGCACGCGACTACCATTTCGCCGAGGATGCGCAGGCGGAAGAAGTCCTTCCCGTCGCATTGCAGGCTACCTTCGAGGGCTTCCGACGTTCGAACGGCAAAGTCGGCACGCGTAATTACCTGGCAATTCTCACCAGCGTGAACTGCTCGGCCTCGGTCGCGCGTTTCATTGCGCGCGAGGTCGAGCGCTCGGGCCTTCTCGACGATTATCCCAATGTCGATGGTGTCATTCCGCTCGTCCATGGCACTGGCTGCGGCATGGATCAGAAGGGCGAAGGCTCAGATATTCTCAAGCGCACCCAATGGGGATACGCCTCCAATCCCAACATGGCCGGCGTGCTGATGGTGGGCCTTGGCTGCGAGGTGTTCCAGATCGGCCGATGGAAGGAACTCTACAACATCGAGGAGAGCGACACCTTCCGGTCCCTGACGATTCAAGATACCGGCGGCACGAGAAAGTCCGTCGAGGCCGGTGTCGCCGCGATCCGTGACATGCTGCCCTTAGCGAACAAGGTGAAACGCGAGACGGCTCCGGTCTCCGAGCTGATGCTGGCCCTGCAATGCGGTGGATCGGACGGCTATTCGGGCATCACCGCCAATCCGGCCTTGGGAGCCGCCGTCGATCTTCTGGTCCATCACGGTGGAACTGCGATTCTGTCCGAGACGCCGGAAATTTATGGCGCGGAGCATCTTCTCACGCGGCGCGCGGCCACACACGAAATCGGTGAGAAGCTCGTCGAGCTGATCGCGTGGTGGGAAGATTACACGGCCCGCAATCGCGGTGAGATGAATAACAACCCATCGCCTGGTAACAAGGCCGGCGGCCTCACCACGATCCTCGAAAAATCCTTAGGCGCCGCCGCCAAGGGTGGCACGACGACACTCAATGGCGTCTATCGCTACGCTGAGCCAGTCACGGCAAAAGGTTTCGTGTTCATGGATACACCCGGTTACGATCCTGTCTCGGCAACGGGGCAAGTGGCCGGCGGCGCGAATGTTCTATGCTTTACCACCGGTCGCGGATCAGCCTATGGCTGCAAGCCTACGCCCTCGATTAAGCTCGCAACCAACAGCGAGATCTACCGCCGCATGATCGACGACATGGATATCAATTGCGGCGATATCCTCGACGGCGTACCGGTTGCCGAAAAGGGGCAAGAGATTTTTGAGACGATTTTGAAGATTGTCTCCGGCGAGCGCTCCAAATCGGAAGAGCTCGGATACGGCGACGCCGAGTTCCTGCCCTGGCAGGTCGGCGCTGTGATGTAAAATCGAAAAGAGGACCGGCCTATCGGCCCATCCTGTAAGGAGACACTCATGGAACAGACCTGGCGCTGGTTCGGCCCTGACGATGTCGTCAAGCTCCCCCATATTCGTCAGACCGGCGCGACGGGTATCGTGACGGCCCTTCATCACATCCCCTATGGTGTCATCTGGAGCATCGAGGAAATCGAAGAACGCAAGGCGCTGATCGGATCCGATGCCTCTCTTGGTCTTCGCTGGAGCGTGGTCGAAAGCCTGCCGATTCATGAAAACATCAAGATCGGCGAAGGCGACCTGAAGCCTCTCTTCGACAATTATCGCCAGTCCCTGCGCAACCTCGCACAATGCGGTGTCACCACCATTTGCTATAACTTCATGCCGGTCGTGGATTGGACGCGCACAGAGCTTGCCTACCCGCTTCCCGGCGGCGGCACGGCACTGCGTTTCAACCTTCATGAATTCGCGGCATTCGACTGCTTCATGCTCGAGCGCCCTGGAGCAGAAGAGGATTTCTCGAGCGATGTCCTGACGCGTGCCCGGGAATGGTTTGACCGCTCGACGGAGGCCGACCGACGCAAGCTCCTCGAAAGCATTATGGCAGGTTTGCCCGGCGCCTATGATCGTTATGACGTTCCCGGCCTTCGCGTGATGCTCAACCGTTATCGCGGCATCGACAAGGATTCACTGCGGAGCAATCTTGCGCGTTTCCTGCGCGAGGTCATTCCCACGGCGGAAGAAGTCGGCATCCGCATGTGCATCCACCCGGACGATCCGCCGCGCTCTTTGATGGGCTTGCCGCGCATCGTCTCCAACGAAGAGGACATCGCTTTCATTCTCGACTCCGTGGGCTCTCCGGCCAACGGCCTCACGCTTTGCTGCGGATCGCTGGGTGCGAACGCCGCAAACGACGTGCCGGGAATCGCCAAGCGCTTTTCAGACCGCATCTGGTTTGCCCATCTGCGCAACGTCGCCAAAGATTCTGATGGATCCTTCATGGAAGCGGATCACCTTGGAGGTGACACCGATATGGTTTCCGTCGTCAGCCTTCTTCTGGAAGAACAGAAGCGCCGCAAGGATTCAGGGGATGACAGATGGCGCATCCCCTTCCGCCCGGACCATGGTCATGAATTGCTCGACGACGTAGGAAAGTCCACACATCCAGGGTATCCGGCTATCGGCCGCCTGAAAGGCCTCGCGGAAATCCGTGGTGTCATGACAGCGGTGTCATCCTTGAGAGGATTGCCGCTTTAACAATCACGGGCTTGGGGGCACGAATCTCAACGTCGATACGTTGCGATTGCCCCCTCAAGCCGCGTCCATGCAGCTTCCGAGCCCGGCAGTCCGAACCGGAGGCGTCGGGAATTATATTCGAAGCGGCGCACCCAAATGCCGCTGCGCCCCAAATGCTTGAAAAGGTCCGGCGCCTGCTTGCACTCCATCAGGCGATACAGCGTCGTGCCCTTCGGGGCGCTATCGGCAACAGACATCAGAATGCTATCGAGGCGTCGGGCATCGGCGGCACGTGCCTCTTGTGCAGCAGCCAGCCATGCGTGGTCGCAGAGAGCCTGACGGCCAACCTCGATGGCAGGACCTGAAACCGCCCAGGGCCCGAGCATCGTCCTCAGCTTTTCAGCCATGTCGATCCCAGTAATCGAAAAGCCGAGCCTTATGCCTGCCAGACCATAGGTTTTGCCGAACGAGCGCAGAACAATGGCGTTGTCAGGCAGGTGCGGAACGAGGGTTTTGCCTGCATCGAAATCGGCGAAGGCTTCATCGACGATCAACCATCCCCCCTGCTCGCGGAGACGGTTAGATATCCCAATCAGATCCTGCCTTGGAATGATTCGACCATCTGGATTGTTCGGGTTCACGACAATGAGGATGTCGGCATCCGGTGCCTGCTCAGGCGTTGCGCATTCCACAACCCTATGGCCTGCCATGCGCCAAGCCCGCGCATGTTCGGCATAGGTTGGCCCCAACACGGCAACATGCGACTTTTGCCAGAGGGCAGGCAGAAGACTGATCAGGACTTGCGTTCCGGGAGCCGCCACGACCATGCCGGCATCGGCGGTGCCATAAGCCCTGGAGGCAGCACGCTCCAGATCCTTGTGATCCTCCGGTGACGGCAGTCGTTGAAAGATGGAGGGTGGCAACGGGGGCATGGGATAGGATATGGGATTGATCCCTGTCGACAGGTCGACCCACGGTTGGGGCGCATCGGGGAAGAGCCTTGCGGCTTCACCCAGATCGCCTCCGTGCCAGATCTGCGCCTCACTCATTCGATCTCACCCATGGTTCTGCCCGATAGTCTGCTCATCCTGGTTCTCGCCCTCGCGACGGAAGCGGCCTTCGGTTACCCGAACCGGCTTTACACGGCCATTGGGCATCCCGTCACCTGGATAGGTCGGCTGATCAAGCTCCTCGATCACGGTCTCAACCAGGAAACTTGCCGTCCCAAGGTTCGTCGTGCGGCCGGCATTCTGGCCCTCGCCGTCATTCTCTTCGTAACAGGGTTGGCAGCGTGGTTTCTACAATTTCTCCTGTTCCCCCTTGGGATGACAGGCCTGGTGATTCTCGCGATGCTCGCCAGCACTCTCCTGGCTCAGCGCAGTCTCCACGACCATGTGGCCGCTGTCGCCAAAGGTCTGCGTGGGGGAGGTCTCGATGAGGGACGGCATGCTGTCTCGATGATCGTCGGGCGCAACCCGAAAAGTCTTGATGAAGCAGGCGTCTCACGCGCGGCCATTGAGAGCCTGGCCGAGAATTTTTCGGATGGCATCGTGGCGCCGGCCTTCTGGCTCGGTCTCGGCGGACTCCCCGGAGCTGCCCTCTACAAGGCGGCGAATACGGCAGACAGCATGATCGGCCACCGCACACCCCGCCACGAGGCCTTCGGTTGGGCGGCGGCACGGTTCGACGACCTCATCAACCTGCCGGCCTCGCGCCTGGCAGCCCTTTTCATCATCGCGGCCGCCTCCCTCAGCCGTGATGCCTCGGCACGTGGCGCCTTCAGATCCGTCCTGCGGGATGCCCGTCACCATCGCTCCCCCAATGCCGGCTGGCCCGAGGCTGCGATGGCGGGAGCTTTGGGCCTGCGTCTGGCAGGACCGCGCATCTATGGCGATGTGCGGATCGAAGATCGCTGGATGGGCGATGGCCGGGCGGAAGCGACCGCGCAGGATATCGAGCGGGCACTCTTGCTCTATCGAACGGCATGCGGACTGCAATTCGCGCTCGCTGCGGCGCTTGCTCTTGTCAGCTTTCTGATCGTGCGCTGATCGCGAGAATATGGTCGCAATCGAGATTCGCTTCCAGATGATCCGCGAAGCGATCGAGAATGTCATCGACCAACGCCTCATAGGCGAGATCGCTGCTCTCGGCCCCAAGCCGCTCAAGCCACCTCTTCCTCTGGAGATCATCCGCGAAGAGGCCATGCACATAGGTGCCGGAGACACGCCCATCCTTTGAAACCGCACCGTCGAAACGGCCCGTTCCCAGCCGCGCGAAAGGACGTTCCGCAGCCTCAGCTCCAGTCGTCTCGCCGATATGCATTTCATAACCGGAAAGCGGCGCTCCATCAGAAATCGTGGCGCCGGTGACCGCCTCAAGCCGCTTCCTGGCTGTCAGCGTCGTCGTTACGTCGAGAAGCCCCAGGCCTTCGACAGAGCGGCCTGCCGCGCCTTCGATGCCGAGCGGATCGTCGATGCGCTGCCCCAGCATCTGATATCCCCCGCACAGACCCAGCACGTGTTCCCCGCGGCGCACATGAGCCTTGAGATCGATGTCCCAGCCCTGCGCGCGGATGAAATGAAGATCGTCGATGGTCGTTTTCGATCCGGGCAACAAGACGAGAGCTGCATGAACGGGGAGCGGCGCTCCAGGCTCGACCAGTACGACCTCAATCCCCGGCTCCTCGCGCAACGGATCGAGATCGTCGAAATTCGAAATCCAGGGTGTCACAGGAACCGCAATCACAACGGAACCCTCCCGCCTCTGGGTTCCTTTCCGACGAAGCCCTAGACCGTCTTCTGCGGGCAAGCGTGCAGCATCCGCGAAATGTGGCACAAGGCCAATCGCCGGCCAGCCTGTGCGCTCGGCGATGATGCGCATCCCTTCATCGAACAGGAGCGGATCGCCCCGGAAGCGGTTGACGATGAACCCCTTGACCATGGCGGCATCGGCATCATCGAGCACCGCCTTCGTGCCCACGAGACTAGCAATGACGCCGCCTCTGTCGATATCGCCGACGAGCACCACCGGTACGTTGGCAGCACGGGCAAAGCCCATATTCGCAATGTCGCCTGCGCGCAGGTTCACCTCGGATGCGGAGCCTGCGCCCTCGGCGAGAACGAGATCGGCCTCGTCCGACAACCGGCCATAACTATCCAGGACAGCTTCCATGAGACGCGGTTTCCATGATTGGTATTCGCGCGCCCGCGCTATACCGACGACGCGGCCCTGCACCACCACCTGCGATCCAATCTCGCTTTGCGGCTTAAGCAGAACCGGATTCATGTGAACGCTCGGCGCAATGCCGGCGGCTCGCGCCTGAAGCGCCTGCGCGCGGCCGATCTCGCCACCATCCGCCGTGACGGCGGCATTGTTCGACATGTTCTGCGGCTTGAAAGGACGAACCCTCAAGCCGCGCCGCGCGAAAACGCGACAAAGGCCAGCCACGAGCAGCGACTTCCCTACATTCGAACCGGTGCCCTGCACCATGAGCGCGCGCATCAGAACTCGATGCCTTGCTGCGCTTTCACGCCAGCCGCGAAATGGTGCTTCACAAGCGTCATCTCCGTCACGAGGTCGGCGGCTTCGATCAGTTCCGGCTTCGCGTTGCGCCCCGTCACGACGATATGGAGATCGGCTCTGCGCCCACGCAGCGTTTCCACGACGTCGGTGAGAGGCAGGTAATCGTAGCGCAAGGCGATGTTAAGTTCATCGAGAACGAGCAAGCGAATATCTTCGCGCGCCATCAACTCCTTCGCCTTGCTCCAAGCCCGCTCGGCAGCAGCCACGTCGCGAGCGCGATCCTGCGTCTCCCAGGTAAAGCCCTCGCCCATGGTGTGCCATTCGATCTGGTCGGAGAATCGATTCAAGGCAAGTTTCTCGCCGGTCTCCCAGGCGCCCTTGATGAATTGTACGACGCCGACATGAAAGCCGCGCCCGATTGCCCGCAGCATGAGTCCGAAGGCAGCCGTCGATTTGCCTTTGCCCGGGCCGGTATTGACGATGAGAAGCCCCTTCTCGACTGTCTTCGCTGCAACCTCGCGGTCCTGAACTTCCTTGCGTTTGATCATTTTGGCGCGATGGCGCGCCTCGTCGTTCAGGGGCATCGGGTCTATGTATCCCTATGAAAGAGCTGCACCATGACGACCACGGATGAGGATTTCAAGGCCACTCTCTGTTCATGAGCAGGCTTGAAAGATGCTTCTTACCCCGGTAAGTATGTTTCTGACGGTGCCCCGGCAACGGGGTGAAAAGGGAATGCGGTGAGACACCGCGGCTGCCCCCGCAACTGTAAACGGCGAGCCTGCGCTCCGAAAGCCACTGGAATATTCCGGGAAGGCGGCTGCGCAAGGCATCGACCCGTGAGCCAGGAGACCTGCCGTCATCAACAGCTTCTCTCGGGACTATCGGACGGGGTGCGCCGATTGTGACCGTAATCGAATGATCGGCAGTCATTCGATTCCGTCCGTGGAAGCTCAACTGACCTCACGGTCTCCGGACGGAGAATACAATGCCTGTAGTACCAAAAACCAGTCTTCTTGCCCTGACTCTCGGCGGCTTCCTCGCCGCTACGCCTGCCTTGGCGCATCACGCTATGGACGGTGAGACTCCGACGACCCTGATCCAGGGCCTTCTGTCGGGCCTCGGCCATCCCGTCATCGGTCTCGATCACCTCGCCGCCCTCATCGGCGTCGGTCTGGTTTCCTCGCGTTTCCCCCGTGGTTGGACGCTTCCTGCCTTCTGGATCCTCGCCATGGCAGCGGGCGTCGGCATCCACCTCGCCAGCGCGGATCTTCCGCAGGTGGAGTTGCTCGTAGCGCTGAGCGTCGTGATCATCGGCATCGCCGCGACCCTTCGCACCACCTTGCCCTATGCTGTCATCGCGGCCCTGTTTGCCGCGGGCGGTCTTGTGCATGGCTATGCCCTGGGCGAATCGATCATCGGCGCGGAAGCCGCTCCTCTGGGCGGATATCTCGTGGGACTGGTCGTGATCCAGACCGCCCTTACAACGGGCATTGCCTATGCGGCGACCAAGCTCTCGAAGGCGTCCTTCGCGTCTCCGTCGCTCCAGTTCCGTCTGGCCGGCCTTGCCGTCGCCGTGACGGGCGCGGCCTTCATCGCCCTTCCGTCCTTCGCATAAAACGGGCGGCCCGGTCATGACCGCAGCTCCTGAGGAGATCTGCCTCCATGTCTGCGTCACCTGCCGGCAGGCAGGCGGCCCTGACGATAAGGCCCTTCGCCCTGGGGCGGTCCTGCACCGGGCCCTCTCTGACGCGCTCGCGCAACCAGGTGCTCCTGCGGTGCGGGTGGAGGCGGTCGAATGCCTCTCCGTCTGCAAGCGCCCCTGCACCATCGCAGTCTCCGGCCCCGGGCGCTGGACTTATATTTACGGCGATCTGGATGCCGAGATCTCAATCGACACCATCATCGAAGGACTTCGCCTTTATGCGGCGACGTCCGACGGACTTGTGCCTTGGCGCGCGCGGCCGGAAGCCTTCCGCAAAGGCGTCGTCGCCCGCATTCCTCCTTTCAAGACAAGCAGCGCGGCCTGATTGAAAGCCGCTGAAAGGTTCGCCTCATGAGCGATCTCTCCAAGATACCCTGCACCATCATCACCGGCTTTCTCGGTGCCGGCAAAACCACGCTGGTGCGTCACCTGCTGGAGAATGCGGGTGGCCGTCGCCTTGCCGTTCTCGTCAATGAATTCGGTGATCTCGGCTTCGACGGTTCATTCATCGAAGGCTGCGGCATCGAAGGTTGTACGCAGGAAGACATCGTCGAACTCCCGAACGGCTGTTTGTGCTGCACGGTGGCGGATGACTTCGTGCCTGCTCTGAACACACTTCTCAACCGGCCAAATCCACCTGAGCACATTTTGATCGAGACATCGGGCCTTGCCCTGCCCAAACCGCTCGTGCGCGCCTTCAACTGGCCGGACATCCGCTCACGCGTAACGGTCGACGGCGTGATAGCCGTGGTGGATGGCCCCGCCGTCGCATCCGGTGCCTTCGCCGACAATCCGGATGCGCAGGAGGCCCAGCGCAACGCCGATGCTTCCGTCGATCACGAGAACCCGCTCGAAGAAGTCTTCGAGGATCAGCTTCTCTGCGCCGATCTCATCCTGCTCAATAAGACGGACCAGATGGCAGCAGGCGACAAGGCGAAGGTTCTCGCCGAGATCAACGAACACCTGCCTCGCGCCGTGAAGGTGATCGAGACCTCGCACGGCAAGGTCGATCCGACAGTGCTGCTCGGTCTCGGTGCCGCTGCCGAAGCCGATCTCGAGTCTCGTCCCTCGCACCATGAAACAGCGGATGACCATGACCACGATGATTTTGACAGCGTCGCCATTCCGGTCGATGCCGTCGCCACTCCGGAAGCATTGATGGCCCGTGTGGAACGTGCGGCTGAAGCTGCTGGCGTGTTGCGCATCAAGGGTTTCGCGCCAGTCGAAGGCAAGCCCATGCGCCTCGTGGTTCAGGGTGTCGGACAGCGCATCGCCCATCACTTCGACCGGCCCTGGAAAGCCGGCGAGACGCGGGCCGGGCGCATGGTGGTGATCGGCCTCAAAGGTTTCGACGTGAAGGCCGTCGAGGCCGCTTTGCGCAACGGGTAAGATGCACCTCCTTCCGGTCACAGCTATTTCCCTCGATGAAGGCGCTGAGGCCATCGACCTCCAGCAGCCCCCTGGGGACATCGTGGTCCTGTCCTTCGCGGACAGCGACCTCGGTGCGCTGGCGGCCGCTCATAAGCAAAAGCCGGACGGTCCGTCGCTCCGTCTGGCTTCACTGCGACGCCTGCGTCATCCTCTTTCGGTCGATCTCTATGTCGACGACACAGCTGCAAAGTCGCGCTTCATTCTCGTGCGCTGCCTTGGGGGGCGCGATTACTGGCGTTACGGACTGGACCGCTTAGCCGAAACCTGCCGTGCCGCAGGCGTGAAACTCGCCGTGATGCCGGGCGATGATCGCCCCGACTCACGGCTTGCAGCCTATGCCACGGTTTCCCCATCTCTCTGCGATGAATTGGAATCCTACTTCCGGGCTGGCGGCATCGACAACATGCGCCGTCTCCTTGAGCGCGTCGCTCACGAGATCGGCGAGACGGACTCGATTGCGGAGCAGCCTGTGGCCGCCCCTCGCGCCTTCGCCTGGACGCCGGAAACCGGGATCGTCGATCCCGAGACCCTGCTCGCCGGATACTCCGATCAGCGCCCGCTCGCTCATATCCTCGTCTATCGCTCATCCGTTCTCGCTGGCGACACGCAAGCCATCGAAGCTCTGTCGATTGCCCTTCATGAACGCGGCATCACTCCGCTCATCCTCGCTGTTTCAAGCCTGAAGGATGTGGAGGCCGCCTCTATCCTCCGCCGAGCGATCAAGACGCGGCGTCCTGATGTTATCGTCACGACGACAGCCTTTTCCTCACGCGACGATTCCAGGTTCGTGCTCGACGAGGCCAATTGCCCGATTCTTCAGGCCATTCCGGTCGGCAGCGCGAAGGATGCCTGGAAGGCTTCGCCCCGTGGCCTTTCCGCCGCCGATCTTGCCATGCAGATCGCGCTGCCCGAATTCGACGGGCGCATCGCGGCAGGCCCCATCTCATTCAAGGCCGAGATGTCTGCCGATCCTGCCCTCTGCTTCTCCCATCGCGTGCAGGCGCCGGATACGGACGCCATCGGCACGGTTGCGGATATGGCTGCGGCCTGGATCAGGCTTAGGCATGCACCACACCAAGACCGGCGATTGGCGCTTGTTCTCTCCGATTATCCGGCGCGTGGCGGACGAGCGGGCTTCGCGGTTGGGCTCGATACGCCAGCGAGCACCTGCGCCATCCTCGATCTGCTGGATGATGCCGGATATGACGCGCAAAAAAGCTTCAGTGCCGCCGACTTGATGCCGCGCCTAACCTCAGGCGATCATTCATTCGAGGTTTCCCATTCTGCCTATCGGGCCTGGCTCGACAGCATTCCCACCGAGCAGCGCACCGCGATCACCCATCGATGGGGCAATCCTGAGAGCGATCCCCTTTTTGACGGTAAAAACTTCCTCTTTCGCGCCCTGCGAGCAGGCAATATCATCGTTGCTCTTCAGCCAGATCGCGGCCATGGGCAGGACCGCAAAGGCTCCTACCACGACCCCGATTGCCCGCCGAGCCATGGCTACCTCGCCTTCTATTTCGGCTTGAGGAATATCGAGAATATCCACGCGCTCATCCATCTAGGAACGCATGGAACGACCGAGTGGCTTCCCGGCAAGGCGGTAGCACTTTCACCCATCTGCTGGCCGCGCCTCACCATGGGTCCGCTTCCGGTCATCTATCCCTTCATCGTCGATGATCCTGGAGAGGCCGCACCCGCAAAGCGCCGGATCAGTGCCGTGACGATCGGGCATCTTGCGCCGCAAACCGGCGAAGCGGGCCTGCATGGCGAAGCGGCAGCTTTACGCGAATTGGTGGAGGAGTTTTCCTCCGCCCAGGTGCTTCATCCGGGGCGGGCGGAGCTCGTGGCTGGCGAGATCCTGGAACGCGCACGCGCGAGCGGTCTTTCTGCCGCCTGCGGCGTGGATGATGCGATGCCCATGGACGAGGCTCTGACTCGACTCGATGCCCATCTCTGCGATCTTGGCGAAGTCACGATCCGCGAAGGCTTGCACGTGTTCGGGCATGCACCCGAAGGCTTCGAGGCCTGCAGCGAGGGTGAACGCAGAGGTCTGTTGAAGGCGCTCGATGGTCGCTTCGTTGTTCCTGGCCCTGCCGGATCGCCTTCGCGCGGACAGATGGATGTTCTGCCCACCGGCCGCAATCTTGCCACCCTCGACCCACGCGCGATTCCCACGCGCGCAGCCACCGAACTCGGCACACGAGCGGCATCCGAGGTTGTACGCCGCCATCTGCAGGAGGAAGGCGACTGGCCGCGCCGGATCGTGATGGACCTTTGGGCCTCGCCCACGCTGCGCTCAGGCGGTGAGGATATCGCACATGCACTCGCGCTCATGGGGGTGCGCCCCGTATGGGATCACGCCTCCACTCGCGTAACAGGATTTGAAATCGTCCCGCAGCCGCTACTCGACCGCCCGCGCGCCGACGTGACGCTGCGCGTTTCCGGCGCCTTCAGGGACACGTTTCCAGAGCAGATATCCCTTCTCGATCAGGCTGTCCGTGCTGTGGCCGCGCTCGATGAGGATGACGAGTGGAATGAACTCGCCGCCGCTCGCCGTCGTGGAGAGCCGCTCTCGCGCGTGTTTGGATCGGCACCAGGCACATATGGAGCGGGTGTTTCCTCGCAAGCTTTGGACGGGGAATGGAATGCGAGACACGAGCTCGGTCATACTTACCTTGACAGAACGTCCCATTCCTTCGGCACATCAGGGGATGCAAGCGCGGACGAAAGCTTTTCGCAGCGTGTCCGACAGGCTGAGGCCTTCATCCATGTGAGCGATGTGGCCGAGCGTGACATCCTGGATGGCGACTCGGCGGCCGATGCCATGGGCGGCTTCGCAGCTGCGGCGGAAGCTCTGGGCGCGTCTCCCTCGCTATACAGCCTCGACACAAGCCGTCCTGGAAATCCGAAATCTCGCACCCTTGACGAGGACATAGACCGGCTCGTGCGCGGACGTCTGACGAATCCGCGCTGGATCGAGAGCCAGCTTCGCCATGGCTGGCGTGGCGCCGCCGAGATCGCGCAAGGGGTGGACGCACTCTTCGCGTTCGCGGCAACAACGAATGCGGTTTCGACCGCGATCTTCGATCTCCTGTTCAATGCTCTTGTCGCGGATCAAGCCACTCGCGAGCGGCTCGCAACGGCAAACCCGGCTGCATCTCAGGCGATTCGGGACCGCATGACCGAGGCACGACGGCGCGGCCTGTGGCAGAGCCGGCTTAATTCCGTGGCATCTCTGCTCCATGATGATCGGCAGGAGGCGGCGGAATGACAGAGGCACCCACGATCATACGCAAAGGCTGGTGTCCGGACATACGCCGTCCCATGGCAACCGGCGACGGTCTTCTCGTGCGCCTCCATCCCCTGGCAGGCCGGCTCACAGCCGATCAGGCATGCCTCATCGCCGAGGTCGCGCGCCGGCATGGCAACGGCCATTTGGATATCACCGCACGCGGCAATCTTCAGATTCGAGGCGTGCGCGAACAGACCTATCCTGACTTAGTGGCGCTTTTGGATCGCGAAGGTCTCGTCGAACCGGAGGGCGATGGTCCAAGTCGTCTCGTCATGGTGTCGCCGCTTGCCGGAATCGATTTGAACGAACGCATCGATACCCTGGCTCTCGCGCAGGCCATCGAGGAGAAGACACGTCCTATTAGGGTGCTCCCTGCCAAGTTCTTCGTGTCTGTCGGCAATGGCGGCTCTCTGTCGCTCGACAGGGCCGGCGCCGATCTTCATCTGGTGCCTCGCAATAGCGAGATCATTGCCTTCGCTCTTTCAACGCCCGGTGGTTGGAATTGGATCGGCGAGACCTCTCTCGGCCAGACTCTCGAGGCCGTCCAGGCCATTCTCTCAGGCTATGCAGCCATGAGAACATCGGGCCTGACGGATGCACGGCGGCTGCGGGGTCTTCACTCCGCTATCATCCCGCAATTGGTGGCACAGGCGCAGCTAAAGCCGACCGCTCCGCATCCTCAAGGTCAACCTGTATCCCGCGCCGGTGTTCTGAACGTCGGGAGCAGCAAGGCCGTTCTCCTTGCCCTGCCCTTTGGCCGCTGCACCAGAATGCAGTTGGAACAGGCTGCTTCATGGAGCGAACGGTTCGGCACCGGTGAGATCCGCCTGTCGTTCACGCGCGGCATCCTGATCCCTGGCGTCGACCAGAGGCACCTGACTGAATTGCTTGACGCGGCTGCCGTGGCCGGCTTCGTCACTGACGGAAATGATCCTCGTCTCTCATTGCATGCCTGCCCCGGCAAACCTGATTGCGCAAGCGCTCTGACATCCGCTTCAGCAGATGCTCTGAGGGTTGCAGAGGCCTGCAAGGGCCTATTGTCTCAAGGCGTTACTCTCCACGTCTCGGGATGTGCCAAGGGATGCGCCCATCCCGGAAAATCCGACCTGACATTGATTGGGCGATCCGATGACAGTTATGACATAGTCCATCAGGGCTGTTCCCGAGACGCAACATCCCTTCATTTGTCTGTCGAAGAGATCATGAAGAAGTTATCGCCTTTAACCACTCTGGACGATTTGCGCAGCGCATTACAGGAGAAGGCGCGATGAACAACGCCCGCGACTACATCCGTGAAGGCGCCGAGATCTATCGCCGCTCCTTCGCGATCATCCGCTCCGAATCCGACCTGTCACGGTTTTCCGGCACCGCCGAGCGCGTGGTTGTCCGCATGATCCATGCCTGCGGCATGACGGATCTGCCGAAGGATGTGGACCTTTCGCCGGATTTCGCTGAAGCTGCGGAGGATGCACTCAAGCGCGGCGCGCCGATCCTGTGCGATGCCAAGATGGTGGCAAACGGTATCACGCGCGCGAGACTTCCTGCGAACAACGAGGTGATCTGCACCCTCGACGATCCACGCGTCCCCGCACTGGCGGCTGAACTCGGCAACACCCGCTCGGCTGCCGCCATGGAATTGTGGCGAGAACACTTGGAGGGAGCGCTTGTGGTCTTCGGCAATGCGCCGACCGCACTCTTCCACCTTCTCGAAATGCTCGATGCCGGCGCGCCGAAGCCCGCCGCTGTCATCGGCATTCCCGTCGGGTTCATCGGCGCGGCGGAATCGAAGGAAGCGCTTGTCCGTGATGGGCGCGCGCCGTACCTCGTCATTCACGGACGACGCGGCGGGAGCGCGATGGCGGCCGCAGCGGTCAATGCTCTCGCGAACCCGATCGAGTGAGGCAGACATGACCGAAAACGCAATTCGCTTCTACGGATTGGGGCTAGGCCCCGGCAACCCGGATTACATGACCGTGCGCGCCCGCAAGGTGTTGGAGACCGCGGACCGGCTCGTCCATTTCTGCAAGCGCGGCAAACGCGGCAATGCCCGCACGATTGCGGATGCCATCGTCGGCATGAGTCCTGAGAGAGAGATTGCCCTGGCCTATCCGGTCACCACGGAAATCCCCGCCGATCACCCGGATTACGCCGCAGCACTCAATCCTTTCTACGAGGCCGCGGCATCGCAGCTTCTCGCCGAGGTCGAAGCAGGCCGCACGGTCGCGGTGCTGTGCGAAGGCGATCCATTCTTCTACGGCTCTTTCATGCATTTGTGGTGGCGCCTCAAGGACAAGGTGGCAACAGAAGTCGTGCCCGCCGTGTCCAGCATGTCGGGTGCCTGGACACGCGCCGGCGCACCGATCACCTGGGGTGACGATGTGCTTACGGTCGCACCAGGAACGTTGTCTGAAACAGAACTGACGCGGCGTCTTTCCGGCACCGATGCAGCCGTGGTGATGAAGCTGGGGCGTAACCTGCCGAAGGTTCGTGCGGCACTCGCAAGGGCTGGTCTGTCGGAGCGCGCCATCTATGTGGAGCGCGCTACCATGGCCGAGGAAAAGATCATTCCGCTGTCGGAACTGCCAGTCGGAACGGAAGCTCCCTATTTTTCTCTCATCATCGTCCCGGGCCAAGGGAGACGCGTATGACGGGCCGCGTCACCATCGTGGGCCTTGGCCCCGGCGATCCGCGCTGGCTCACACCTGCGGCCTCCGCAGCGCTTGCCGATGCCACTGACATCATCGGCTACAGTCCCTATGTCGACCGCGTGCCCGAGCGCCCAGGCCAGCACCGCCATGGCTCCGACAACCGGGTCGAGCTTGATCGTTCACGCCACGCGCTTGAACTCGCGGCAGGGGGCGCGCGCGTCGCCGTTGTTTCCGGTGGCGATCCTGGCGTCTTCGCGATGGCAGCGGCATTGTTCGAAGCCCTCGAGAACGGCGATCCCGATTGGCGCAAACTCGACATCCATGTGGAACCCGGCATCACCGCAATGCTCGCGGCGGCGGCCCGCGTCGGCGCCCCCCTGGGTGGAGATTTCTGCGCCATGTCGCTTTCCGACAATCTCAAGCCCTGGGAAGTTGTGGAGAAGCGTTTACGATCTGCTATCGAGGCCGACTTCGCGGTCGCACTCTACAACCCCATCTCTTCCGCACGGCCATGGCAGCTGGGTGCGGCCCTGAAGATCGTCTCCGGCATACGCAGCGCAGATACCCCGATCATTCTCGCACGGGCCGTGGGACGAACCGATGAGCGGATCACAATTTTACCACTCGGCGACGTAGACGCTTCAATGGCCGACATGTCCACGATGGTAATCATCGGCGCCAGCACGACGCGACTGATCGACCGCCCCGAGGATCAGACGCCCTATGTCTACACCCCTCGTTTCTACGGAGTGCGGCAGTGATGTTTTTCGAGCCAATCGAGAGCAGCCTCAGCGGTCGTGACCTCCTCGACATCCCGCGGTTTCCCAGGACGCGATACGATGATGACCGGAAGTCCCAGGGCGCGCGCGGCGGCAATCTTCGGATAGGTCGCATCGCCGCCGGAATTCTTGGTCACCAGCATATCGATGCATTCACGCTCCATCAACGTGCGTTCGGCCGCCTCGTCGAAAGGCGCGCGGTCACGAAGGGTGAGGACATTCGGCACGGAAAGCACATCGCCAATGGGCTCGATGGTGCGGACCAAATATGTATGCTGTGGAGCCGATGCGAAGAACCGAAGTTCGAGGCGGCCAATCGTGAGGAATACGCGGCGAGGCATGTCTCCAAGAACGCTGGCAGCCGCATCCATGGACGGAGCCTCGATCCAATGATCACCGTCCTGCTGCTTCCAAGGCGCTCGGCGCAGACCGAGAAGCGGCACGGCGGCTCGCGCACAGGCTCCAGCGGCATTGTGCGACATGATGGCCGCGAATGGATGCGTCGCGTCGATGACGGCTTCGATGCGCTCATTCTTCAGAAAGTGAGCAAGCCCCTCGATACCCCCAAAACCGCCGATGCGGGTTGGGATGGGCAAAGGCCTAGGGTCGCTGGTGCGACCGGCCAAAGACAGGACAGGACTGAATTCGGACCGTCCCGAGAGCCGCGCCGCAAGCGCGGAGGCTTCCGTGGTACCGCCCAGAATGAGAATGCGCATGACCCTCTTTTCTCCGAATTCTGAGTCTAAGTCGAGCGGTTCGGCAACCCGCCCCTGGCTGACCATCATCGGCATAGGAGAGGACGGCCGCGCTGGGCTCTCAACGGCTGCCCTTGCCGCGCTTGATGAGGCCGAATTCGTGATCGGCGGCGCACGCCATCTCGACCTCGCAGCCCCACTCTCCGCGCGCACGTTGACATGGCCGAGCCCCTTTTCCGTTGGATACGCCACGGTCGTTGACCGTCGTGGCCAGCCGACATGCGTGCTCGCAACGGGTGACCCCTTCCATTACGGCGTGGGTGCGGAACTCGCCCATCTGATTCCTGCCGCCGAGATCGTCAGCTTCCCCCAACCCTCAGCCTTCAGCCTTGCCGCCGCTCGTATGGGCTGGTCCTTACCCGATTGCGATTGCGTGAGCCTCCATGGTCGCGCGCTGGAGCGCATCATCCCGCAACTCCAGCCCGGAGCACGCATCATCGCTTTATCCTGGGATGGCTCGACACCCGGCGAGATCGCAGAACTTCTGACGAGACGTGGGTTTGGAGCGTCCTCCATCACCGTGCTCGAAGCCATGGGCGGCCCACGCGCGACCACCCGCAGCAGAGCGGCGGCTGATTTCGATATTGCGGGGATCGACCCGCTCAACACGGTCGCCATCGACATCGTGGCAGCGACTGATGCCAGGATTGTCTCCCTTGCGCCTGGTCTTCCCGACACATGGTTCGAGAATGACGGCCAGCTCACGAAGGCGGAAATCCGCGCACTGACGCTGGCGGCTCTCGCACCGAAAGCCGGCGAATTGCTCTGGGATATCGGCGCCGGTGCCGGCTCGGTCGGGATCGAATGGTGCCTGCGTCATCCCCGCAACCGCTGCATCGGCATCGAAGAGAAACAGGAGCGAGTCGAGCGGGCACAGCACAATGCGACTGAGCTCGGCGCAACCGCCATGGAGTTCAGGATTGGTCATGCACCAAAAGCGCTGTTGGACCTGCCTTCGCCGGATGCGGTGTTTATCGGCGGCGGGGGATCCGAGCCCAGCGTGTTCGATGCTGCCTGGGCGTCTCTCAAGCCTGGCGGACGCATCGTCATCAATGCGGTGACGATTGAAACAGAGATATTGCTCGGCACGCTCCACGCCCGCCATGGCGGTGTCATGCGTCGGTTCTCGCTTTCACGCCTGGATCGCGTCGGCGGCATGCATGGCTGGCGGACGGCGATGCCGGTCACGCAATGGGTGGTGACAAAGCCATGATCGTAGCGGGGGTAGGATTCAGGCGCAGCGCCACCGCCGATGAGATCGTATCGCTCGTGGAACAGGCTGTCGCCCGCGCTGTATCGGGCGGTGATGTCTTGAAGCGATTGGCGACAATCGGATCACTCGCCAACCTTCCCGCCTTCGCGGAAGCATCGCATCGTCTTGCTGTTACGGGTGTCGCCGTTGACGATGCCGCCATCAATGCTGCGGCCCCACGGGTAAGCACGCATTCCGTGCGCTCTCTGGCGGCGCATGGCATCGGATCGGTCGCGGAAGCTGCCGCTCTTGCTGCGGGAGGGTCTAAGGCCAGGCTCATTCTGAAGCGTATCAAATCCGCATCGGTGACATGCGCCCTCGCACAGGGAGAGGCCAATTCATGACCGTTCATTTCATCGGAGCAGGCCCCGGCGCCGCCGACCTTATTACCGTTCGCGGGCGCAACCTTATCGAGCGCTGTCCCGTCTGTCTTTATGCGGGCTCCATCGTCCCGCCGGAAATTCTCTCATGGTGCCCGATCGGTGCGCGCCTCGTCGATACGGCACCTCTCGATCTCGATGCGATCACGGCTGAATATTCGCGCGCTCATGAGAGCGGTGAGGATGTCGCGCGTCTGCATTCAGGCGACCTCTCGATCTGGAGCGCGATGGGAGAGCAGATCCGGCGGCTCGATGCGCTCGGTATTCCGTACACCATCACACCCGGTGTTCCCGCCTTCGCGGCGGCGGCTGCAGCGCTCGGACGTGAACTGACGGTGCCGGAAATCGGCCAGTCGGTGGTACTGACCCGAACATCAGGCCGGGCCTCGGCCATGCCCGAGACGGAACAGCTTGCAACCTTCGCGCAGACGAAAGCGACGCTCGCCATCCATCTCTCGATCCATGTGGTCGAGAAGGTCGTCGAGGAATTGCTGCCCTCCTATGGAGCCGATTGCCCGGCTGCCGTGGTCTGGCGCGCATCCTGGCCTGACGAGCGCGTGATCAAGGGCACGCTCGGCACGCTTGCCGCCATGGTGCATGCGGAGAATCTTGAGCGCACAGCGCTGATCCTGGTCGGCGAGGCGCTCACCGCAAAGGATTTTCGCGACAGCGCCCTCTATTCGACAGATTACGACAGGCGCTTCAGGCCCAGTGCAGACGAAGGCAAGCGATGACACGTTCTTATCAAATTCCCTCTCCCGATCGCGCATGGTGTCATGCATGACTTCCCTCGCCACTCTCTCTCCAGATTTTACGCCCGGCACGGTCTGGCTTGTCGGCGCCGGCCCAGGTGACCCGGGACTTCTGACCATTCATGCTCTCAACGCCTTGAAGGCAGCGGACACGGTTGTTTACGACGCTCTCGTCGAGCCTGGGATCCTCTCCCTGAGCCGTGAGGGCGCCGTTCTCGAATATGCAGGCAAGCGTGGTGGGCAACCCTCGGCGGTGCAGAAGGATATCTGCGAGCGCCTGATCGCACTTGCCCGCAAGGGACATCGCGTTCTTCGCCTCAAAGGAGGCGACCCCTTCATTTTCGGACGCGGGGGTGAAGAAGCAATGGCTCTAGCGGAAGCCGGTATTCCGTTCCGCATCGTCCCCGGCGTGTCGAGCGGACTGGCCTCGCTTGCCATCCATGGCATTCCGGCAACCATGCGCTCCGCCAACCACGCCGTTATTCTTGCAACAGGTCATCGCGCGCCGGATCAACGGGCGGATTGGGCGGCGTTGGCGCGCACGGGTGTGCCGATCGTGCTCTACATGGCGGTTACGAATCTACCGGACATCGTCGCGGAATTGATCGAGGGCGGCCTTCCTGCATCGACCCCTGCCCTCGCCGTGCATGGGGTGACGACCTCGCGGGAGAGTGTAGTCGATGCCACACTTGAGGAACTGCCTCAGCTTGTTGCGGAAGGTGTCATCCGCTCTCCGGCGATTGTCGCCATCGGCGCCATTGCAACCTTCCGCGCCGCGATCCAGAACCATCTCCTGACCCACGGCCCCGAGGCCGCGCAATGACGTTCGCTCGCGGGCTGCTGATCGCAGCACCCAGGTCCGGCTCCGGCAAAACCACCGTCGTGCTGGGCCTTCAGCGCGCATTCACACGCCGCGGATTGCGGGTTCGCGGTGCCAAATGCGGCCCCGATTATATCGACCCCGCCTTCCACGCGGCGGCGACAGGCGCGCCGAGCTTCAACTTCGACAGTTTCGCGATGGGAGAGCCTCTTCTACACGCGCTTGTGACGCGAACGGCGGACGATGCGGATATCGTCATTGCCGAAGGATCCATGGGCTTGTTCGACGGCATCCGGCAGGAGACCGGACGCACCGGAGCGAGTGTGGATATGGCGGCCCTCTTCGGTTGGCCTGTCGTACTGGTTCTCGACGTGTCAGGCCACGCACAATCCGCCGCTGCCGTGGCTTTGGGTTGCGCGCGCTTCGATCCGCGCATCACGGTTGTCGGCGTCATCCTGAACAAGGTCGCGAGCGAACGCCACCGCAGGCTCGTCGAGGATGGCATGGCACGCATCGGCATGCCTGTGCTCGGTGCCGTAATGCGAAGTAGCGAGCTTATCTTGCCTGAACGCCACCTCGGTCTCGTCCAGGCTGGCGAAACCGATGAGCTCGACCAGAGGCTGGAGCGGCTTGCCGATGCAATCGAGACATCCGTCGAGATCGAACGCCTGCTCGCCTTGAGCGGGCCGACGAAGATCGGCACGGCTGGAACCGGCGCGGCATTGCCGCCTCCCGGGCAGCGCATCGCTCTGGCGTCGGACCAAGCGTTCTCGTTCGTCTATCCGCATGTGCTCGCAAGCTGGCGCGATGCGGGAGCAGAGGTCGTGACATTCTCGCCCCTCGCGGACGAACCCCCGCCGGAGCATTGCGACACCTGCTGGCTGCCGGGCGGATATCCCGAACTTCATGCTGCGCGCATTGCAGCCTCTCAGCGTTTTCTCGACGGATTACGCGCCTTTGCCCAAACCCGGCCCGTTCATGGAGAGTGCGGTGGATACATGGTGCTGGGCGATACCCTCGAGGATGGCGACAGGCAGTCATACAGGATGGCAGGGCTTCTGCCCGTGAGCACGAGCTACGCCAAGCGCAAGCTGCATCTTGGCTATCGGGTGGCGCGCCTTCTCCACTCGGGAGCGCTTGGATCAGCCGGCCAGCGGCTTGTCGGCCATGAGTTCCATTATGCTTCCGTCACCTGTGGAAACGAAAGCGGGGAGGCTGCCTTTGCCACCATTACGGATGCCGAAGGCAACAATCTCGGCACGGCAGGGCATCGCGTCGGACTGACGACAGGAAGCTTCTTTCACGCCATTGCCCATGGGTGAGGGGTCGGATTGATGATCGTCCTCGCCAAGGCGAGATTCGCAGGTGCAGATGATCCTCGATATCTAAAGCCTAGCAGTTCAGGCCCTGCCAGCCGCATCCTGGAAGATTCTGCATCCTATGAACCCTTGTGATACTGTCTCGCTTCGCCCCCGAACCTTGTGGAACCGCTCCGTTCCCAACGAGGTTTACGGAGGAGCCAAGCCCGTTCGGCTGGCATGTGGTGAATGAGGTCGGTCGGAGATGGCGAATAATCCAGCAGTACAGCAATCCAGGTCATCATCATCCACGGCGTTGACGACCATGTGGGCAGTGGTCCTTGGCTGGGCCCTTGTCAGGCTGGTCGCCAGCGGGGAGCGCCAACCGCTACCGGCCACGAGATCCAATAGACGGCGAGTTCCACAACGATCCAGCCAAGCCTCGGGAGGCGATAAGGGCTTCGAAGAAAAGGAGCACGCCGATCCGAATGCGGCCGCATCGGAAAACGGCCGTGGTCGCCATGCCGATACCCCGACCGAGATTCCCGCGCGGGGCTGGAAGGATATTCTTTGGCGCACCTATGAAGAATTCGGCAAGGACCGCATCATGTCGGTCGCGGCGGGCGTCACTTATTATGCCCTGCTCGCTGTTTTCCCGGCAATCGCGGCTCTCGTTTCAATCTATGGCCTGTTCTCCGATCCCGGCACGATTCGAGACAACCTGACTACAATGTCGGGTGTTCTTCCAAGCGGCGCACTCGAGATCGTTGGAGATCAAGTTACACGCATCTCGTCTCAGGGCGGTGGAGCATTGGGCATCGGCTTCATCATCGGTCTGGCGATTTCGCTTTGGAGCGCCAATGCCGGCATGAAAGCCATCTTCGATGCGCTCAACATCGTCAATGACGAAGAGGAGAAGCGCAGTTTCATCAAGCTGAATTTGATGTCTCTGTCTTTCACGCTGGGCGCAATTTTCTTCATCCTGTTTGCGCTTGTCAGCATCGTCGTACTGCCCGTGATCTTCAATTTCATCGGCCTTGGAAGCCAGACGGAATGGATCCTCGCCATCGCGCGCTGGCCTATCCTCCTCGTCGGCGTCGTTCTTGCTCTATCGCTGATCTATCGCTTCGGACCAAGCCGTGACAAGGCGGAATGGCGCTGGGTGACTCCGGGCGGCATCGTTGCGGCTGTGCTGTGGCTTGCCGTCTCCATGCTCTTTTCGTGGTATGTGTCGAATTTCGGCAGCTACAACGAAACGTATGGATCTCTGGGCGCCGTCATCGGTTTCATGACGTGGATCTGGCTCTCGTCGATCATCGTTCTCCTCGGCGCGGAAATCAACGCCGAGATGGAGCATCAGACCGTGAAGGACACGACCGAGGGCGCTCACCAACCCATGGGCGTCCGGGGCGCTACAATGGCGGATACGGTCGGCCACGCGAAAGCTTGATGGTCATTCGATGAAATGGAAAAGGGCGCCTGTCAGGCGCCCTTTGTACATGTCCGAATAGGCTGTGATCTTCTAGATACCCGCCCTCTCAGTGAGGGAATGCTCGCTTGCATATTTTGTGCGTGCAGCACCATCCGGTGCCATGCCTTGCGCCAGGCACCATGCTCTGAACTCTTGCGGGTAGATCATGACGCGCACGATCTCGAGCCCTGCCTGCCGGCCTACAGCCTCATTATTTTCCGCGGCAGAAAGCCATTGCTCGTAAGTCGAAGCCAACACATACGGATCGTCCATCACCTGACGGATCGTGGGATAATCTTCGCGACGATACCAGGGCAGACCGATGATACGGCGAGGCGCGTCCGACACGAAAAAACTCCATTTGCAGGCAAGCCGGTTTCGATCTTTTGAAAGCGCTCGGAACCGGCTTGAAAGATCAAGTAAGCAGATAAAACACTGTAGGCGCAGCTGCCAAGACACCGGCTGCGGTAAACAACATAAGGCGGTGATCGGGATTGGCCAAGCGGTGAACTTTTCGGGCCGTCGTGCCTGCCTCCATGCTCCACCCGTTCATGCAGGAGCAGAGGAGCCGATGAGCTGCGCGGTCCGAGAGATCGAAGAACTCCACCGCGTCCCCAAGCTTGTCGCTTCTCAAGCCCGCCGCCCTTAGGACGGGATCCTCGAATGCCACCGTGATGGGTGATTCATCGGATCTCAATTCAGGGCGCTTGTCTTCGGGCGTGAACTCGATTTCGCCCAAAGAACGGAGCCGACGCTTCGGCTGCCTCTCCAGAACTTCGGCCCAGCGCTCCAGACGCTCACGCCGGGATAGAAAACCTTGGCTGAATTCATGAACCTCAGCAACGCCACGCAGTGCTTCTACAGGCTTATGTTCCATCGGTGTTCTCCAGAATGGGAGCCGGCCTTGAGGCCAAGGCCATGCCCTGGAGAGCCCATGATCATTCCAGTCATAGGCTTTTTTGCGTCAAAGAGGGTGCTCAAAAGAGCGTTTCGTGCGGATGCGCCACATGTTCCTGGAAGACCGCACCGGTTGCTGCCTCGACCTCCTTCAGGACCACGTCGTAGCCCCAGAGATTGGCCACCATCTGCAGGACGCGTTGGGCATCGTCTTTATGCAGAAGATTCTTGTCGAGGACGTGATGGTGAAGGATGAGACGGCGGTCGCCCGCCAGATCCACATCGACCACCTGAATGTCCGGGTCGCTCCAGCCCACATCGTATTCGCGCGACAAGGACCGGCGGAGGCGGCGATAGCCACGCTCATCGTGGATCGCCTCAATTTTCAGTTCAGGGCGATCCGGATCGTCGATGAGATGGAACATCCGCCATTGGCGGATAAGGCTTGGGCTCAGATATTGAGAGATGAAGCTTTCATCGCGGTAATTGGCCCAGATACCGCGCAGGACCGCCATCTCATCGCCCTTGCCCGCGATGCCGGGGAACCAGGCGCGGTCCTCATCCGTCGGCCTGGTGCAGATACGCTCGATATCCTGCATCATTCCGAAGCCGAGAGCGTAAGGGTTGATGCCGCCGTAATGAGGGTCGTCGTATTCGGGCTGGCGCGTCACATTGGTATGGGACTGCAGGAATTCCAGGAAGGCGCCATCGCTGATTTGCCCAGTTTCATGCAGTCGGGTCATGATGCGATAATGGCAATAGGTGGCGCAGCCCTCGTTCATGACCTTGGTCTGGCGCTGCGGATAGAAATACTGCGCGATCTGACGGACGATGCGCAGGATTTCGCGCTGCCACGGCTGAAGGCGCGGAGCCGACTTCTCCAGGAAATAGAGCAGGTTCTCCTGCGGCAATTCAAGCAGGGCACGGCGCCGATCCTCGCTGATTTGAGGCTTCGACACACCTGCCTTCGACGGAACCGTGCGCCAGAGATCGTTGAAGGTCTGCTCCTGATGCAGCTGCCGCTCTCGCTCTCGGCGCTCTTCCGAACGCAAGTCAGGCCGCTTCTTGCGGGGATAGCGATGGACGCCATGGGACATGAGCGCATGAGCAGCATCCAGGATGCGCTCAACCGCGGCGTGACCGTAGCGTTCCTCGCAGCGCGCGATGTAGCTCTTGGCGAATTCCAGGTAATCGAGAATGCCGTCAGCATCCGTCCATTCGCGGAACAGATAGTTGTTCTTGAAGAAATGGTTGTGCCCGAAAGCGGCGTGCGCGATCACGAGCGTCTGCATCGTCGCCGAGTTCTCCTCCATGATGTAGGAGATGCAGGGGTTCGAATTGATGACGATCTCATAGGCCAAGCCCATGAGACCCTGGCGATAGCCCGCCTCGTGGGTAGCAAAGCGCTTGCCGAAAGACCAGTGCTTGTAGAACAGCGGCATGCCGATCGAGGCATAGGCATCGAGCATCTGCTCGGCGGTGATCATCTCGATCTGGTTCGGATAGACATCGAGACCGAGTTCATCGACGGCGATGCGTTCGACGGCATCGTAGATCCGCTGAATGGCGCCGAAATCCCAGTCAGCGCCATGATAGAGCAGCGTGTCCTTATCGGTAACACTCATGGGACCCTTGTCTCGGCATCACGCCGCCGGAAAAGCTCGCGGAACACAGGGTAGATTTCGCGACGGTGATTGACTTTGCGTATGGCGATATTGGCGCCGTCCTCCTGCAACGCTTCGTAAGTCTGCCACAGGGCCGTCTTGTGATTGATGAAGCCGGCCTGCATCCGATCATGATCGCTGCCTACTTCAAGATAGGCGTAATATTGGCAAGCCGGCAGAATCACATCCCTGAGGAGGGCCGCACTCGTCGCCCCGTCATTGGGAGAATTGTCCCCATCCGAAGCTTGAGCTGCATAGATGTTCCAGCTCTCGGGAGGGAAGCGATCGGCCACGATCTTCTCCATTTCGCGAAGCGCGGAGGACACGACTGTGCCGCCGGTCTCAGGACTATGGAAGAACGTCTCCTCGTCGACCTCCTTCGCCTCGTGGGTGTGGCGGATGAAGACGATCTCCACATGCTTATAGCGCCGCGTCAGGAAGATGTAGAGCAACATATAGAAGCGCTTGGCGAGATCTTTCATGTGCTCAGTCATGGAGCCCGACACATCCATGAGGCAGAACATGACCGCCTGCGCCACGGGCCGCGAGATCGGCTCGAAACGGCGATACCGCAGATCGAGCGGATCGATATAAGGGAAGCGGCGCGAGCGGAATTGCAGCTTTTCCAACCGCTCCCGCAACTCCAGAAGCTTCTCCATGTCACCGCCTTGCTCTTCGAGCAGAGCGATTTCTTCCTGAAGATGAATCAGCTCGGCAGCCTTGGGACGCCGCATGGCGATCCGGCGAGAGAGTGCATTGCGCATGGAACGCAGCAACGCAAGATTCACCGGCGAACCGGAGACCGAATAACCTGCCCGCCGCAGACCCTGCACTTCGACCGTGGCGAGACGGCGTTTGGCGAGATCGGGAAGCTCCAGATCTTCGAGAAACAAATCCAGAAATTCTTCCCGGCTCAGAGCGAAGCGGAAATCGTCCTCGCCTCCACCACCATTGCCGGCATTCGAACCGCCCTCCCCGGCGCCCCTCGGTGGCCGGTCGATGGCGTCGCCTTCGACGAAGCGCTTGTTGCCGGGAAGGATGTGGTTGTTGACACCACCCTCCCCCGAGCGGCGAAAGCTGGGCTCCCGGACGCCATCGGCGGGGATCGAAATCTCGCCGCCTCTTTCGAGATCGGTGATGTCGCGGTCCCCAGCTGTCTGACGCACGGCGCGTTGAATCTGGGCTTTGGCACGACGAAGGAAGCGCTGGCGATTGGCGAGGCTCTTGCCGCCGGGATTGAGGCGTCTGTCGATGATGTACATAGGAACGCCTGCTCTGCCTCCGGGTGTATCAGCCTGCCTGCTTCACACGCATGTACCACTCCACCAGGCGCCGGACCTGGCGCTCGGTATAGCCTCGCTCCATCATGCGCTTTACGAACTCGCCATGCTTCTTCTCGGTATCGCTGTCCTTTTTCGAACCGAAGCTGATGACGGGCAGCAATTCCTCCACCTGCGAGAACATGCGGCGCTCGATGACGTCGCGGATCTTCTCGTAGCTCGTCCATGATGGGTTGCGGCCATTGTTGCCTGCTCTGGCGCGCAGGGAGAACTTGACCACTTCATTGCGGAAATCCTTCGGGTTCGCGATGCCGGCGGGCTTCTCGATCTTGGTCAACTCCTGGTTCAGGAGTTCACGGTTGAGAAGCTGCCCGGTATCGGGATCCTTGAAGTCCTGATCCTCGATCCAGGCGTCGGCATAGGATACGTAGCGGTCGAAAAGGTTCTGCCCGTAATCGTGATAGGATTCGAGATAGGCCTTCTGAATTTCGTGCCCGATGAAGTCGGCATAGCGCGGCGCGAGATCGGCCTTGATGAATTCGAGATAGCGCCGCTCCACATCCACGGGCAGCTGTTCGCGGCGCAGGGATTGTTCGAGCACATACATCAGGTGAACTGGGTCGGCCGCCACCTCGATCGTATCGTGATTGAAGGTTGCCGCCAGAACCTTGAAGGCGAAGCGGGTGGAAATTCCATCCATGCCTTCATCGACGCCCGCCGCGTCCTTGTATTCCTGCAGGCTGCGTGCCCGCGGATCGACCTCGCGCAGACTTTCGCCGTCATAAACTCGCATCTTCGAATAGAAGTTGGAGTTCTCGTGCGCACGCAGGCGAGAGAGCACGGAAAAGCGGGCCAGCATCTCCAGCGTCGCCGGAGCGCATGGCGCATCCGACAGCTCTGAGCTTCGAATCAGTTTTTCGTAGATCCGTTGCTCTTCCATGACGCGAAGGCAGTAGGGCACCTTGATCACGTAAATGCGATCGATGAAAGCCTCGTTGTTCTTATTCGATTTAAAGCTCTGCCACTCGGCCTCGTTCGAATGCGCGAGGATGACGCCGGTGAAGGGGATCGAGCCGATATTCTCTGTGCCGACGTAATTGTTCTCCTGCGTCGCCGTCAGCAAGGGATGCAGCATCTTGATAGGGGCCTTGAACATCTCGACGAATTCGAGAATGCCCTGATTGGCCCGGTTGAGGCCGCCGGAATAGCTGTAGGCGTCCGGATCGGCCTGGGAGAGCGTCTCGAGCTTGCGGATATCGACCTTGCCGACGAGGGACGAAATATCCTGGTTGTTCTCGTCGCCGGGCTCGGTCTTGGCGATGGCGATCTGGCGCAGGCGCGACGGATTGACCTTCACCACGCGGAATTTGGAAATATCGCCGCGGAATTCATCGAGCCGCTTGATCGCCCACGGGCTCAAAAGATTGGTGAGGCGGCGTCGGGGGATTCCGTAGCGCTCTTCGAGATCGCCGCCCATCTGCTCGGGATCGAAGAGAGCAAGAGGACTTTCGAAAACGGGGCTGATCTCGTCGCCTGCCTTCAGCACATAGATCGGATGCACCTCCATCAGAGCCTTTAGGCGCTCCGCCAGAGAGGATTTGCCGCCGCCGACGGGGCCGAGCAGATAAAGGATCTGCTTGCGCTCTTCCAAACCCTGAGCGGCATGGCGGAAGAAACTCACGATCATCTCGATCGTCTCTTCCATTCCGTAGAATTCTGAGAAAGCCGGATAGACCCGGATCGTGCGGTTCATGAAGATGCGCCCGAGACGGGCATCGCGCGAGGTATCGACGAGCTCCGGCTCGCCGATTGCCGCAAGGATGCGCTCTGGAGCGCTTGCATACATCATGGGATTGTCGCGGCACCCTTCCAGGAATTCCGCAAGAGACATCTCCGCCTCGCGGCGGTTTTCGTAAGCTTTCAGGAAACTCGAGAACAGGTCGTCGGAATCATGCATAGCGCCACCGAAATCAGATCCCTCTCAGAGATAACGATTCTGCACCGCTAAGGTTGCCCAGGCCACGTGGTGCGATGATGCGGCAGATCGTACTTTGGCGACATCCCCTTACATGCGGCGTAACTCAACGCGGTCACGGATGCCCAGGATCTGGTACGTGGCTTCCATGACCGGAAGCGAGCCGTCTTTGCTAAGCCCCAGCCTCGCGGATTGCAGCGTCATCGGCAAGATAAAGTTTCTCAAAGCCGTGTGAAATCCACTGTGCTGCTTTGCCGCCGTTACAAGCGTTCCACGCGTGAGCGCTCGAACAGTGAAAAGCACCTCATCCTTAGATAGATCGTCCGCCGGACAAAACCAGATCGCCGCCACATAAAACTAGTTACATTGTATCTCTGAATGAGCGTGTGGATGCCAACAACACTACCATTGAGAAGCCGTTCGTCCGCTCATCATGCTAACTTTGGCGGAGCGCGTGTTGACGCCCGGCATGTTGAGCCTATCGTTCTACCGGTCGCCCTCGTGGCCTTGCAGGCTTCGCCATTCCTCAACGATATTGGAGGCTCCCGTGATCAAAGCATTCGGCTATGCCGCTCAGGATGCATCGACCCCTCTCGCGCCTTTCAGCTTCGAACGCCGAGATCCGAAAGAAAACGACGTTCAGATCGAGATCCTTTATTGTGGCGTATGTCACTCCGACCTTCATACGGCTCGGGCCGAATGGGGTGGCACGAACTATCCATGCGTGCCCGGTCACGAAATCGTGGGCCGCGTCACACGCGTCGGCAGTGGAGTGAAAAAGTTCAAGGAAGGCGATCTCGTCGGCGTCGGCTGCATGGTGGATTCCTGCCGCACATGCCGCAGCTGCCGGGAGGGCTTGGAACAGTACTGCGAGGTCGGCTTCACGGGCACTTATAACGGCCCGGAGCAAGGTACGGGCGCCAATACCTATGGCGGTTATTCCGACACGGTCACCGTCGACGAGAGCTTTGTGCTGCGCGTTCCGGATGGGCTCGACCTCGCGGCCACGGCACCGCTGCTGTGCGCTGGCATCACCACCTACTCCCCCTTGCGCCGCTGGCGTGTTCAGCCTGGCCAGAAAGTTGGCGTAGTCGGCCTCGGAGGTCTCGGGCATATGGCCGTCAAGCTCGCCTGTGCGATGGGCGCGCATGTGGTTCTCTTTACCACCTCACCCAACAAGCGCGAGGACGCCCTTGCCCTCGGCGCTCACGAAGTCGTCGTGTCAAAGGATAAGGAGGCGATGGCTGCGCACGTGAACAGCCTCGACTTCATCCTGGACACCGTCGCCGCCCCGCACGACCTCGACGCCCTGCTCGTCCTGCTGGCCCGGGACGGCGCCATGGTGCTGGTGGGCGCGCCGGCGGAGCCCCACCCCGCCACGACCGTGTTCAACCTGATCATGAAACGCCGCCAGATCGCAGGATCCCTGATCGGCGGCATCGCGGAGACGCAGGAAATGCTCGATTTCTGCGCCAAGCACGGCATTACGGCTGAGATCGAGATGATCCCGATCCAGGACATCAACCGTGCCTATGAGCGCATGCTCAAGAGCGACGTCAAATATCGCTTCGTCATCGACATGAAATCGTTGAAGCAGGACGCCGCCTGACCCTCACAATTCAGCTCCTGTCATGGCCGGGCTTGTCCCGGCCATCCCGATCCAAAAAGTGTGATGCTTCAAGTCATCGGGATCACCGGTACAAGGCCGGTGATGACGGCAGTGGGTTCCTCCACGTGAGATCATTCAGGAACACAACGAAGCCGCTGCCGGTTAACTGCCAAGGCAATGCTCACGCTTTGGACCATGTGGGCGGGAGAGAAACGGCACAGGCATGCTTTCCGACATTTGGCGACTTCTGAAAGCGGCATTCGCAGGCTGGTGGAACGACCGCGCCATGAGCCTCGGGGCCTCCATTGCGTTCTTTACGGTGTTTTCGCTGGCTCCGATGCTGCTCGCGGCCATAGCCGTCGCAGGCCTCGCCTTCGGACGCGAGGCCGCCCAAGGCGCCATCGTCTCGGAACTCGGCGGCCTGATCGGAAAAAGCGAAGCTTCCGCACTCGAAGCCATGATCGCCAGTGCCAGCAATGTCGGCTCCGGCCTCATCGGCACGACGGTGGGCATAGTCACCTTCCTGCTCCTCGTGACCGGCGCCGTGGTGGAATTGCAGGATGACTTGAACATCATCTGGAAAGCCGAGCCGCCGCAAAGCTTCGGGGTACTGGATTTCCTCCGCACCAGGCTTCTCAGCTTCGCCCTCGTGCTAGGGATCGGCTTTCTCCTGCTGGTTTCGCTGGTTATCGATGCAGGGCTTTCCGCCATCGGCTCCTACGTAGAGCCCAACTTCTCCGGCGCGGCGGCGCTCTTGCAATTCCTCAACAGCCTGGTTTCCTTCGCCATCGCTGTTTTTCTGTTCGCGATGATCTTCAAGCTGCTGCCTGCAGTGCAGATCGAGTGGAGCGATGTCTGGATCGGCTCCCTCGTCACCGGGCTCCTGTTCACGATCGGCAAGTTCCTGATCGGCTACTATCTCGGCAAGAGCAACCTGGCGTCGAGCTACGGCGCAGCCGCATCGATCATCACGATTCTGTTGTGGATCTATTATTCCTCGCTGATCCTGCTGTTCGGCGCGGAATTCACCAAGGTCTATGCCGAAAGCCGGGGCAGCCGGAGCAAACTTTAAGAGAAAACCCTGTCGCCCTGCTCGTCGATGATCTGCTTGCCCTTCGCAATGGCGAAGGTTGCGGCATCGTCCTTGCTGGGATGGGTCTCGGCGCGCACGAAGCGGTGTTCCTTCATGCCGCCTTCGAAATCCTTCTCGATCACGCCTGCGGTCTGGAACTGCCCCTTGGCCGGATAAGGCGCGGGTCGGATGCGGAAGCCCTTGTACTCCACCGCTTCCGCTTGCGGCTCGGACGAGGGCGCGCCATCGTCCGAGCCGCCGAGACGAGCCCATAAACCTTTGAAGAACGAGGACATACTGCACCTGAATGGGATGATTCGTTTGCGCAGGATATCGTTAGAGGACGGGCGCAGGTCAATCGAAGCCGATCACAAGCACCTGATCCTGCTCCCAATCCACACCTTAGCGCCTTGACGGAGGCTCGATGGGTCCAACCTCTCCTGGAGGTATTATCGATCCAACCAGCATGGGATTGCATGTCATGAGATATTCTCTTTCAGGCCTGCTTCTGCTTGGAGCGCTGACGACCGGAGGCTTGGCCTACGCGCATCACGGCTGGGGCAGCTACGATGCGTCGAAGGTTCTGACGGTGACCGGCCCGGTCGAGAGCGCCGCGTGGCAGAATCCGCATGTGATGATCATTGTCCGGCATGAGAACGAAAATTGGCACGCCGTTCTGGCGCCGCCTTTCCGCATGAGCGCGCGAGGCCTGCAACCCGACATGCTGAAGCCCGGCACGCAGGTAACCCTTGTAGGCTATCCCTCCACCCGCGAGGATGCCGAGTTGAGGGCAGAACGGATTACAGTCGACGGCAAGACCTTCGAGCTGCGCTAGGCCGCCGATGTATCCCGATCTTCTCGCCGCGCTCGAATCGTCAGGCCTAGGCCATGCAGGCCGGCATTCCGCATGGCTCTATACAATCGCGAACCTGCTGCACGTGCTGGGCGCGGCCTTCGTGGTCGGCGGCATCGCCGTCTTCGACCTGAAGGTCCTGGCCGAGCACGGCAAGAACGCACATCAGGTTGGGCGCTATGCGATTCCGCTGGCCGCCACAGGGCTGGCGATCCAGATCCCCACAGGCTTTTTGCTGCTGGCAGTGGAGGCCCGCGCACTCGGAACCAACCCGGCCTTTTATGTGAAACTTGCCTTCCTCGCTCTGGGCCTCGTCAACGTCGCGCTCTTTCATGCGCGCTTCGGCTCGTCCTTAAGGAGCGACACCCTGCCCGCTGAAGCGCGTCTCTACGCCCTTGTTTCCCTTCTGGCCTGGATCGTCGTGCTCTTGGCGGGGCGGATGATCGCCTACCTCTAATCGTGTTCGTTCCAGCGAGGTCTTTCATGCGGTTCGTGCTGCCGCTGTTCTGCGCAAGCCTGATCTGCTGCGGCGCGGCTCGGGCGAGTTCCGGCGCGGAAGGCGAAACCATCGAGCAGGCACTCTGCCGCCTCATCGAAGGAGCAGCGAAAGACCATCGGGTCCCCCGAGATTTCCTGACCAAACTCATCTGGCAGGAAAGCTCCTTCCGGCCCGGCGTCGTCAGCTCGGCGGGGGCGCAGGGCGTCGCGCAGTTCATGCCAGGCACCGCCAAGGAGCGCGGATTGAGCGATCCCTTCGATCCTGAACAGGCGATCCCGAAAGCAGCGGAACTCATCGCGGAGCTGTCAGGTCAGTTCGGCAATCTGGGGCTTGCCGCAGCAGCCTATAATGGCGGTCCGGCGCGGGTGAGCGCCTGGCTGGCCGGCCGCGGACAGCTTCCCTTCGAGACAAGCCACTACGTTCTGAGGATTACCGGACGACCGGCGGAAGATTGGGCCAAGGATGTGAAGGAGGCATCGGAAGCGGCAGAGGAGAAAAAGGCCGATCCGGAAAGCTGCCATCAGGTCGTGGCCACGCTCCGCCTGCCCATGCGCGGCGAGGCTATGGAAGCGCCCTTTGCGCCTTGGGGCGTTCAGTTGGCTGGCAATTTCTCGAAAGAGCGCGCCCTCGCAAGCTTTCAGCGCGCAAGCCAATCCTATGTGTCCCTGCTGAAGGATTCGCGGCCCATGATCATCGGAACGCGCCTGCGCTATCGCGGGAGCAGAACCTTCTATCGAGTGAGGGCTCCGGCGCAGACACGGCAGATGGCGGAGGATTTATGCAGGAATATCCGCAAGCTCGGGGGCAGCTGCATCGTGCTTCCGAGCTGACGAAATAAAATGGCCTGCAGGGTGAGTGCAGGCCATTCTTATTCTTAGAGCTGTTTCCACTTGCGTGGAAACAGCTCTCCTCTTTGTGGGACCGCATTTTTGACGGCGAACCGGATCCACTTCGCCGAAAAATGCTCTAGCGGCGCTGCGGGCGTAGCGAGCGCGCCAACTCGCGGATGACGTTGTCCTCGATGCTGAGATTCAGATCGCTCTCGTCTTCCGCGACCTCCACATCGGTCACGACCGGAGGCGTCGGTTGGGCCGCAGGCACACCCTGCGCGGCAGGAGCGCCCTGGCTCACCTCGACTTCGGCGGAATTGCGCATCTGATGCGCAGGCGCATAGGACCGCGCGGAGCTGTAGCGGTTCTCCAGCGTATCGAGCAGACTGTTTAGCGCAGCGTTCGTCAGCGCGACATCAGGAACCTGAGGCAACCCTTCCAGCGCGATGAAGCGGTTCTGGTAGATGGTATCCGACGTGACATCAGGGCCGAACCACGACAGAGGACGGAAATCCTTTGCCTCTTCTTCGCTCTCGAAGGAAACCGAGATCATGTCCAGAGGACCGGGCGTGACGAAGCGCGCGATTTGAACGTCGCGGGTGCCGACGGTGAGGTGAGTCAGCAGGTAATCGAGCTTGCCGGGTGTCACATCAAGCAGCGCTTCAGCATGAGCGCGCGGCACATCCGTGCGTTCTTCCACAGGGCCGTCGGCGCCGTTCTGAAGCAGGACCAGGCTGCCTTTCTCGCCATCCACGATCACGAAGGAGCTACGGTCTGCCTGGTTCGGGAAATGGCCCTCGGTGACGCGATTGCCCCCCCTCTCCTTACGGATCAAGCGCGCAAGGGATGAAGCAATGAGATAACGTCTGTAAGCAACCATTTTATGCTCTCTGAAACAATGAGTAGAATTACTCGCTAGCTTACAGAATTCAGCGCGCTCTCGATTGCAGAATGTAGTTTCAATTCACATGAACAGTGTCGATTATCGCTGCAATCGACACAAAACAACATTCTGCTTCGGCGCAGCTTCCTTTCTGTCAACTTCAAGTACTCAGTGAGCGCTTATGATGGCGTTCCAAAGGCAAAGTTCAATGGAACAAGCAATTATCGCCTGAGGATTTGCAAATGGGGTTAACTCGTTTGGCAACATCGTTCGGTGGAAGACGAATGACGTTGAGATCAGACGTCGGCTGATGTGTTGAGCAATCCGCGCCACGCAAGATTGCGCATGAATGCGTGAAGGCCGAAGGTCCACGGCTCGCATTCGGAACTCGGCTTCATGCGGTTCACAAGCATTCCCAGTTCCGGCGCGGCGATCGAGACAATGTCGCCCGTCTTGTGCGTGAACCCCATCCCTACATCATCCCGATCCTTCGTGGGCGCGAACATCGTTCCGAGAAACAGCACGAAGCCGTCGGGATATTGATGATGAGGCCCAAGTGTCTGCGCCACCAGATCCTCCGGATCGCGGCTGATCTTCGTGATCGACGATGCGCCTTCCAACTTGAAGCCGTCTTCACCCTCGACCGTCAGCGTCACCGTCGTCCGGCGCACGTCGTCGAGCGAGAAGCTGGCGTCGAAGAAGCGGATGAACGGGCCGAGTGAGCAAGAGGCGTTGTTATCCTTGGCCTTTGAGAGCAGCAGGGCGGAACGCCCTTCGAAATCGCGCAGGTTCACATCGTTGCCGAGGGTTGCGCCGACGATCCTCCCATCGGCGGTCACGACCACCACAACTTCCGGCTCGGGATTGTTCCAGGTGGATTTAGGATGCAGGCCCGCATCCATGAACGCGCCGACGGCGGACATAGTGGGAGCTTTCGTGAACACCTCCGCATCCGGCCCGATACCCACTTCGAGATACTGACTCCAGGCGCCTTGCGCCATCAGCACCTTCTTCAGCTCCATCGCCTCGGGGGACCCTGGCTTCAGGCGGCTGAGATCGTCACCGACGAGACGAAGGACCTCGGCGCGAATGGCCGCCGCTGCACTGGCATCGCCGCGCGCCCTCTCCTCGATGACGCGCTCCAGCATGGAAACGGCGAAGGTCACGCCCGCAGCCTTGACGACCTGCAGATCGACCGGTGCCAGAAGCCACGGCTTCGATGAATCGCGGCGGTCGCCGGGTGTGTTCGCGATGATCTCTGCAAGGGAAGCAATCCACTCCCCCCTGGCTTCCTTGAGCGCCTGCGCCGGATTGGGAAGCGCCGCCAGCTCGCTCATGGTGGGATGAAGCGCCGAGATGTCGAAAACGCCATCCTCGCGGATCGCGACGACGCATGGCCCGATTTCAGGACGCCAGACGCGCCCCGCGAGCGCCCCGCGATAGCCATCGGCAGGCAGGATCTCAGCGGCATTGTGAACGGAGAGGTCTCTCACAGGCGGGCTCCCTTGCATGGGGCGTGCCGCCCCTCTTTGGCCGCCACTATAGCGGCCCTGGTCATGGGGCCTATAGGGAAAAGGGCGGAACCGACCCGCTCGGAACAATCCTTCCTCGTCCTCCGTTGCGCCCATGATCCCCATGTTGCGGATTCCTTCGCATCGCCACTGAGCTCCAAGAAAGGATGCCGGCCCATGTCCGACACCCCGAACCCCACGCCTCCGCAGCCCGACGTGCCGAACCCCGCGCCGCAGCCCGTGTACCCCGATCCAGGCCCTGCAGGCATCCCCAATCCGGGCGAGCCCTTGGGCGTTCCGCCGACCATACCGAGCGAATCGCCGAGCCCGGCGGAACCCGTGGGCATCCCACCCGCCGGTCCCCAGGAAATCCCGACAAACCCGGCAGGCTCTTAACCGAAGCCTCAAGATGTGCTTTGTGCGGGAGAGGATCACAGGAGCCTCTCCCGATGGATAACGGCAAGCCTTCGAACGCGGCGATCACGGCTTCGGCCTCCTATCGCCTCGCCGCCCTGGATCAGGACTTCCTGCTGGGCGACACCATGCGTGGCGTCCGTTTCCAGCTGGAATATGCCAAGGCGGAAGAAAGCCTGCGCATCTGGGGTGTCCGCTCGACCATCGTCGTATTCGGCAGCGCGCGCATCCGCGAGAGCGGACCTGGCAGGCACCCATACTGGTATGAACAGGCCCGCGCCTTCGGCGCCATTGCCTCCCAAAGAGGCGGCGCGCTGAAAGTGGATAGCGGCCTGCGGGACAACGTGATCGCAACAGGCGGCGGCCCCGGCATCATGGAAGCCGCCAACAGAGGTGCTTTCGACGTCGGCGCGCCCTCCATCGGCTTCAACATCACCCTGCCGCACGAGCAGGAGCCGAATCCGTATTCGACACCCGAACTGACCTTCCGCTTTCACTACTTCGCCATGCGCAAAATGCACCTCGCCATGCGCGCCAATGCCCTCGTGGTCTTTCCTGGTGGGTTCGGGACCCTCGACGAATTGTTCGAGCTCCTGACACTTCGTCAGACCGGGAAAGTGCCATCGCTGCCCATCGTGCTGTTCGACAAGGCCTATTGGCAATCTGTGATCAAGTTCGATGCCCTGCTCGAGCACGGCATGGTCAGCGAGGCAGATCGTAGCCTCGTTCATTTCGCGGAGAGTGCAGAGGACGTCTGGACGAAGCTGGTCGAGAATGGCCTTCTCGTTCCCTCCGATATCGACCATGCCGAAGCGAAGACGGCGCCGTGAGCGACGGGGAGAAACCTTCGGGGGCCCATGGGGTTTCACTTTCCGAAGCCTTCCGCACCTGGCTTCGCGTAGCCGCATTGAGCTTTGGAGGACCGGCCGGGCAGATCGCGGTGATGCACCGGATCCTCGTCGAGGAGAAGCGCTGGATTTCGGAAGCGCGGTTTTTGCATGCGCTCAATTATTGCATGCTCCTGCCAGGCCCGGAGGCGCAGCAGCTCGCCACCTATATGGGCTGGCTCATGCATCGGACGCTCGGCGGCCTGATGGCAGGGTTGCTTTTCATCCTTCCGGGCATCATCGCCATCATGGCCTTGAGCTGGATCTATGCGCTCTTCGGCAATGTCGGCCTCGTCGCAGCCCTGTTTTTCGGCTTGAAAGCAGCCGTTCTCGCCATCGTTTTCGAGGCGGTTGTCCGTATCGGCAAGCGGGCGCTCAAAAGCCGAGCCATGATCGCGATTGCAGGCGCGGCCTTCGTCGCAATCTTCTTTCTCGGAGCCCCCTTCCCTCTCATCATCCTGACGGCAGGCATCGTCGGTTTCGTTAGTGCGCGGGCAGGTGCAAGCCCGTTCATGATCGCCTCTCCGAAAGACAAGGAAGAGATGGATGATCTGCTCGGAGAGGAGCTGCCCGCCCATGCAAGGCCGAGCCTTTCCCGAAGCCTGCGGGTATCCGCTCTATGGCTGACACTCTGGCTCGTGCCCGTGGCGGCCTTGCTCATGATCCTCGGCAGGAGCGACGTCTTCAGCCAGATCGCCGTCTTCTTCTCGAAAATGGCCATGGTCACGTTCGGCGGCGCTTATGCCGTGCTGGCCTATGTGGCGCAGCAGGCTGTCGAAACCTATGGCTGGCTGCGGCCCGGCGAGATGCTGGATGGGCTTGGCATGGCCGAGACGACGCCGGGGCCCTTGATCATGGTGCTGCAGTTCGTCGGCTTCATGGCCGCCTATCGCGACCCTGGAGCGCTGAGCCCTCTCATGGCGGGAACGCTCGGAGGCCTTCTCGCCACATGGGTGACATTCGCACCCTGCTTCTTATGGATCTTTCTCGGCGCGCCTTACATCGAGATCCTGCGCGGCAACCGGGCCCTGAGCGGCGCTCTGTCGGCAATCACGGCCGCAGTGGTGGGCGTCATCCTCAACCTGGCCATCTGGTTCGGCATCCACACGATCTTCCGCGAGGTTCGCAGTGTCGAATGGGGCCCTCTCACCCTCGACATGCCTGTGTGGAGCAGCGTGCATCCATGGGCGCTTCTGCTGTCGCTCGCCGCAATGATCGCCATGTTCCGCTTCCATGTCGGAATGCTGCCGACGCTGGCGGCAACATCGGCTGCCGGTATCCTGCTTTACACGTTCGGTATCATCACTTGAAATGGCGGAGCGAGGAAAACCCTCCTCGCCCCGCAATCAGGTTCAAGTCACGGACGAGATCTGTCCGCCATCCACGCGCAGGATCGAGCCCGTCATGAACGAGGCCTTCTCGCTGGCCAGGAACACGGCTGCCGCCGCGAACTCCTCGATCTCGCCGTAGCGGCCCGCCGGAATGCCCGCACGGGCGGCCGTGGCCACATCCTCGACGGAGCGGCCGGTGCGCTCGGCATTGACCGTATCGAGTTGCTTGAGGCGATCCGTGGCGATGCGGCCGGGCGCAATGGCATTCACCGTCACGCCGGAAGGCGCAACTTCGCTCGACAGCGTTTTGGCCCAACCCACAAGGGCTGGGCGGATCGCATTGGAGATCGCAAGGTTCGGAATCGGCTGGATCACGCCGGAGGAGATTACCGAGATGATGCGGCCGAACTTGCGCTCAATCATGCCGGGCAGCAGTAGATCCGTGATGCGCACGAGGTTGACGAACATCGCATCGAAAGACTGGCGCCATTGATCGGAGGAGACGCCCTGAGCCTTACCGGGCGGCGGGCCGCCGCTGTTGAGCACGAGAATATCCACGCCGCCAAGCGCGGCCGTGACATCTTTGGCGAGAGCATCGACCTGCTCCACCTTGCCCGTGTCGCAGATGAAGGGCAGCACGTCCCGCCCGATCTTGTCGGCGGCGGCTTTCGAGCCCTCCATGGTGCGGCTCGCAATCGCCACCCGCGCGCCCTCTTCCGCCAAGCCCTGGGCGATGCCGAAGCCCAGTCCCTTGCTTGCGCCCAGCACCAGTGCGCGCCTGCCCTTCAATCCCGTTTCCATGCCTCAAGGCTCCCCGTTTTCGAATGAGTCACCCATCCCTATCCGCATTGGCCCGAGGGCTCAACCTTGGCTTTTGGATGATCCGTACGGCGGGCCCCAACAGCAAACTGCCCGGACGAGGCCGGGCAGTTGCAAAGCTTGATCGCGATGAGGGGACAGTCAGTGCCACCCACCCTTCTTGCCGCCACCGTCCTGCTTGTTCACGGTAGCCCAGGCACGACGCTCAGCCTCCTTCTCGGAGACGCCGCGGTTCTCGTAACCTTCCTCGATATGCTCGGCCTTACGCTTCTGCTTGTCCGTGTAATTGGACTTGTCGCCACGTGACATAGTTTCTCTCCATCGTTCGACTGACGAAGCTTGGCCGCCCCGCGAGGGACTGAACCATTGCTGCATCGTTTCAACCCATCGCTGGAAAGAGGATTCCTGCCTGCGCTCGTCAGCCGCTGTTGCGAAGACCCGCAGCGATGCCGTTGATGGAAAGGTGGATGCCCTGCACGACCTGTTCGTCCGCATCGCCCGAACGGTGACGCTTCAAGAGCTCGATCTGCAGATGGTTCAGCGGATCGAGATAAGGGAAGCGGTTGCGGATGGAGCGCGCCAGAAGCGGGTTCTTGTCGAGAAGCGCTTGCTGTCCGGTGATGGCAAGCAGCGTCCCGATCGAATCCTCCCATTCACGGCGAAGACGCGGGAAGATCGCCTCACGCAGGGCCTCATCCTCGACGAGCTTGGAATAGCGCGATGCAATGGCGATGTTGCTCTTGGCGAGCACCATGTCCATGTTCGACAGCAGGGCCTCGAAGAAAGGCCACTCGCGATACATTTCCTGAAGAAGCTTCAGGCCTGTATCCGCGTGCTTCTCGAGAAATTCGTCGATCGCGGAACCGAAGCCATACCAGCCCGGCAGCATGAGGCGGCATTGCGCCCAGCCGAACACCCACGGAATCGCACGCAGATCCTCGATCTTGCGCGAATTCGTGCGCGATGCGGGGCGGCTGCCTATATTGAGGTTGGCGATCTCGCCGATGACGGTGGATTCCCAGAAATAGCGCTCGAAGCCCTCGGTCTCATAGACGAGCGCGCGATAGGCCTTGTAGGCGCTGTCCGACAGTTCCTCCATGGCTTGCAGATACTCGGCGCGCGGCGCGGGTTGCCCTGAATGAAGAAGAGACGCTTCCAGCGTCGCCGCCGCGAGAATTTCGAGATTGCGCCGGCCGAGATCCGGGTTCGAATATTTTCCGGCGATGACTTCGCCCTGCTCCGTGATACGGATCGCGCCCTGCACCGCACCGCCGGGCTGTGCGAGAATGGCCTGATAGCTCGGCCCGCCGCCACGGCCGACGGAGCCGCCGCGACCATGGAAAAGACGGAGACCAACGCCGTGGCGCTTGAACACGTCGATGAGATCGATCTCGGCCTTGTAAAGCTCCCACCCGGAGGTGAGGAAGCCGCCGTCCTTGTTGCTGTCCGAATAGCCGAGCATCACCTCCTGCGCCTGATCGCGGCTGCGCAGCAGGCGCATGTAATCGGGCAGCGAGAAGAGGTTGTCCATCACGCCGCTGCAATTGCGCAGATCCGCAATGGTCTCGAACAGCGGAATGATGTTGACCGCCATCTCGCCTTCGCGCGAGCGCAGCAGGCCTGCTTCCTTCAGCAGCAACGCGACTTCGAGAATGTCGGATGGATCGCTCGCTTTCGAGATCACATAATTGGGCACGCTGGCACGTCCATACAGGCGGTGCGCCTTGGCGGCCTCGTGAGCGATGGCGAGCTCGGATGTGGTCTCGGCTGAGTATTCGAGGTAGGGCGAGGTGAGAAGCCTCGGTGTCCGCAGCTCTTCCAGCAGGAGAGCGACCCGCTTTTTCTCCTCCAGCGTCTCATAAGCCGTCCCGGGAACTGCCTTCTCGAACAGCTCCGCGACGACCCGCTGATGCACATCGGAATTCTGGCGCAGGTCGATGCTGGCGAGATGGAAGCCGAAGACGTCGACCGCGCGGCGCAAGCGGCGCAGGCGGCCTCGTGCGAGCGATCCCGATCCATTGGAGACCAGCGAGCGATGCAGAATCGCGAGATCGCCCTCGAACTCCTCTACACTGGCATAAGCCGGCGCTTCGCCCACCGCGTGGCGCGCCACGTCGCTGTGACCCAAAGCCTGCGCGGTGGCTGCCAGGCGCGCATACATTCCGGTGATTGCGCGGCGATAAGGCTCGTCCTGCCGGTGCGGCGACGGATCAGGCGAGATCTTCGCCAGCTCCGTCACCTGCTCGGAGACATTCACGTAGCGCCCATCGAGCGACAGTTCCGCGCCGAGGCAATGCAGCTCCTCCAGATAGGAGCCGAGCGCGTGCCGGCTTTGCAGCAGCAAAGCCTGCCGCAGGGCATCCGCAGTCACGAAAGGATTGCCGTCGCGGTCTCCGCCAATCCAGCTTCCCATGCGCAGGAAGGACGGCAGTTCCACGTTCTCCCATTTCGGGTCCATGGCGCAGAGCTGATCCTCGATGGAGGCATAGACGCGCGGCAACTCCTTGAAGAAGGTATAGTCGTAATAGGACAGGCCGTTCACGACCTCGTCGATCACCTTCAGCCGGTTGCGGCGCAGGATGCTCGTCTGCCAGAGGGTCAGGATCGCGCGGCGTAAGGACTCCTCGCTCGCGCCTGTCTCTTCAGGCGTCAATTCATTCCGGTCTCGCTGCGCCAGGATTTGTGAGATCTCCATCTCGCGGTCGATGGTGCTCTTGCGGCGCACTTCGGTCGGATGCGCGGTCAGCACCGGACAGACGAGCGCCGATGCGAAAAAGGCCTGAAGGGCCGTTTGGCTGATCCCGGCCTCCTGCGCCAGTTTGAGCGCCCTGGCGACAGTGCCTTCGCGTGGAGCGGGCGCCGCCATCGCATGCGCGCCTGCCATGGCATGGGCGCGGGAGCGGCGGACGTGATGCTGATCCTCCGCGATGTTGGCGAGATGCGAGAAATACGTATAGGCTCGGATAATCTGGTTGGTGCCGCCACGAGACAGGGAGTTCAGGATCGTCTCAAGATCCCGACGGGCATCCTCGTCCTCATCGCGGTGGAAGCGGATCGAGGTCTGGCGGATGCGCTCGACAACCTCGAAGACCGCATCGCCCTCCTGCTCGCGGATCGTGTCGCCGAGGAGCCGCCCGAGCAATCGGATATCATCGCGAAGCGGAAAATCCTTTTCAGGCGTCACATCGGGATTGATCAGGGACACGTTTTGGGCTCCGCTTCAGGCGTTCATGCTGCACCTGCGAAGTAAAGCGCATATTTCCCCATCTGCAAGCGTAATTTAATGCGCCAAAGGCCTAGCTTGTGTGAATAGCCCAGCGCCCCGGGTCTTCGGTCTGGCCGATCAGCGCCAATCCATAGGCGATCGATTCGAACTGGTCACCCGAGGCCAGACGCTCTTCCCCGAAGCGCTCTACGAAGAGATTGCGGATGGCAGGCACGAAGGAGGTGCCGCCGGTGAGGAAGACCTTGTCGATGCCGCCCGGCTTCACGCCGGCATTGGCCAGCGCCTCATCGACGGTCTGCGCGATCCGGTTCACGTCCTCCGCGATCCAACTCTCGAAATCCGCACGTGCGATGCGCGCCTTGATATCGACGCCCTCGCCATGGAAATGGAAGTCTGTCTCATCCTGGCTCGATAGCGCCACCTTCGTGGCGGAAACGGCGCGGTAGAGCGCGAAGCCGAGATCGTACTCGATGATGTCGATGAATTTCTCCAGCGGCTCAGGCTCCAGCGCCACGCGAGCCAGCTCGCGCAGCTCCTTCAGATCCCCGCTGCCCTTCATCATCGCCAGCTGATTCCAGCGCGCAAAATTGGCGTAGTAGTGGTTGGGAATCGCGAGGATCTTGCCCATGGAGCGATAGGAGCCGCCCTTGCCTAGACGCGGCGAGACCACACGGTCGACGATGCGGTAATCGAAGGCATCGCCCGCGATGCCGATACCGGAATGACCCAAGGGCTCAGCCCGCAGCACGCCGCTTCTGCGCGAAAAGCGCATGACGGAGAAGTCGCTCGTGCCGCCGCCGAAATCCGCGACGAGAACCGTGGAATCGTGTTCGAGCTGGCGCGCATAGAAAAAGGCCGCGCCGACGGGCTCATAGACATAACGCGCGTGATCGGCCCCGAGCTTACCAAACGCCGCGCGGTAGCGCTGCATCGCCAGGTCGTCATCGGGCTTGAAGCCCGCGAACTGCACCGGGCGGCCGATCACGACATTGCGCACACCCCAATCGAGCCGCGTTCCGCCATGGCGCGCAAGGGTGCGCAGGAAGGTGCTCAGCAGATCCTCGAAGCGGTAGCGCTCCCGGAAGATGCGGGTCTCCTGGAATGTCGCGCTGCCCGCGAAAGTCTTGAAGGATTGAATGAAGCGGTGGGCGTGCAGCCCCTCCAGGAACTGCTCGATGGCCCAGGGCCCACCCTCCACTTCGGTGCGCAAGCCGTTGCCGTGGCGCTCATCCCAGAAGCACAGGGCCGTCACATAGACCTTGAGGGCGTTCTCCCCGTGTTCAAAGGTCAGCGCCTCCACGTTCCCGCGCGAATCGGCAATCGCCACCACAGTGTTGCTGGTGCCGAAATCGATGCCGATGGACAGATCGTTGGGGGCGGACATGGCGGGCCTTGAGAATCTGGGGGCGAAGGGCCGGACGGTCTATACGCCAAGTCGCGACACGCCAAGCGTTTTCTCAGAAAACCGGCAAGCCGCCTCCCTCTAGGTCAACCTGCACTGCGACCCCGAAGCTGGGGACAGGCCGTTGACCCAGGGCCGCCCGGCACCGTAGAAGCCGCGCCTTAGCTTTACTCGGAGACTTCCATGCTTTCCATTGGCCAGCGCATCGCAAGCGAACTGAATGTCCAGGAATGGCAGGTCAAGGCGGCCGTCGACCTGCTCGACGGCGGCTCGACCGTGCCGTTCATCGCGCGCTACCGCAAGGAAGTCACCGGCACCCTGGACGATACGCAGCTGCGCACCCTGGACGAGCGCCTGCGCTACCTGCGCGAGATGGAGGACCGCCGGAAATCCATTCTCGACAGCATTCGCGAGCAGGGAAAGCTCACCGACGAACTGGCGCTCCAGATCAACAACGCCGATACTAAAGCGCGGCTAGAGGACCTCTATCTGCCCTATAAGCCCAAGCGGCGCACCAAGGCGCAGATCGCCAAGGAAGCCGGCCTTGAGCCTCTCGCTGACCTCATACTCACCGAGCCTCAGCGCGATCCGAAGGCGGAAGCCGTCGCTTTCGTGAATGCCGAGAAGGAAGTGGCGACGCCGGAAGCAGCGCTCGAAGGCGCACGCTCCATTCTCGTGGAGCGGTTCGCGGAGAACGCTGAGCTGCTGGGCGCCTTGCGCGACATCTACTGGGAGCGCGGCAGCATCACCTCGAAGGTGCGTGACGGCAAGAAGACCGATGGCGCGAAATTCGCCGATTATTTCGACTTCGCCGAGCCGCTGCCGAAGCTGCCCTCGCATCGTATCCTCGCGCTGTTTCGCGGCGAGAAGGAAGAGATCCTCGACCTTCGCATGGAAGAGGACAAGGATGCCGCCGAGCCCGGCTATGTGAGCCGCTACGAAGGCCGCACCGCCCTCGCCTTCGGCATCACCGACAAGGGCCGCCCGGGTGACAAATGGCTGCTCGACACGGTGCGCTGGGCGTGGCGCACGAAGCTGCGCTTCTCCATCGAGCTCGATATGAAGATGAAGCTGTGGCAGCTTGCCGAGGACGAGGGGGTGAAGGTCTTTGCCGGCAACCTGCGCGATCTTCTGCTCGCGGCGCCCGCAGGCACGCGCCCAACGCTCGGCCTCGATCCCGGCTTTCGCACCGGCGTAAAGGTCGCCGTGGTGGATGCCACCGGCAAGGTGGTGGGGACCGACACGATCTACCCGCATGAGCCGAAGCGGCAATGGGATGAATCGATTGCAACGCTCGCACGGCTCTGCCGCGTGCACAAAGTCGAGCTCATCGCCATCGGCAACGGCACCGCCTCACGCGAGACCGACAAGCTCGCAGGAGAATTGGTGACCAAGCATCCGGATCTGAAGCTCACCAAGATCATGGTGTCGGAAGCAGGCGCATCGGTCTATTCGGCCTCCGCTTTCGCGAGCCAGGAATTGCCGGATCTCGACGTCTCCATCCGCGGTGCGGTTTCGATTGCGCGGCGCTTGCAGGACCCGCTGGCGGAACTCGTGAAGATCGATCCGAAATCCATCGGCGTCGGCCAGTACCAGCACGATCTTGCCGAGCACAAGCTCTCGCGCTCCCTCGATGCGGTAGTGGAGGATTGCGTGAACGCGGTCGGCGTCGATCTCAACACGGCCTCCGCGCCGCTTTTGTCACGCGTGTCCGGCCTGGGTGAATGGGTAGCGAAGAACATCGTCGAGCATCGCAATGCCAAGGGGCCGTTCAGGACCCGCAAAGCCTTGAGCGATGTCTCGGGCCTTGGCCCCAAGACCTTCGAGCAGGCGGCGGGCTTCCTGCGAATCCCGAACGGCGACGATCCGCTCGATGCCTCCGGCGTGCACCCGGAAGCCTACCCGGTCGTGCGCCGCATTCTCGAAGCGACCAAGAGCGACATCAAGGTCGTGATCGGCAATGGCGCGGTGCTGAAGAAGCTCAATCCCCAAAGCTTCACGGACGAGAAATTCGGCGTGCCGACCGTCAAGGACATCCTGAGCGAGCTGGAAAAGCCCGGCCGCGATCCGCGTCCTGAATTCAAGACCGCCACCTTCATGGACGGCGTGGAAAAGATCAGCGACCTGAAGCCGGGCATGATGCTGGAAGGCGTGGTGACTAATGTCGCTGCCTTCGGCGCCTTCGTCGATGTCGGTGTCCACCAGGACGGCCTCGTGCACATCTCCGCGCTCTCGAACACCTTCGTGAAGGATCCGCGCGACGTGGTGAAGCCCGGCGATATCGTGAAGGTGAAGGTGCTGGAAGTAGACATTCCCCGCAAACGCATTGCGCTTACCATGCGCATGAGCGATTCCGCAGAGCCGCGCTCCGGCGACAACCGCAATGTCTCGCAGAAGTCGCGTCAGCAGATGAGCAGCAAGCCTGCGGCAGCACCTGCGGCGTCCGGCGCTCTCGCCGATGCGCTGCGCCGTGCCGGTCTCTCGGATGCCCCGGGTAGCGGTAAGAAAAGCCGCCGCTGATCGACGATCAGAAAAGCCCGCTCTCACTGTGAAGAGCGGGTTTTTCAATGTCGACACATGAAACCTGTTTATGCCAGCTTCGCGTTCGCGCGCAGGTAGTCGACCGTCTCCGCTTCCGGCAGCGGGAAGCTCAAGGTGCAGACGAGCCCGGGCGGCAGATAGTCGAGGGTCACCTCTCCACCGAGTTCGCGCGTCAAGCCACGCTCGATCAGACGCGAACCGAAACCTTTATGACTCGGCTTCTGCGTCAAGGGCCCGTCGCTCTCACTCCATTTGAGCACGAAATGAGGCCCAGCCGGCGTAGGCACGAGGTTCCAACTGACACGAACCTCGCCGGCATCGAGCGAGAAAGCGCCATATTTGGCAGCATTCGTCGCAAGCTCATGGAAGGCCATGGCGAGCGGCAGGGCGACCCGTGGAGGCAGTTGAAGCGGCACTCCCTCGCTCTTGTAACGCGCTACGTGGTCGCGCCGATAAGGCGCCAGCGCCTCGTCCAGGATGTCCTGTATATTCGCGCCTTCCCAGTTCTCGCGCGTCAGAACATCGTGCGTCTTCGACAAGGCGAAGAGGCGCGCCTCGAATGCCGCGCGCCCGGCCTGCGGGTCGCCGAGCTTGAAGCTGTGGGCCGCAATGGATTGTACGGTTGCCAGGGTGTTCTTGACCCGATGGTTGAGCTCGTTGATCAGCAGCCGCTGGCGCGCGTCGGCGCGCGCGCGCTCGACGGCCGCCCATGTCCGCTCGGCTACATCCTGGCAGAGATCGATCTCGCTTGCCGTCCATCGACGCTTCGTCGTGTTGTGAACATAGAGAGCGGCGCGCAACTCGCCTTCCTTGACGAGGGATACGACGATGGTGGCCGGGTTCTGCAACGCGACGAAGACGTCCGAGGATTCGCTGACACGAGGATCGGTGAGTGCATCGTCTATAACCAGGGTACGGCCCGCTCTCATCTCGTCGCACACGAAATCGCCGAAGGGCGTGAGCGGGTGACGGCCGACCATGCAGGGCATGCCCTCCGCATGCCAGTCGACGAGCGTCGAGAGCATCATCGTGGCATGGTCGATCTCGCCATAGCCTAAGCGCGTCACGCCGAGGTGCTTGCCGAGCGCTTCGGACACCGCCGACAGAATGTCATCGGGCCGCACCAGCTCGCGGATCCGATCGCTGAGACTCAGGAGAAAACGCTCGCGGACTTCGTTCTCCTTGCTCGGAGTAATGTCGAGGGTCACGATAACCGTGCGGAGCGGCTTGCCCAACGTACCCGCGAGTGACTGCCCGCGCATCTGGAGCCAGCGGACGGAGCTGTCGTCCCTGATGATGCGATACTCTGCCGTGAGCGGCTCGAGCGTGCGGGGAAGCTGCTTGACCTTCCACTCCATCTCCTCCCGATCCTCGGGATGGAGCACGTCGAGCCAGGCTTTGAAGGGGTTGGGCTCGTTTCCTGCCGCAGTGATGCCCGTGAGCGTGAACGTCTGATGCGACCAGCTGATCTCGCCGGTCGAATGATCCCAGTCCCAGATGCCAAGGCCCGCGACGTCCTGGGCGATCTGAAGGCGCTCTTCGCCCTCTCTAAGGCTTTTCAGAACCGTCTCACGCTCCGCCTCGCGCTGGCTGAGTTTGCTGATGATGTCGTTGAAGGTGGTGCTCAGGTGACCAATGGGCGTCCCGGGATCGGGCACAGTGACCCTTGTCTGCAAATCCCCATGCCGCCATTGATCGACGGCCTTATAGAAACTCCTGTATCGCCGCTTTACTGACACGCGCCCGGCCAGCCAGGCGGCCGTGACGGCGAGGCAAAGAATGAGTAGGTAGGCCAAGGCCCGCCAATCCATGAGCGGCAGATCAACCATTCCCTGAACCCGTCATCCCTCTGCCATCTGTGATTATCGCAGGTCGCGACGAGGCTCGCTTTTGATCGTTGATCCGAGCTGCGAAAGCAATGGCATGCCCTCCCTGCGCGTGTGCGCCTCACTCAAGCTGGAGCAGCAAGCGGACGGGGCAAGGGATGAAGCGCGGCGGGAATTCAAAAGCCTTTGATCCATGCTCGTTCTCGATGCCGTTTTCATGACATTACCGAAGCATTTCGCTCTTGCCGCGCATTGAAACGGGCCAAGGTGAAGGCAGACATGTCGATTGAGCCCTCTTCCGCAATCACACATTGCGACACCATTTCACCGATCGCAGCCGAATGCTTGAAACCGTGCCCCGAGCAGGGCGAGACGACGAGGATGCGATCGCTCTCCGGATGATGATCGATCAGGAAATGTGAATCCGGCGTGATCGTATAAAGACATGTTGCCGACTTCACCGCTTTCGCGGAAAGGCCCTGCACCCTGCCGTTCAGGTGAACGCCACGCATGGCGACCGCTTCATCGGGAGTAACGATGCGCTCGATATCGTCCGGCGTGGTGAAAGCTTCATATTGCTCGCCTGCGGTCTTGACCGCATTCGTGCCGCGCAAGCATGGGAAGCCATAGAAGAAGTCGTTCGGCTTCGAGCCATGGAGCCAGATGAAGACGGGACTCGCCTCCCAGTTTCTCGCCCAGCCGGGTTCGATCTCGAACCAATGCATGACCTGCCGGGCCGGGGCGAGAAGGCGGTCGAACGGCGCGCCGAGCAATTTCGCCGCCCATGGGCCCGCGGAGACAACCGCCTGCCCGGCAAGCAAGTCTCCCCGATCCGTCACGATGCGCACGCCCGAGCCTTCAGGCCCGATCGCCAGTACCCGTGTGCCGAGCCGCATGGTGGCTCCAAGGGCCTGGGCCTGGTTGAGCTGCGCGGCCACACAGCGCTCGGGATCGAGATACCCGCCGCCAGCTTCGAAATAGCCGATCTCGTCCTCACGCGGCGTGAATTGCGGAAAGCGGCGGCGAATGTCGTCCGCACTCAGCATTTCATGGGCAATGCCGTATTTTTCCGCGGCCTGCCGGGTGCGGTCGAGGAAAGCTACGTGGATATGGCCGCGAGTCGCGGGCTTCACGGCATCAACGATCAGGCAGCCGCTCCGGACCAGAAGCCGCTTCCCCGTCTCGGCCTCAAGGTCTTTCCAGATCTCATGGGCGCGCATGGCCATGGGAACATAGACCTCGCCTTCGCCGATGGCTTGGCGGGTGATGCGGGTCTCTCCGTGGGTCGAGCCCTGATCATGGGGCGGGTGGAAACGGTCGATTCCCAATGCTTTCACGCCCCGCCGCGCAAGCTGGTAAAGGGCAGCGGAGCCCATCGCCCCCAGGCCTATTACGGCAACATCGGCGGAAATATCATTATCCATTACGTAATATTATCCAGGATGCGTTTCTCTATTCCAAGCAGAATCCTATGCCTCCCGCAAGGGCAGCCATTCCCCGATAATCCGCCAGCTTGTCCCCCGCCCTGAACTGCTTTAGAAACAACCTGTCTCACGGGGAGCCTCACACGGGGCTGAGAGGTGGCATGGCCGCCGACCCGTCGAACCTGATCCGGGTCATGCCGGCGGAGGGAATGAGCATGCGACATCGCAGACAACACTGCGCCCCGTGCGAGTTGTGCCGCCAACCCGGCTTACATCATGCATGGGAGCAACCTTGATGTTACGCCGAATCCTTCTCACCCTTGCCTCCGTCGCGCTCGCGAGCAGCGTCGCGCATGCGCAGGGCAAGCCTGCCCTGACGGTCTACACCTATGGCTCGTTCGCCGGGAAATACGGCCCCGGCAAGACGGTCAAGGAGCGCTTCGAGGCCACTTGCGGCTGCGAGCTCAACTGGGTGACCGCCGAGGATGCAGGCAGCCTCGTCGGGCGCCTGCGCCTCGAAGGCACGAATACGAAGGCCGATGTGGTCGTCGGCCTCGACATGAACCTTGCCGCCGAAGCCAAGGCCCTGAACATGTTCGCGCCCCATGGCACCGACGTGAAGGGTCTCTCGGTGCCGATCACCTGGAGCGACGACACCTTCATCCCCTTCGACTGGGGCTATTATGCCTTCGTCTACGACGCCAATAAGCTCAAGAACCCGCCCAAAAGCCTGAAGGAACTCGTCGAGAACCCCAACGGCCCGAAGGTCGTGCTGCAGGATCCGCGCACCAGCGCGCCCGGCCTCGGCCTGCTGCTGTGGATGCAGAAAGTCTATGGCGATAAGGCCCCCGAGGCTTGGACCCAGCTGAAGCCGCGCATCGTGACCTTCACCAAGGGCTGGTCGGAAGCCTATGGCCTGTTCCTGAAAGGCGAGGCCGACATGGTGATGTCCTACACCACGTCACCTGCCTATCACATCGCCGCCGAGCAGAAGAACAATTACAAGGCCGCCGCCTTCGCGGAGGGCCACTATCTGCATGTGGAACTCGCGGGCATGACCAACACCACCAAGCAGCCGGAGCTTGCCAAGAAGTTCATGGCTTTCGTGCTCAGTGAGCCCTTCCAATCCGCCATGCCCGAAGGCAATTGGATGATGCCGGCGAAGACTCCGGCTGCGGGCCTTCCCGCTTCGTTCAAGGATCTGGTGCAGCCCAAGACAGCTCTGATCTTCACGCCGGAAGAGGTGCAGCAGAACCGCCGCGCCTTCACGGATGCCTGGCTCAACGCCACGGCGCGCTAAAACAGACACATGACACGTACACTGCCGCATCCGGGAAGCATCGTCGCTTTCGCCATTCTGGCCCTGGTTGCGGGCAGCTTCATCACGCTTGCTACATTCGATGGAGGAAGGCCCGCGCTTTTCTCCATCGGACCTTATCTCACGCGGGTCATCACCTTCTCGGTAGTCCAGGCCGCACTCTCCACTATTCTGTCGCTTGCACTGGGCATCGTTCTCGCGCTTGCCCTGTCACGCCGGCGCTTCATCGGGCGCGACTTCGTGCTGGCGATCTTAGGCACAACGATGGTGATGCCGACTATCGTCTCCGTGTTCGCGGTGTTCACCGTCTATGGCCGCAGCGGATGGGTTGCCGGTTTCCTGTCGGCTCTCGGCTGGAGCGGAGATTTCAGCATCTTCGGCTATCCCGGCATTCTCATCGCGCACGTGTTTCTCAATGCTCCCTTCGTAGCGCGCATCCTGCTCGATTCCCTGAACCAAGTGCCTGCCGAGCATTGGCGACTGGCATCCGCGTTCGGCTTCTCACCTGCACAGATACTCCGCCACCTCGACTGGCCTGCGCTTCGCGCGGAGTTGCCAGGACTCACCGGACTGATCTTCCTGCTGACGTTCAAGAGCTTTGCTATCGTTCTCGCACTGGGCGGCGGTCCGAGCCGTTCAACCTTGGAAGTAGCGATCTTCGAAGCCCTCAAGATCGATCTCGATTTCGGCCGCGCCGCATGGCTTGCACTCATCCAGCTCGCGATCTGCCTCTCTCTTACCGGTGCTCTCCATTGGGCCTTTCAACGGCCGCCCGCTGCTCATACCATTCGCTCGATCATCCTTCGGCCCGATGCCCGCAACCGGAGCCTGAAAGTTCTCGATGCGGTGGTGTTGATTGTCGGCACGCTCTTCATTGCCCCCCTGGCACTGAGCATTCTCGGCGGCCTGTGGAACATTGCAGAAGTGGCTGACAGCGATCTTCTTCAGGCTTTCGCGACAAGTCTCCTGATTGCCATCTGCGCCGCCACGCTCGCCTGCATGCTCGCCCTAGCGCTGGCCTCCGCCGCGCGACGCCATCGCTTCGCCATGCGATCTCCGCGCCTTGCGGCAATCTACGACTTCCTGCCCGACACACTGCTCGCGGTACCGCCCTTTGCGCTGACGGCAGGTCTGTTCCTGCTGATACGCCAGTTTGGAGATCCGTCTACAATCGGTTTCATCCTGCTGCCTCTCATCAATGGCCTGACCGCCATGCCTTTCGCCTATCGTTATATCGCGCCGCGTCTCATGACGACGGAGGAACGCTACGGACGCGTCGCCGCTTCGCTTGGCATTACGGGATTCTCTAAGCTCACGATCATGGATTGGCCCGTGCTCAAGCGCCCGCTCGGTGCGGGCTTTGCGCTTGCCATGGCGCTGTCATTCGGCGATTTCGGCATCATCGCTTTGTTCGGCGGAACCGATCTGGTCACCCTGCCCTATCTTCTCTATGAACGTCTCGGAGCTTACCGGCTCGATGAAGCCTCCGCCATCGGGCTCGTCATAGTGCTCGTCGCTCTTCTCCTTGCTCACGCCTCAGGTCGCTTGTCCCATGCTGGTGATTGAGAATTGCCGTCTCACATGGCCCGACTTCGAGGCCGACTACACCATGAGCGTCGAAACCGGCGCTCTGTGCGCCGTCATCGGCCCGTCGGGCGGCGGCAAGACTACTCTGCTGCACATGATCGCCGGTTTCGAGACGCCGGAAAGCGGAACGCTCACTCTCAACGGACGAAATCTCCTGCCGCTCGAGCCCGCGAAGCGACCCGCGGCCATCGTGTTCCAGGACCATAACCTGTTTCCCCACCTCACCGCCCTGCAGAACGCGGCCCTAGGGCTGCGTCCCTCACTCAGCATGGGCGCCGAAGATCGCAACCTGGTCAGCGGCATGCTGGGGGCGGTGGGCCTGAAGGGCTTCGAGGAACGCAAGCCCGGCGAGATGTCAGGCGGCCAACGCCAGCGGGTTGCATTGGCGCGGGCTCTGGTGTCTGGCCGTCCGCTGATCCTGCTCGACGAGCCCTTCAGCAGCCTCGACCCTGTTCTTCGCCGCGACATGGTCCAACTGGTGGATCGCCTGCGCCGTGAGCGAGGCGTCACCGTTCTCATGACCATCCATACGCCCGAGGACGTGGCGGACATCGCGGACCAAATGGCCTTCGTCGCCGATGGCCGGGTCGTGGCTACCGGGACGCCGGCCTCCATTCTCGACAGCGCGCTCGCACCCAGGATCGCGGCTGCGGTATCCGATTCCTGAAGGAATGAGTGACCTTATATTGGTATGCAATCCGCTTGCTTTGCAGAAGACTGGGTATTCCAACGCGGCGGCTCTTCACGAACTGGATATTAAGTGGCATTGTACAGGTCTCTAATCTCGGACCTTGAGACCTATCTTTCCCATGAGTGAGTCCTTCTTCCTCGGCATTGACGGCGGTGGCACCAAGTGCCGGGCCCGCCTGCGCGATGCGAAGGGCAATCTCCTTGGGGAAGGCACGGGCGGGCCCTCCAATATCCGGCTCGATCCCGATATGGTCTGGGCTTCCATTCTCACCGCCTGCCGCGAGGCGCTGGCACAGGCCGGGCTTCAGGATAGCGATCTGAAGGCCACCCATGCAGGCATGGGCGCCGCCGGAGCAGGGCAGACCAGCGCCGTCGAGCGGCTTCTCTCCCGCCCCCATCCTTTCGCGAGCTTCGCCATCGACACCGATGCGCATACTGCCTGGCTCGGCGCCTTCAATGGCGGCGACGGGGCGATCCTCATCGTCGGCACGGGCTCCTGCGGCTATGGCGGCGCCAATGGGCAATGTCATTATGTAGGCGGCTGGGGCTACGAAATTTCCGATGAGGGCAGCGGTTCCACCATCGGCCGCGAGGTTCTGCGCCGCAGCGTGTGGGCTCAAGACGGTCGCATTCCCTCGAGCCCACTCTCCGAAGCCGTGCTGCGCGATTTCAACAACAGTCTCGAAGCCATGATTGATTGGGTCGGCAAGGCTAGGCCCAGCGATTACGCGACCTATGCGCCTCTCGTGCTGGAGCACGCCAACCGGCGCGATCCGTTGGGCATGGCCATCATCGAGGAGGCGGCCACCGGAGTCGCGCGCATTGCAACCCGTCTTCTCGAACTCAGCGCGCCGGCCATCTGTCTTTTCGGCGGACTCGCCGAGCCATTGAAGCCCTGGCTTCCGCCTCCGCTCCAGACGGTTATCGTGCCTCCCGCAGCGGATGCCCTGGACGGCGCCATTCTCCTGGGGCGCGAAGCCTCGAAGCGGAGGCCCAAATGACCGGTCAGACCTCTGAAGCATTCTCCCTGCCGCTGGATGAAGCCAATCCCACGCCGCTTTATCTCCAGCTTCAGCAATCCATCGAGGAAGCGGTCCGCAAGGGCTCGCTGAAGGCCGACGATGCGCTGCCCGGCGAGCGCGATCTCGCCAAGCAGCTCGGCATTTCGCGCGTCACCGTGCGCAAGGCCATCACCGGACTCGTGAAGAAGGGCGTGCTCGTGCAGCGCTGGGGCTCTGGCACCTTCATTGCGCCGCAGATGCGTCTCGAACAGCCGCTCTCACGCCTGTCGAGCTTCACGGACGACATGTCCGCACGCGGCATGCAATCCTCCGCTGTCCTGCTCAGCCGCTCGACCGGCCAAGCTTCTCCGGATGAGCTCATGGCTCTCGGCCTCTCTCCCGGTGAGACGGTGAGCCGCGTCAATCGCCTGCGCCTTGCCAATGACATTCCCATGGCCATCGAGCATGCGGTCATCCCCTCGCGCTTCCTGCCCGATCCCGCACTTGTGAAGCAGTCTCTCTATTCCGCATTGCACGAGCAGGGCTTCATGCCGAGCCGCGCGCTGCAACGCTTGCACGCAGTATTGTTAAACGAGGAACAGGCGTCCCTGCTTCTCGTTCCACCTGAGAGCCCTGCTCTCTACATCGAACGTCGCTCGTTTACGGCAACGGGCGAAGTCGTCGAGTTCACCTCGTCCTACTACCGGGGCGATGCCTATGATTTCGTGGCCGAGCTGACCATCAGCCAGCCCGAACGGATCCAGAATGATGCCTGATCTCAACAATCCTGCTTCCATGACGGCCATGCTGAGCGAGGCCCGCGAAGCGCCGCAGGTGGTAGCCCGCCTTCTCGAACGCAACGCGGATCTCTGCCGCGATCTCGGCGATCGCCTGCGCGCATCCCCGCCGCCCTTCGCGGTCACCTGCGCGCGCGGCAGCTCCGACAACGCGGCGACCTTCGTGAAATACCTGCTCGAAATTCATTCGGGTCTCGTTACCGCCTCCGTCGGTCCGTCCGTCACCTCCGTCTACGAGGCGCGCCCGCGCATGCGCGATGCGCTGTTCCTTGCCGTCTCGCAATCGGGCCGCAGCCCGGACATTCTCAATCTGGCGCAGGCCGGACGGGACGATGGCGCGCTCACGGTCGCGCTCGTCAACGACACCACGTCTCCGCTCGCCTCCACTTGCGAAGTGGTGCTGCCACTACATGCGGGCCCGGAAAAGAGCGTCGCCGCCACCAAATCCTTCATCGCTGCCCTGGCCGCGGGCTTCCAGCTCGTGGCGCATTGGTCGAAGGACAAGGAATTGCTGGCCGCTCTCGACACCCTTCCCGATGTGCTCGACAAGGCCGCCGCCATCGACTGGTCACCGGCTCTCGCAGAGCTGTCGGAGGCCAACAACCTCTTCGTCGTCGGTCGCGGCGTCGGCTTTGCGGCGGCGCAGGAAGTGGCGCTGAAGCTGAAAGAGACATCTGGCATCCATGCTGAGGCGATGAGCGCGGCCGAGCTGATGCATGGCCCATGGACGCTCGCCGGCGATCACTTCCCGATTCTCGTGCTCAGCCAGCGCGACGAAACTCTGAACGGCGTGAACGATCTCGTGACGAAGCTCAACGAACAGGGCGTTCCCGTTGTCGTCGCGGGCGCGGCCGAAGGGCCCGCTTCCGTCATGCTGCCGTCGGTCGAGAACGTGCATCCCTATCTGGCGCCGATTGCGATGATCCAGAGCTTCTATCCGCTCGTGAACGCTATTGCGCAGGCGCGCGGTCGCAATCCCGACAACCCGCCTCGCCTGCGCAAGGTGACGGAGACGGTCTGATGCCGATTGCCCTCACAGGCGCCCGTCTTTTCGACGGAATCCACATGTTCGAAGGCCGCGCGGTCGTCATCGAGAATGGCCGCGTAATCGCCGTACCTCTTGAGCAGGATGTCGGCGCAGGCATCGAGCAGCGCCGCATCGAGGGCCTGCTCGCTCCGGGCTTCATCGACGTGCAAGTGAATGGCGGCGGCGGCGTCCTGTTCAACGATGCGCGCAGCGTGGATGCCATCCGCACCATCGCTTCCGCTCATCGTACCTACGGCACCACGGGCCTGCTGCCCACGTTCATCACCGATACCCGTGAGACGATGGCGGAGGCCGTGAACGCCATGCGTGACGCGCTCGCCGCGCGTATCCCCGGCGTTCTCGGAATCCATCTCGAAGGCCCCTTCATCAATCCGGAGCGCAAAGGCGTGCACAACCCCACCTTCATGCGCCCCATGGAGGATGAGGACATCGCGATCATGACCTCCCTGACGGAGGGAAGGACGATCGTGACGCTGGCGCCCGAGCGCAACAGCATGGAATCCGTCGCGCGGCTCGCCGCCGCCGGTGTCCTGATCTGTGCCGGGCATACCGCGGGCGATTACGACACGATGACGAAAGCGCTCCGCTACGGCCTGAGGGGTTTCACGCATCTCTATAATGCCATGCCGCCGCTCGCCGGGCGTGAGCCCGGCCCCGTAGGCGCGGCTCTCGACAGCCACGATACGTGGTGCGGCATCATCGTCGATGGCTACCACGTGAGCGATGCATCCTTACGCATCGCCATCGCGGCCAAGGGCGCCGAGCACATGATGCTGGTGAGCGATGCCATGTCGGTGACAGGCACTGATATCGAGAGCTTCGACCTGCACGGCCGCACGATCTATCGCAAGGACGGGAAGCTCACGACGGAAGACGGCACGCTTGCCGGTTCCGACCTCGACATGGCAAGCGCCGTGCGAAACAGCGTCGAGCGGCTGGACCTTGCCCTTCCCGACGTGTTGCGCATGGCCTCTCTGGTGCCGGCGACATTCCTGAAGCTCGATCACGAGCTGGGACGCATCGCACCCGGGTACCGCGCCGATTTCGTGCTGCTCGATGAGCATCTGCACGTGCAGAACACCTGGATCAATGGCGAAGCGCTGAACGAGGCTTAAGGGCTTTTCTCGTAAAAGACGAAGCTGCGCCGTTTCCCTGCGAAGTCGCGCTCGTACTCGCGTGCGATGCGCCAGCCATGGCGCTCATAGAAGCGGCGCGCACCATGATTGTCGCGAAAGCATTCAAGGGTACGCGCGCCTTTTAGCTCTGCCTCTCGCAAAAGAAGTGCACCCCCGCCGTGCCCGCTGGCGGCAGGATTCATGAACAGCATGTCGATATGGCCGTCGGTCATCAACAAGAATCCGGTAAGGCGATTTCCTGTGACGGATACGAGCATGCGCGGCCATGCATGGGCGAAGCGGGCCATGAAGAAGGCGATGTCGCGGCCTTCCAGCACCTCCGCTTCAAGAATAGCAGCGAAGGCTGCGCTGTAGGAAGCCTGCGCGATGGCGGCCAATGAGGGGATGTCGTCAGGCTTTGCCGCGCGAATCTTCACGGCTGACCTCTGAGGCGTGGATCAAGCGTATCGCGAAGCGCATCGCCCAACAGATTGAACCCGAAGGAGAGGAAGAGAATGGCAAAGCCCGCGAAGATCGCGCTCCACGGCRACAGCATAAGGAAATTGCGCCCTTCCGACAGCATGAGGCCCAGCGAAGGCGTAGGCGGCTGCGTGCCTAGGCCCAGGAAGGAGAGGGATGCTTCCACCAGGATCGCCGCCGAGAGCAGCAGGCTCGTCTGAACGAGGATGACGGAGGCGAGGTTCGGCAGGATGTGCAGGAAGATGATGCGCGCATCCGACGCGCCGATCGCTCTGGCCCCCGCCACATATTCGCTCTCGCAGAGAACGAGCGCGGGGCCGCGCAGCAAGCGCGCGAAGATCGGCGTATAGACCACGGCGATGGCGGCGGCGGCACTGTAGGTATGCGGCCCCAAAACCGCAATGATGCCGATGGCGAGCAGCATTACAGGGAAGGCGAAGAGCACGTCCATGATGCGCATGACGATGCGGTCGAGCCAGCCGCGATAATAGGCAGCAACGAGCCCGAGCGTACCACCGGCGAGAAGCGCGATGCCGACTGCAAGGATGCAGGCGATGAGGGACGTGCGATAACCGTAGAGAATGCGGGTGAGCACATCGCGCCCGAGCTGATCGGTGCCGAGCCAGTTGAGTTCGGTGGGACCGCGCAACCGCCGGGCCACGCTCTGCGCCATAGGATCGTAGGGCGCAAAGATCGGCGCACCGATAGCAAGGATCAGTTGGACCGCGACCAGAATGACGGCGAAGGTGAGAAGTTTGTTCTTGGCCAGCTGCTTCACGGCTCAAGCCCTCACGCGCGGATCGACAATCATGTAGAGAAAGTCGACGAGGAAGTTCACGATCACGAAGCCGGCGGTCACCACCAGAATTGTGGCCTGGATCAAGGGATAGTTGCGCTCCGCAATCGCGCCGAGGATCAAGCGACCGAGGCCGGGAATGGCGAAGACCTGTTCCACGACGATGGCGCCGCCGAGCAGGTAGCCGGTCATGATGCCGACGCTGGTGAGAAACGGGATGAGCGCATTTCGCAGCGCATGCTTGTAGACCACCTTCCGCTCCGACAGTCCTTTCGCCCGCGCGGTGCGGACATAATCCTGCCCCAGCGCATCAAGCATGGCCGAACGCACGAGGCGGGAGAGGTTGGCGAGGATCGGCAAAGCCAGCGCGAAGGCGGGCAACATCATGCGCTGGAGGTTGCCGAGTGGATCTTCCGAGAACGGCACATAGCCGAGCGATGCAAAACTCGGCGCGAGCGAGGAAAGCAGCAAGATCATCACGATGCCGAGCCAGAAGGATGGGATCGTGAGGCCCGCAATAGCGCCGATGCGCATCGCCACATCCGCAGCCCCCCCGCGCGTCTGCGCCATCAGGCAGCCGACTGGCACTGCGAGCACCGCGCCGACGACGAGCGAGAGGAAGGTCAGTTCCAGGGTCGGCCAAAGGTGATTGATGATCTCGGTGGAGACAGGGCGCCCGGTCCATAGCGAAACGCCGAAATCGCCGCGAAGCGCGGAGCCGGCCCAGGTCAGGTATTGCTCGATGATCGGCCGGTCGAGCCCGACGCGGCGGTTGAGTTCCGCCATGCGCTCGGGCGTGATCTCGGTATTGGCGCCCAGCATGATCGCCACAGCATCGCCGGGGATCAGGCGGATCATCAGGAACACGATGATCGACACGCCGAACAGCACGATAACGAGATCGATGAGACGCGCGAGCAGGACTCGGTTCATGCGGGCAAGCTCTCTCAAAAAAAGAAAGCACCGGCGCAGGCAAGCCGCGCCGGTGCCGTGGATTGCTCTTAGTACGATGCGTTGCGCAGCAGCATGAGCGAGCGGTTCGGCATCACGTCATAGCCCTGCAGTTTGCTGTTCATGGCGGAGAACAGCGTGCCATAGGTCAGGTGAGCCACGGGACCCGAGCATGCGAGCTTCTTCTGAACAGCGTCATACGCGGTCTTGCGCTCGGCCTGGTTCGACAGAGTGCGCGCCTTGTCGAGCAAACCGTCGATCTCCGCATCCGAGTACTTGAACACGTTGGTCGAGCCGCCTGTGCGGAACGTGCGGTAGAAATACTCGTCCGGATCAGGCTGGCCGGCATTGATGGAGGCGAACATGTCGAAGTTGCTGTTGCGCCAATCCTGAATGAACTGGCCCTGCTCCTGGTTGACGAGCTCGACCTTGAAGCCGGCCTTGTTCAGTTGCTCCTGCACCACCTGGGCCACATCCTTGATGTCCTGGCGCGGCAGGACCTTCATGGAGACAGTGACCGGCGTGGCAACACCCGCTTCCTTCAGAAGCGCCTGCGCCTTCGCCGGATCGTGGGTGTAGCAGCCGAACTGGTTCACATCGAGCGCCCAGGACTTGAGCGCCGGCGAGAGCGGACCGCCGGGAACGCCCGCGCCGAAGAGAGCCGCGTCCACGATCTCCTTGCGGTTGATGGCGTAGTTCACGGCCTCGCGCACCTTCGGGTTATCGAAGGGCGGCTTCGACACGTTCATGCCGATGAGCGTGTAGGCGAGATCCATGGTCTCGGCGAGCTTCACGTTCGGCTTGCCCTTGAGCTGCAGCGCGGTCGCTGCGTCGATATTGGGCAGAAGCGCATATTGGCCGTTGGTCAGGCCCACCTGGCGGGTGGCCGATTCAGGCACGATGTTGAACTTGAGGCCGGCGAGCTTCGGCAAGCCCTTTTCCCAATAGGCGTCATTCTTGCTGAGCAGGATGAAGCCGTTGGGTTGCCATTCCTGGAACTTGAACGGACCCGTGCCGACCGGCTCCTTCTGGAGGGCATCCTTGTTGGCTTCCATGGAGCGCGGCACGATGGCGATGGTGGCGAGCGAGCTCAGGAGAGCCGCGGACGGCTCCTTCAGCTTCAACTCGACGGTCTGAGCGTCGACCGCATTGGTGCTCTCGACAGCCGACAGGCGGCTGGCCAGCGGCGAGGCGATGTCCTTGCTGAGCAGGCGCTTCACGGAAGCCACCACGTCTGCCGCCTCAAAGGGCGAGCCGTCGTGGAATTTCACGCCCGAGCGCAGCTTGAAGGTATAGGTCTTGCCGTCCGGCGCGACGGTCCAGGATTCGGCAAGGCTCGGAATGACCTTGAGATCCTTGTCGATGGCGGTGAGGCCCTCATAGATATTGCCGTTCACCACCATGAAGCTTGGAAAGGCGGTAATGAGATGAGGATCGAGGCCGGTGGGGCCGAGATCCGCTCCGATCTCAAGGACCTGAGCCGAGGCAGAGGCCATTGCCGCCACCATGATACCCGCGCTCAATGTGCTGCGCAGCGCTGACCTGAACATGCGTCTTTTCTCCCTTGGAAACCGCTAGCAATTTATAGGACACCTTCCTGCACCTGTCATGGTCCAATATCATACCACTCTGGACCAGTCCGACGCCTGTGATATGGTCTGCCTACAATCGAAGCCCGGAGGATCGAATGTCCCAGCGCCCGCCCCTGAAAGCCATCGGGGTCATCAGTGGAACTTCCATGGACGGGATCGACGTCTCCATCGTCGAGACGGATGGGGACACCCTGGTTCGGCCCGGCGCGGGCAACACCTTTTCCTATCCCGCCGACCTGAGGAAAACCCTCCAAGGGTTGATCGCGGAGCCGGCCCGCGCGCAGAGCGAGCCGCTGGAGGATCTGGAACGGGCGGTCACGCAGGCCCATGTGGGCGCGATCCGCCGCTTCATGCAGGAAGAGGGCATCGCGGCTAAGGATGTGAGCCTCATCGGCTTCCACGGACAGACGGTCTATCACCGGCCGGAAGTGCGTTTCACACGGCAGCTTGGCATCGGCGCGATGGTCGCGCGGGAGCTCGGCATCGACACGGTAGACCGCTTCCGCCATGCGGATGTGGCCTCGGGCGGCGAAGGCGCGCCTTTCGTGCCGCTTTATCACCGCGCACTCGCAAGCCCGCTCGACCAGCCGATCATGATTCTCAATCTCGGCGGCGTCGGCAACGTGACTTATATCGACGGCGATACGGTGATCGCCTTCGATACCGGTCCTGCCAGCGCCCTGCTTGATGATTTCATCCTGCGGCGCCGTGGCCTCGGCTTCGACGAGAACGGACAGCTGGCTGCTTCCGGCAAGGCCGACCGCGCGCTGGTCGATGCCTTCATGCAGAATCCGTTCTTCGACCGCCCTGCCCCCAAATCCCTCGACCGTCAGGATTTTCATGCCCGCGCGAAAAGCGTGGAAGCCCTCTCGGATGAGGATGGCGCCGCGACGCTGGCGGAGTTCACCATCGAATCCGTCATCGCAGCGCTGAAGCATGTGCCGAGCCGACCGCAGCGCTGGCTCGTCACCGGCGGCGGGCGGCGCAATGCGCATTTCATGAAGCGGCTTCACGAGCGGCTCGGCGTTGCCGTCGATCCGGTGGAAGCCGTGGGCTGGAACGGCGATTTCCTCGAGGCGCAGGCCTTCGCCTATCTCGCCGTTCGCTCGACGCTCGGGCTGCCGCTCAGCCTTCCCACCACAACCGGCGTGCCGCATCCCATGCCCGGCGGCGAGCTGCATCGGGCGGCCTGATGTCCCTCGAGAACCTGATCGGCGAGGCCTTCGCGCCCGCCGCTGCATCGGTCGATAGCGGTCACATTCCCGGCGCCGTGCTCGGCATCGTCAAGAAGGACGGCAAGCGCGCCGTGTCGTGGCGCGGATGGGCGCAGATCGAGCCTGAGCGCGAAAGCCTGTCCCGCGAAACATGGTTCGATCTCGCCTCGCTGACGAAGGTGATCTTCACCACCACGCGCATCCTGCAACTGGTGGAACAGGGCAAGATCTCGCTCGACGATCCGCTCGTCACCGTCATTCCCGATCTGCGGCAATACGATATGAACGCCGCCGAGCGGCGCCTCACCTTCCGCCAGTGCCTCGCGCACCAGACGCATCTGCCCGCCGTCGAGCCGCTTTATACCTACGGACAGGACCCGAACACGCTGCGCGCCTTCATCCTGCAGCGCGTCTGGCAGAGCGGCCCGCCGGTCTATTCCGACATCAACTATAAGCTGCTCGGCATCGCCATCGAGCGCATCACGGGACAGGCGTTGATCGACCAGCCCCTGCCCCCGGATTTTTCGTTCCGCCCGGACCCGAAACTTTGCGCGGCGACCGAACGCTGTACATGGCGCAGGCGCGTGATCCGTGGCGAGGTGCATGACGAGAATGCCTATGCGCTCGGCGGCGCATCGGGCCATGCGGGCCTCTTCGGCACCATCGACGCCGTGCTCGATTTCGCGCATGGACTGCTTGACGGCTCAGGCCTCTCGCCCGACTCGCTCAAAGCCATCCGCACCCGCGAATCCGAGAAGCGAACGGTAGGCTGGGAAGGGTTTTATCCCGGCTGGCATGGCGGCGATCTCTGCTCACCCACGACCATCGGCCATACCGGTTTTACAGGTACCGGTTTGTGGCTCGATTTCGAGCGTGGCCTTGCCTGGTCGCTCCTGACCAACCGCGTCCATCCGAGCCGGCACAAAGACAGTGGGATCATGAGCTTACGTCGCGCAACCGGCGAGCGGGTGATCTCGTTGTTCGATGGGCAGGCCCGTCCTTAAGGATGCTCGCAAAAATTTGGTGAGTTACGCGCTGAAGCCTCCTCGGGCGATTGATGGGACGGCCAACTGGTCCTATAGTGGTCTGGAAGAAAGTTGGCATAATGGCGACAGAACATTTCAGTAAGCGCTTCCAGGATCTCGACACTTGGCCGAGCCTCGATGTCCTCTCCGCCTTCTATGAGGGTCAGCTCTCGGCGGTGGCCGCCGTACGCACCGCCCTGCCCGCCATTGCGGCGGCTGCGGAAGAGGCGGCCCTCCGGCTTCGCCGCGGCGGGCGGCTGGTTTATGCGGGCGCCGGAACCTCGGGCCGCATCGGCGTCCAGGACGGCACGGAGCTGCCCCCCACCTTCAACTGGCCCGACGACAAGGTGGTGTACCTGATCGCCGGTGGCCAGGGCGCGATCATGAAGGCGGTCGAGAACGCCGAGGATTCGGTGGAGGACGGTATCGCGGGCATTCGCGACAACGATATCGGCCCGAACGACGTGGTCATCGGCGTGGCCGCCAGCGGCCGCACGCCCTTCACCATTGCGGCACTGAAGGAAGCCGCCTTACGCGGCGCTCAGACCATCGGCATTTCCAACAATCCCGATGCATCGATTCTCGATGTCTCGTCGCATCCTATCCTTGCCGATACGGGCGAGGAGGTGATCGCAGGCTCCACCCGCATGAAGGCCGGCACGGCACAGAAGGTGATTCTCAACCTTCTCTCCACGCTGATCATGGTGCGGCTCGACCGCGTCTATCGCGGCCTCATGGTCAGCATGCGCGCGACGAACGCGAAGCTGCGCCGCCGCAGCGAGATCATGGTGCAGCAGATCACCGATTGCAGCGACCCTGAGGCCGCGAGCGCGATCAGCCAGTCCGGGGGCGATCTCAAGACCGCCGTTCTCATCGCCATGGGCGCCACGCTCACCGAGGCGCAGGATGCGCTTGAACGTAAGCATGGCAATTTGCGCGCGGCACTGGCAGATTTCTCGAACGTGACGAAGTAAAAGACCAAAGGGCTGCAGCGGGGGCATTCAGCGTCATGGCATTGGGGCTTGGCATCGACGCAGGCGGAACGGCGACGCGCTGGCGTGTCGCCGATGAGAATGGGCAATGCGTCGCGCAGGGCACGTCCGACCCGCTCACCGGCCATCTGTTTTCGCCCGCAGCCGAAGAGCGGGCGCGGCAGATCATACTCGACATGGCGCAGGCCGTGATGCGCATCGGCAAGCCGCTCGGCATCATCGCCGGCATCACCGGACTCACGCGCGATACGCCCGCCGAGGCGACCATGCGCGCGATCTTCGCGGATGTGTTCGACATCCCGCAAGACAGGATCTTCGTCGCCGAGGATATGTGGATCGCCTACCTGTCCTATTTCGCGCTCGGCGAAGGTATCCTGGTCTATAGCGGCACGGGCTCCATCGGCTATTACCTCTCCGAGGACAAGAACGTGATCCGCATCGGCGGGCGAGGCAACCTGATCGACGATGGCGGCTCCGGCTTCTGGATCGCCCGCGAGGCCCTGAAGGCGGTGCTTCGCAAAGAAGAGGAAAGCCCCGGCCAAGGCTGGTCCATGACCCTCGGCAAATCCCTGGAAGAGGCGCTCGGCGGCACGGATTGGAACCTCGTGCGCTCCTATGTTTATGGCGGCGACAGGGGCAAGATCGGCTCCCTGGCGCGGGCGGTAGGCGAAGCCACCGCATTAGGCGACGAGACCGCCTTGCACATCTTAAGCGAAGCAGGCGAGGAACTGGCCCGGCTCGCCAATGCACTCGCCAAGCGCGTCGGCCCCCGCCCGGTGGCGCTGGCGGGCGGCAGCTCGCGGCTTCATCCCATCGTGGCCGAGGCTTTCCGCAAGGGTTTGCTGGTCCCGGTCGAGTTCATCACCACGGATGTGGACGCGGCGCTCACGGCCGCCCGGCTTGCGGCAACCCTCAACAAAGCTTGAGGATTTTCCGAGAGGCTTGCGTCCGGCGCGCTCCTCGTCCAAGACTCCCCATGGAATTCACAGCCAAGGCGATGTTGAAGTCATGCAAGCTCTTTTCGTAGGCCAGACCTATATCGACGTAACCTTCCTGGCGGACGATCTGCCGACGGGCGACGAAAAGACCGTGGCCCGGGATTACGCAATTTCCTTTGGCGGCAACGCAGTGACGGCGGCTTTTGCCTGCGCCAAGCTCGGCATCGCGCCCGATCTCCTGACCTCGATCGCCGATGACTGGCTGGGCCGCATGTTCATCGACATGGCGGCGAAATACGGCATCTCCGTCCATCACCGGAAAGTGAAGGAATCCTCGCTCTCCTTCATCATGCCGCGCGGCGGCAAGCGCGCCATCGTGCGCTGCCGCGACGACCATTACCTTCATCCCGTTCCGCCGCTGAACCTCCAGGGCTGCAGGGCGCTTCATCTCGACGGCCACCAGGCCGACGCGGCGATGCATTACGCCAAGGCCTGCCGCGAAGCGGGCATCCTCACCTCCCTCGACGGCGGTGGCCTGCGCTCCAACACGCATGAGCTCCTGGAGCTCATCGATGTCGCCATCGTCGCCGAGCGCCTGTGCGAGCAGATGAACATGAGCCCGGGCGAGATGCTGACCTATCTCAAGGGCCGCGGCTGCAAGGTTGGCGGCGTGACCTTGGGCGAGCGCGGCATGGTCTGGTACGACGAGAACGGCATTGAGGGCATTCTCCCCTCGCTCGACGTGCCGTCTGACGCGGTGGTGGACACGAACGGCGCCGGCGACATTTTCCATGGCGCCTATGTCTATTCCGCCATGGCGCACCCTGAGCTGTCCTGGCGCGAGCACTTCATTTTCGCCCGCTCGGCTTCCGCGCACGCGATCCAGCATCTCGGCAACGAGGCGAGCCTGCCGACGCTCACCGACATCGTCGAGACTCAGACGCGCTTCGCGGAACGCAAGCAGGCGGCGTGAGCCTCTCGTGAAGCGTGACAAGCTTTTCCTCCTGAAGCCGGATTTCGAGGATCCGGCTTATCCCGGGCAGCATTTCTATTGCTGGCACTGCGCCCTGCTCGAAGGCGTTCTCGCCTCCTTCCCGCACCTTGCCTCCAGGCTCGATGTCGAGCGCGTGGCATGGCGGCGCCCACGCAGCAGCGTCATCGAAATGGTGGGCGATGCCAATCAGTCGCTGCCACTTCTCGTGCTTGCCGATGATGCCGTTGATACGCTCGCAACCAGCTCCTACAAGGGGCGCCGCTTCGTGGCGGACAAGGACGCGATCCTGCGGGCTCTCAGCATCCGCCACGGCTTCCCGGACCCGCATCCTTGAGAAAGTGGGCTGACATTCCCTCGAATAAGATTACATATAACTTTCACCCGATTCAGTGTTGATTCCCGAAAGGATGTTCGTTTGAGTCCCTTTCAACCTTGGGCCCATGGACTCGACGAGATTCGGTTTCACGGGGGTATCGAGGGCTTCAGTCGGGAAGCCCTCTCCGAGCTGTTGGAGAATGTACCGCTGGCAATAGCGGTCACCCTTGGCCCGGATCAGCACTTCGCCTTCGCCAACCGCCTATTCCGGTCTGCCCTTTCGCTTTCGCAGGAGGACCTGATCGGCAGGACTGCCTGCGCCGTCCTCGGCTCTCGCTACACTCCAGAGATCAAGGCTCTCTCCGAAAAGGTCTTTGAGACGGGCCAACCGCAGGAGCTGAAGGATCTCGCACTGGTCCTGCCCCTGGATGCTGCCACCTACTGGGACATCAAGCTTCTTCCTGTCCGCGATGCGGGCAACCGGATTAGCGGCATCCTGACTCTCGCAGCCAACGTGACCGAGCGCGTCAAGGCCCGCAGCGAGGCCGAACTCCAGGCCCGTGAGGCCGCCCTTCACAATGAGCGCCTGGCGCTCGCCGTGGAGGCCACAGAACTCGGATTGTGGGAATGGAACGCGCAGAGCGGGGACACTTTCTGGTCGGAGCGGCAGAAGGCAATTTTCGGGCTCGGCAAGGACGAACCGGCTTCCTATGAATTCTGGCTATCGGCCATCCATCCCGAGGACCGCGATCGTGTGGTCGGCAGTGTCGGGGCCTTGAGCGACCCCAAATCGGGAGGCCAACTTCATCTCGAGCATCGGATCGTTCATCCCAATGGCGAGATCCGTTGGATCGATAGCCGCGGCCGCATGCTTTACGAGATCGTCGATGGTGAGTTGAAGCCCGCCCGCCTGCTCGGCACCATCCTCGATATCACCGAACGCCGCAGGGGCGACGAGGTGCGCCAGCTTCTCGTCCAGGAACTCAATCATCGCGTGAAAAATGTCTTCGCCATGACGAGCGGCATGGTGGCGCTGACGGCGAAGAACGCCGAAACGCCACGGGAGATGGCGAAGGCCCTGCGCGGACGCATCGAGGCCCTGGCCCGCGCGCATGAGCTGATCCGCCCTGCGATCACGGGTAGCGAGCTTGGTGACAAGACCACATCGGTCCACGAGATCGTTCAGGCTGTCCTGGCACCTCACATCGATCATGGCGCCCGGCCGCAGATCGTCCTGGAGGGTTTGCCCCAGCAAATCGGCCCGAAGGCTGCGACGGCGCTCACTCTCGTGCTCCACGAGCTTGCCACCAACGCGGTCAAATACGGATCGCTGTCGGTTCCGGAGGGACATCTGCGCGTCAGCTGGACCTGCAATGGCAATCTCGCGCTGATCTGGCAGGAAGAGAACGGGCCGCTGATCGCACACGCACCGGAGCTGGAGGGCTTCGGCTCCCTGCTCTCACGCAAGAGCGTGACCGGCCAACTCGGCGGCACCATCGCTCACGACTGGCGCCGCGAGGGCCTGCTAGTACGCATCGACCTGCCGCTCGAACAGCTGGACGCATGAGCGGGACGTGTCATCCCCGGCGATCTTGCGACCGGGGATGACATCGCGCTGAACCTTTAAGCCGCCTTCTTCTGGTAATCCTTCACATCCGAGAATTGGATGCCCTTGTAGCGGTCCATCTCGTATTGAAGGTTGAAGGCATTCGCCGCCATGAACACCGGCGCCTCGTCGAGATCGCGTGCCATGGACGACAGGTGGCTCTCGACGAACTTGTCGAGCTCCTTCGGATCGTCCGCCGTGATCCAGCGGCAGATGGAGAAGCGTGTCGGCTCGTAATCGATGGGCAGGCCGTATTCGGCGGAGAGGCGCTCCTTCAGCACGTCGAGCTGCAGCGCGCCGACGACGCCGACGATGGCGCCGGAGCCGTCCTGCGGAATGAAGAGCTGAACAACGCCTTCTTCCGCCATCTGCTGCAACGCCTCACGCAGCTTCTTCGCCTTCATTGCATCCTGCAGCTTGATACGGCGCAGGATTTCAGGCGCGAAGCTCGGCACGCCGCGGAACACGATATCCTCGCCCTCCGTCAGCGTATCGCCGATGCGCAGGGTGCCGTGATTGGGAATGCCGACCACGTCGCCCGCCCATGCCTCGTCCGCAATCGCGCGATCCTGCGCGAAGAAGAATTGCGGCGTGTTGAGGCTCATGGGCTTGCCCGTGCGAACCAGCTTCGCCTTCATGCCGCGCTGGAGCTTGCCGGAGCAGATGCGCATGAATGCGATGCGGTCGCGATGGTTCGGATCCATGTTGGCCTGGATCTTGAACACGAAGCCGGTCATGCGCGCCTCGCCCGCTTCCACGAGGCGCTTGTCCGATTCCTGTCCGCGCGGCGGCGGCGCATATTCGCCCAGTGCGTCGATGAGATCGCGCACGCCGAAATTGCGCAATGCGGAGCCGAAGAAAACCGGAGTCAGGTGGCCTTCGCGGAAGGCCGCGAGATCGAACGGCTTGCAGGCTTCCTGCGCCAGCATCACCTCTTCCTGCCAGGCATCCGCTTCTTCCGGCGGCAGAAGGCTCACCACCTTCGGATCGGTGGGACCCGAAACAGGCGTCGGCTCGTCGTCGGTGTCGATGCGGCGAACCACGTTGCGGCGCAGATCGAACGTGCCCGCGAAGCTCTTGCCCTGGCTGATCGGCCAGGTGATGGGCGCGGTGTCCAGCGCCAGCGTCTTCTCGATCTCGTCGAGCAGGTCGAAGGGGCTGCGCGCCTCGCGGTCCATCTTGTTGATGAAGGTGACGATGGGAATGTCGCGCATGCGGCACACCTCGAAGAGCTTGCGCGTGCGCGCCTCGATGCCCTTCGCGGCGTCGATCACCATGATGGCGGAATCCACCGCCGTGAGCGTGCGGTAGGTGTCCTCCGAGAAGTCCTCGTGGCCCGGCGTGTCGAGCAGGTTGAAGACGCAGCCGCCATACTCGAAGGTCATCACCGAGGTCACGACCGAGATGCCGCGCTCCTTCTCGATGCCCATCCAGTCGGATCGGGTGGAGACGCGGTTCTTCTTGGCCTTCACCTCGCCTGCGAGCTGGATCGCGCCTCCGAACAGCAGCAGCTTCTCGGTAAGCGTGGTCTTACCCGCGTCGGGGTGGGAGATGATCGCAAAGGTGCGGCGGCGGCCCACAGGGGCCGGAAGGTCGGTCATGGCTCTCAGATTCTTCAGGAAACGCGGTGGAGGACAGAACGCCGCAGCGCCCCGCCCTTTCGTTGGCTTCTTCTGACCCCATATGGGGGTTTCCCGTCAACAGTGAAAGGAGGTGATCCAGTGTCTCATTGTCATAACCTACGGTGCCCGGTTGCCGTGACCTGGATCTTGGCCTCTGCCGAGATTGGTGCGTAACGCACATATGTCACCGGCTCTAACGGGCCGTGGAACCGACAATGGAAAGGCCGCTCCCCGGGAGCGGCCTTTCTTTTTGATTTTATTGGATTTTTCAGGCTCCGAGCAGCTTGCCAGACCGGCTGGCCTTGGTGCCCGCCACCTTGGCGAGGCGCGTACCTTGCGTGACGAAGCGCAGGGAGACCCTGGCGAACATAAGCCCGTCAGTCGGAGACTTGGCCTGCGTCACCGTGCCTGTCACGGGATCAACGATCTCGGCGATCACGTCCCCGGCCTTCACCCGGTCGCCCGGTTCGGCCTGGAACACCACGATGCCGGTGGCGGGTGCTGGGACAGGCTCGGAGGCTGCCAGAGGCGTCGCCTCGCAGAGCCCCTGCGGGATGCCGGGCGCTTCACCCGCGATGACCCCGCGCAGGGTCAGGTAAGCGATGAGCGCGCCCGCATCCGCCTGCCCGAGTTCATGGTTCACATCCCGCTCGCCCCGGAATTCGAGGGTCGTGGAATGGCAGGAGAAGGGAATCGGATGATCCTTGAACCGCTCGGCAAGCTCCGCCCAGGGACGGCTGCAGGCCTCGTCGAACGGGTCATCGCCCGATTCATCCGCCAGCAGGTAGGCCTTTGCGCCGATGAGGCATGAGAGCGGAGCGAATTCCTCGGCCGATTGCGTATGCGCGTAGAGGTGCTCGACGGCCTCGGAGTCGCAATGCATGTCGAGGACGATGTCGGCCTGAATGGCCATGCCGAGCAGGGCCTTCTTCAGCACTTCCGTGGGATTGGCCGTCACCCAGGCCTCCAGCTCGGCGCGCAAGGCCTCGCGGATCAGGCCCACATTCGCCGATGCGTCGTCCGTCAGCTTCCCCTCGACACGCTCGGCCACTTTCGGCACGAGATAAGGATAGCCCCGGTTGAAGTTGATGCCGTCCGCCAGATTGAAGCGGCCCACATGGCTGCCCATCACGCGCTGTGCGAGACCGATGGGATTGGCGACGGGCACCAGCACGATCTCGCCCTTGATCCGGCCTTCCGCTTCCAAAGCGGTCAGGCGCTCGCGCAGATGATGGGCCGCCATCATGCCGGGGATCTCATCCGCATGGAGAGCGGCCTGGATATAGATGAGAGGGCGCGCGCCGGGCTCGCCGAAGCGATGGACATTGAGGGCGATGTTCGCCCCGGGAGCGAGCGGCGAAAGGACGATTTGTTCTGTTTTCATGATGGCTTGCAGCTGAATACGGGCAAGCGCCTGCCAAAACGCGGCGCCGCCTTCTCTTTAAAGCGGTGTGGAGAGAAACCAAACCCGCTTTTTAAGCCGCGCTCCATCCCTGCGACTGGAACACGAATTGCTGCGGGTTGGTCACCAGGGCAGCCAGGCCCTGCAGGGCAGGCTCGGGATTGACGATGACGTAAGCCGGAACCCTCTCCGCCCAGGCCCGATGCGGCGCTTTGCGGTTGAAGGCCTCGCGGAAGCCGCCATTTTGGAGAATGTCCACCATGCGTGGCGCGATGCCGCCCGCGATGAAGACGCCGCCGGAGGATTCGAAGGTGAGCGCGAGATCGCCCGCGTAGCGGCCGAGCCAGCGGGAGAACAATTCGAGCGCGCCCTTCGCCAATTCGTCACCCTGGCGAGCAGCCTCCAGCACATCGTTCGGGCGGGTGAAGGGGCACTCCACGCATCGGTGAGCGGCCAGCGCCTTCACGATGCGGAACAGCCCTGGACCCGACAGAACGACCTCACCGGAAATCCGCCCGTCGAGCCGCTCCAGATGCGGCCACATGGCGGTTTCTTCCTCGTTCGCGGGGCCGAATTCCATGTGCCCCGCCTCGGTGGCGAGAATGGCGAAACGGTCCTCCACCGGAACGATGGCGCCAGCACCAAGGCCCGTGCCCGGACCCAGCACCACGCGCGCGCCGTTTCCGGCAGGCGCAACATTGCCCAAGGGCGCGAGATCGCCGCGCTCTTCGCTCAACACAGTTACGGAAGCCGCGACGGGCGTATAATCGTTGACGAGGGAAACACGCTGGAGGCCCAGCGCCTTGCCGATGGCCTCGGCATCGATCATCCAATGGGCGTTGGTGAGGCGGATGGCCGGCGCGTCCACGCGGGTCGCAACCGCGATCATGGCGGAACGGGGGGCTGCGCCCTCATAGCCCTCCAAGGCGATCCTGATCGCCTCCACAGGGCTCGGCGTCTGCGCCGTCAGGGTGCGCGGCAGAAGATGAACAGGCTCTCCAGGCGCGGGCAGAACGGCAAAGCGCGCATTGGTGCCGCCGATATCCCCGAGCAGAACAGGAAATGCATACATCGAGAGAGCCTATCGCCCTTTCCGCCCTCAATGGAGCCTTAGAAAGCTTCTTCCCAACTCCGGCTCAGGCGAACGGCGGAATTGATGAGACCCACCATGGAATAGGTCTGGGGGAAATTGCCCCACAATTCGCCGGTCGTGAAGTCGGCATCCTCGGAAAAGAGGCCGAAGGAGTTGCGCAGGCTCAAAATGTGCTCGAACAACTCTTTCGCCTCTTCCTTACGCCCGATGGCGTTGAGCGCATCCACGTACCAGAAGCCGCAGATCATGAAAGCCGTATGCATGAGTCCGAAATCGTCTTCCACATCATAACGCAGCAGAAGATCGCCCCGGCGCAGTGACTTGCCCACCGCATCCACCGTCGCGATGAAGCGAGGGTCTTCGGGCTTCACGAAGTTGAGTTCGGACAGGAGCAACAGGGTCGCATCCAGATCCTCACCGTCGAAAGAGGAGACGAAGGTGCCTTTCTCCGGGTTATAGGCGCGCGTATCGATGATGTGGTGCATCCGGTCCGCGTTCTCGCGCCAGAAGGCCGCGCGGTCTTCGCGGCCCATGGCGACCGCGACCTTGGTGAGCCGGTCGCAGGCCGCCCAGCACATCACGCTCGGAAAGGTGTGAACCGCCGCCTTGGTGCGAAGCTCCCACGGTCCCGCGTCGGGCTGGTCGAACACTTCGATGGCGCGCTGCCCCAGCTTCTCCAAGTGAGAGAACAGGGCCCGGTTGCCGACGGGGCGGATCATGCGCTTGTCGAGGAAGGCGTGGACGGAAGCCAGCACGATGCTGCCATAGGCATCGTTCTGGATCTGCGTGTAGGCCGCATTGCCCACGCGCACGGGCCCCATGCCGCGATAGCCCGCGAGCGCCGTTGCCTCGCGCTCCTCCAGATCGGGCGAGCGCGTGATGCTGAAGAGCGGCGGCATATCCTTTTGATTGGGGATAGCGTCCATGTCGTCGACGATGTTGGTGATGTAGGTGAGGTATTCCTCCATCGTCTTCGTGGTGCCGAGCCGGTTGAGCGCCTGGATCACGAAATAGGCGTCACGCAGCCAGCAATAGCGGTAATCCCAGTTACGCTTGGTGTGGGGCGCCTCGGGCACCGAGGTGGTGAGCGCCGCGACGATGGCGCCCGTCTCCTCGTAGTTGCAGAGCTTCAGCGTGATGGCGGCGCGGATCACCGCTTCCTGCCAGTCGAACGGGATCGAGAGCGAGCGCACCCAATCGCGCCAGAAGCCGACCGTGCTGTCGAGAAATTCGCGCGCGGTGGAATCCGCCTCCGAGCGCAGAGGCTCGTCCTCGCCGAAGAAGAACGACAGGGGACGCTCGACCACGAAGAAGCGCTCGTCCTGTACGTAGGAGATCGGCGCGTCGGTGGTGAGCCGCAGCGAATAATCGGGCCCGACGAAACGCAGGTGATTGCTGCCTCGCGTCATCTCGGGCGGGCAGGAACCCCAATCGTAATGAGGCCGCAACCTCACGCGGATGCGCGGACGGCCCTTTACCGGCGTTACGCGGCGGATCAGCATCGGCGGGCGGAAGGTGCGGTCGAAATGCTTGAAGCGTGGCGCGAAGTCCGTAACCTCGACGATGTTGCCGTAAGAGTCCGTCATGCGGGAAAGAAGAACGGCCGTGTTCTCGATATAGCTCTGCTCGCAGCTGACCATGCCCACCATGTCGATGGCGAAAACGCCGCGCTGCTCCTCATCCGTACGGTCTTCGGGACAATCGAGGAGGGCCGAGAAGACCGGGTCGCCGTCGATACGGGGAAAGCAGCTCCAGACGATCTGCGCGCGGCGGTCAATCAGGGCGGAGATCATGCAATTGCCGATCACGGCAAGATCCAGGGAACTCATTTTCGTCAATCATCCATCGTGAAAGGAAGGGCGCCCTCGAAAGCCCACATGGACAGGCAATGTCGCAAATCGGCAGGCGTTCCCAGGCGAACCTTGGCGACCGTCTCGCCCGCGCCGATGCGGACGGACAGGCCTCCATGGGCGTTTACGGTCTTGAATCCGTTCTCGTCGGTCAAGTCGTCACCGACAAAAATAGGCTTGCGGCCTTTGTAGGGCGTCTCGTGCAGGAAGCGCTCGATCACCTTGCCTTTGCCCGCCGCCGAGGGGAGGATTTCGGCCACGGCCTTGCCGTGCTGCAGGCGATACTCGCTGCCCAATGCCTCGACGGCAGCCTGGGCCGTCGCGAGGGCGAAATCCTTCTCCTGCGGCGCCAGCCGCCAGTGGATCGCCACCGAGCAGCCCTTGTCCTCGATCAGCACGCCTGTTTTTCCGGCGACGGCTTCATGCAGCCGCCCGACCATGCGCCGCAACTGCGGATGATCCTCCGGATCGCACAGATGAAGTTCGCCCGCGATGCGGTGCTCCAGCCCATGCAGGCCCCCGATGTCGTAAAGATGAGGCTTCAGCCTATCATCGATAAAGGACACGGGCCTGCCGCTGATGATGGCAATTGCGCCGTTCAGCCGCTCCTGCAATCTTGTCAGAATGCCCGGAAGCACGGGGTCGACGACGACGGCATCGGGACGCTCCACGATATCGACGAGAGTTCCGTCGAAATCGAGGAAGAGCGCGTAAGAATCATCCAATGAGCTCTCAGAAAAGTTCACAGCTTGAGACTCACGCATTGGCCGCCGCCCGTCTCCTGCCCGATGCGATCAGGCGCTTGATGCGCTGCCGCTTGCGCAGGCGCGATGCGGCGAGCAGCATCTGTCCCGCCCACCGATAGACATTGCGCTCCTTCACCTGATCGCGCATCAGCCGCATGCGCTCGCGCTGCTCGTCCTGCGGCATCGTCAGCGCACGGTTGATGGCCTGGCCCATGGCATGGGCGTTGTAGGGATTCACGATCAAGGCTTCCGACAATTCGCGCGATGCGCCGGCGAAGGCGGAGAGAATGAGCACGCCCTCTTCGTCGTCGCGTGCCGCCACGAATTCCTTGGCGACGAGATTCATGCCGTCGTGCAGGCTCGACACGATGCACAGATCCGCCGCGCGGAACAATTCGAAGACCTCGTTGGGCTCATGATGGCGGATGAGCAGCTTGATCGGCTCATACCCCTCGCTGCCATGGCGCTCGTTGATGTCGCGCGCCAAGGCCTCCGCTTCCTCCTGAAGCTGTCGGTAATTGGCGAGCTTGCTGCGCGTGGGCGCCGCCACCTGGATGAAGCAGAAATTGCCGTGCCATTCGGGATGCTCCCCGAGCAGCGCATCGATGGCCTGCATGCGATCGAGAATGCCTTTCGTGTAGTCGAAGCGCTCGATGCCCACGCCGACACGCATCTCCAACGGAAGGCCGAGCCGCTCGCGCACCGCGCGCCTGCACTCCTCGACAGGCTGTTGCCCTTCGAGCGCGGTCGGCGGCCATTCGATGGAAATCGGGTAGGGCCGGATCAGCGTTTCCTCGCCGCCGAAGGTGACCGAGTCGCGCTCGCGGTCGATGCGGCTTTCTACGTAGACGTCCACTGCCTCCAGGAAGTTGTTGCAATGGGCCTGCGTGTGGAACCCGAGGATCGACGAGCCAAGCAGTCCGTCGATGATCTCCTCGCGCCAGGGACAGATGCCGAATGTCTCCGCATTGGGCCAGGGGATGTGCCAGAAGGTCACGATGGTCGCCTGCGGCAGCCGGTTGCGGATCATGCGCGGCAGCAGAGCGAAGTGATAATCCTGAACCAGGATGATCGGATCCTCGCGCTTGGCTTCCGCCACGATGGCATCCGCGAATTTCTCGTTCACGGCCCGGTAATACTGCCAATCCTGCTCACGGAAGACCGGGCGCACGAAGGCGATGTGGCACAAGGGCCAGAGTCCCTCGTTGGCCGCGCCGTAATAATAACCGTCCTGCTCCTCGTCTGTCAGCCAGACGCGGCGAAGCGTGTAGGACGGATGGCTCGGCGGCACCGGCACACGGTCGGAAGAATCCACCACGTCGCGGTCCGCCGATCCGCTGCCATGGGCGACCCATGTGCCGCCACAGGCGCGCACCACGGGTTCGAGGGCGGAGACGAGGCCGCTTGCGGGAATCTGCAGGGTGATGCGCCCGTCATCGGCCTTGTTGTGGATGTAGGGCTCGCGGTTCGACACCACGATCACTTCCGATCCCGACAATTCGTTCGCGAGCGCCGCGCGCAACGTCTCCGGGCTCCAATCGGTATGAGCCGCGTCGATGGTGCGGCGCGAGGCTTCGAGTTCCTGAAGCACGTCGCGGATTTCCTGGCCGAGCGGAATGATGTTCTCCTGCTCGGGCGTGCTTGCCGTACCGGAGCGGGCGCTCTCCAGGGCCTGGCGGATGGAGGCGAGCCAGCGCCGCATGATGAGGGCCGCGATCATGGCGGCCAAGGCGGCGGCGCCGAAGGCCACCCCGGCCAGCGCCAGGAACAGGTAGTTCCGCGCCTCTCCGCCGCGCCTGTCGGAATAGGTCAGGTCGTGCAGGACGACGAGGTGCCCCTTGCGGCCCTGCACGGTCAGCGGGAACGCGCTGACCAGAATGTCTCCCGTCTCGCCGCTGAAGGAGGAGAAGCTTTCCGTGTTGGAGCGGGCCGCCTTGTCGCAGGTGAAAGTCGACGGCATGTTGCGCGACGGGTAGCGCAGCTCGTCGCCGTCGCAATAGCCGATGGCCAGCACCCGCTCATCCGAGGCGATACGCTCGAAAAGATTCCCGATCCGGGGCCCGTCGTTGCGCGCGATGAGCCCGGCGACCTGGTCGCGGGCCGAGTTGAACACCAGGCGGGCCCGCAATTCCACGTCCCGGCGTGTCCATTGCTCCACAAAGGATGTCGCGAAGGGCAGGACGGCTAGAATGACAATGGCGGCTACCAGCAACGCGATGCCGCCAAATCGAAAGATGATTCTCAAACCTCTATGTCCTCAAGATTTCTGTCTTGAACGGCTAAGCTTCAACTCCCGGTCAGCCTCGAAGTTTCGCTTTACGCCCGGACACCGGGAGGGGAAGGCGGCGTCCGCCACTGTTTATGGGTTCCCGGCGGCAAGTTTCCAGGTTCCATCGGTCTGATACAGGGCTAAATTGCTGGTAGTGCATGGAAAATAAAAACGCCGCCGGCATTTCTGCCGACGGCGTCTGGTTTGAAATCCCTGAAGCGAGAGATCAATGCTCGCGGAAGGCGCGGGCGATCTGTTCCTGCATGGGCTTGAAGAAATATTCGAACGGAGTGCGCTCGTTCACCTCGACGAAGACCTCGGCCTGCATGCCTGCGATGAGGTGCAGGTTTTCCAGGCGCTTGATCTCCTCCCCAGGTAGATCCACGCGGATCGTATAGAAGGACACGCCGGTCTGCTGATCACGGGAGACGTCGGCCGAGATACGGCTGACGGTGCCGTGCAGGTCGGGGATCATGCGGGCATTCGAAGCATGGACCTTCACCGTGGCCTTCTGCCCGAACTTCACCTGATCGATATCGTTCGGCATCACCTTGGCTTCGAGCTGGAGCTTATCGTTCGTGGGAACGATCAGCATCACAGGCTCGGCCGGTGAAATGACGCCGCCGATCGTGTGAACGTTCAGCTGGTGCACGTAGCCGTCGCTCGGCGCACGGAGATCCGTGCGCTTGAGCTGGTCTTCGGCGGCCACCTTGCGCTCAGTGTATTCTGCCACCTTGCCCTGCATCTCGCGCAGTTCCTGCATCGCCTCGGCGCGCATCTGCTCGTCGATCTGGATGATCTGGAACTCGGTCTCGGCGATGCGGCTCTGCGATTGTGCGACGGCGGCGATCAGCTGGCCGCGCTGGCCTTCGATGCTCGCGGCGTCACGCTCGAGGGCGTTCAGGCGGGGCAGCTGCACCAGGTTCTTCTGATAGAGCTCGCGGACGCCCTTGAGCTCTTCGACAATCAGCTCGGCCTCGCGGGCCTTGGCGGCCTGCTGTGCCTTCAGGCCGTTGATCTCGTCCTGCGATTGGGCAATGCGCTTCTTGAGCTGGTCCTTCTGCGCGTCACGGGCCGCACGGCGTGCGTCGAACAGGGTGCGCTCGGAAGACACGATCTTCCGAACGGCCGGCTCGTTGAGGCGATCCGTGAACTCGACCGGCAGCTGGATTTCGCTTACGCCATCGCGCTCCGCTTCAAGGCGCGCTGAGCGGCCCAGATACTCGTCGAGCTGCTTGGAGACCACCTGGAGGTTGGCGCGGGTCAGCGTCTCGTCGAGGCGGACCAGGAGGTCACCTTCCTTGACGCGCTCGCCTTCCTTCACCTTCAGCTCGCCGACGATGCCGCCGGTGGAGTGCTGGATCTTCTTGACGCTGTTGTCGACGACGAACTGACCGCCCGCGACCACGGCACCCGAGAGGGTGGACGTCGCGGCCCAGAGGCCGATGGTGCCGGCAAACAAGGCGATCATGGAGATGCCGACGATGGTGGACTGACGAAGAACCTGCTGATGCAGCGTGGGCTTCGGGGCTTGAGTGGGAAGGACCAACATTTAACCAACCTCCCGCAGGCTGGAAGCCTGCGCCTGCGCTGCTGCCGAGGCCTGCTGCGGACGCACTGTCGGAGCCTGGGCCGGAGCCGTATTGCGTTTCATCACGCCCTGCAGGACCTCGTCCCGCGGGCCGAAGGCCTTGATGCGGCCCTCTTCCATGATGGCGACCTGATCGACCTGGCCGAGAGCGGCCGGGCGGTGAGTGATGACGACGACGATGCCGCCGCGCTGGCGAACCGCGAGGATCGCCTGGTTGAGAGCCTCGTCGCCGGCGCCGTCAAGGCTGGCATTCGGCTCGTCGAGCACGACCAGGAACGGGTTGCCGAAGAGGGCGCGGGCCAGGGCGACGCGCTGGCGCTGACCGCCCGAGAGGGACGCGCCGCTTTCGCCGATTTTCGTATCGTAGCCGTCCGGCAGGTTGAGGACGAGCTCGTGGGCGCCGGCGGTCTTGGCCGCAGCGATAACGTCCTCGGGCTTCGCGTTCGGCTTGAAGCGTGAGATGTTCTCCGCAACGGTGCCTTCGAACAGCTCCACATCCTGCGGCAGGTAGCCGATGTGCGGGCCTAGGTGGTCAGGTTCCCACTGATCGAGGGCGGCGCCATCGAGGCGGATCTCGCCGCGCAGGGTCGGCCACACACCGACGAGGGCACGGGCGAGAGTGGACTTTCCGGAGGCGCTGGGTCCGATCAGGCCGAGGCCCTGGCCAGCCTGGAGCTGGAGCGCGGCGCCCTGGACGACCGGCTGTGTCGAGCCGGGAGGACCGACATAGATGTCTTCGACAGACAGGCCCTGCTTCGGGCCGGGCAGCGGCATGCGCTTACCCTGAGCGGGCACGATCGACATGATGTGCTGCAGGCGGCGATAGGCCTGGCGGGAGGCGGTGAAGCCCTTCCAGTGGGCGACCGCGATCTCGATGGGCGCAAGCGCACGGGACATGAGGATCGAACCCGCGATCATGAGACCGCCCGACATCTGACCTTCGATCACGAGCAGGGCGCCGAGGCCCAGGATGCCCGACTGGAGAACCATGCGGAACACCTTGGCGAAGGCGCTGATGCCGGCGGAGGATTCGCTGGCGGCCAGGCCGTCATTGACGTGGCGCACATGCACCTCGTCATAGCGCTTGGCGAGGAAGCCGAGCATGCCCAGCGCGCGGATGGCTTCCGCGTTGCGGCGGCTCGTCTCGGCCATGGCATGACGCTCGGCGCCGCTCTTGGTCACCTCGTAGGAGGGGGCCTTGCTCTTAGCGTCCGTATAGATGGTCAGGATGATGATGCAGATACCACCGAAGACGGACATGACGCCGACCCAGGGGTGGATCATGAAGCAGCCGATAAGGAAGATCGGCATGAACGGCATGTCGAAGAGCGCTGTGGGGCCGAGGCCCGACAGGAACCCGCGGATCGTGTCCACGTCGCGAATCGGCTGCATGCTCTCGGCAGCCTTGGCGCCCTTCAGAGGCATGGTGGCTACGAGGTCGAACACGCGAGGGGCCAGAATTTCGTCGAACCGGGCGCCGATGCGCGCCAGCATCTTGCCGCGCAGCATGTCGAGGCCACCCGAGAGGGCGTAGGCCGCCAGGGTGATGAGCGAGAGGCCGATGAGAGTCGGGATGCTCCGGCTCGACAGCACTCGGTCATAGACCTGAAGCATATAGATGGAGCCCGTCAGGGCCAGGATGTTGACTACGGCCGAAAAGACCGCGACGCCGGTGAAGGACGGAAAACACGATTTAAGAGCGTCTTGGACCTCTGTGCTGTCTTCCCGATTTCTCGATGCCTGCTTCATTTTCTTCTTTCCATCGATGGATCATGTTCGCGAACCCATCGTCGAGTTGCAGTACCATCATGCAAGAATATATCCTAGCATGAGGTTACCCGTCTTGCGACGGTTTCGATGTCGGGCTTTGGACCGCAAGGCATCCTAGCAGGAAACTGCCGGATTAAGGTGGAAAATTCCCACAGTTCTTACGGATTAAAGATGCCCCCGAAGTCGGCGCATTCCGTTACGCCATCCTCTTTAGTAACCCTATCCAGTGTAACTATGTCAATAAAAAGACTCGCTCAACGCAGAAGTAAATTTTCTTACTATACATTTGGGTAGGCACTTAACTGTGCCGTAACGGAATGCGATATTCTTAAAGGTAACGCTTCGGTAAATATTTATAGTTAAGCGGATGTGACCGACAAATGAGGTCGCATTATGGAAAAGAATGACAGCCTTCAGGCCCCTGCCGCTTCCGCAGAGAACGCAGCGGAATCACCTGCAAGCGCTATCCAGATCGACCCTGCGGCAAATGCTGCTCTGGAAGAGGCGATCAGAAGCGCGAGAGCCGGTTTGAAGCCTGTTCCCTTGGTTGCTCCCGTCACGGCGGCCGAACCATCGACCCTTCATCTTATACCCAAGTCCCGACCCACTTTGATGTATCATTTCGCACATGCTGCGACCGCGGTCGTCCTGATCGGCGCGGGCTGGTTCGCCTCCTACATGGGAACCCTCGGCAACCAAGAGGCTATCGAGCGCCTGGCGATGGAGACGGCCCGCAGCCAGGAGGTTCTGGCCCGCCTCACCAGCGACCTTGAGTCGCTAAAGGGTACGATGGCTTCCTACAAGGACGTCAGTCACACCGCCTCGACCGCCTCCGCCACCGATCAGGCCAAGCTCACCGAGAAGGTGGAGCGTCTAACCATCGCCCTGCAGGAGCCCGGTAAGAAGCTCTCCGCCATCGAAGCGCGGTTCGACAAGTTCGAGGGGCAGATCACGACGACCCTGAACAGCCTCAGCGCCAAGCCGGCTGTCACGGCGGCGGCAGCTGCTGCGGCCCCGGAGAGCACCCGGAAGACCGAGCCGGTGGACGGGTGGGTTCTGCGTGAGGTCTATAACGGGTCCGCCCTCGTGGAGAGCCGCAACCGGCGGCTTTACGAGGTCATGCCCGGCGGCGTCATTCCCGGCGTCGGCCGCGTGGAATCCATCGAGCGTCGCGGCGCACGCTGGGTGGTTCTGACCGACAAGGGCTTCATCGGCACCTACCGTTGAGCCTTCAGCGGGGAATGGTCCACCTGAGCCCGTAGACCAGCGCCGCGAAAACGGCGAGGCTCGCCACGTAGATGAAGACGAACCAGAGGAGGCGCTTGACGCGCCCTCCACCCGGCTGCTGCGGCGCGGCCCGCATCAGTGATACCCGTATCCGCCGCCCTTGATCTCCTCATCCACCTTTCCGCGGAACACGTAATAGGCATAAGCCGTGTAGGCGAAGGTGATCGGCAGCACGATGGCGAAACCGACCAGCGCGAAGAGCTGAGATTTCACCGTGTTCGCCGTGTCCCAGATCGTCAGGCTCGGCGGCACGAGGTAGGGAAACAGGCTGACGCCGAGGCCGAGATAACCGAGCAGGAACATGGCAATAGTCAGGAAGAACGGCCGCACATGCCGCCCCTCCTCCAGATCGCGGAACAGACGATAGGCTACATAGGCCGTGATCAGCGGAATCGGCGCGAGAAACGCGATGTTGGGCCAGGTGAACCAGCGCGTCTCGATCTGCCTGCCGAGGAAAGGCACCCAGGCGGACACGATCGCCATGGAGATGACGGTTGCGATCAGGAACCGCACCGCCACGCGCCGCGCCCAAATTTCCAGCTCTCCGGTGGTCTTCATCACGCACCAGGTGGCGCCGAGAAGCCCGTAGCCGAAGATCAGGCTGATGCCGGTGAGCACGCTGAACGGCGTCAGGAAATCGAAAGTGCCGCCGGTGAACTGGCGTCCATCCGTCGAGAAGCCCTGCACGAAGGCGCCGAGCACCATGCCCTGGAAGAACGTCGCGGCGAGAGAGCCGAAGAAGAAGGCGTTGTCCCACAAAAACTTCGAGCGGTCCGACTTGAAGCGAAACTCGAAGGCGACGCCGCGAAAGATGAGCGCGATCAGCATGAGCGTGATCGGCACGTAGAGCGCCGGCATCATCACCGCGTAGGCAATGTGGAAGACCGCGAAGAGCCCGCCGCCGCCGAGAATGAGCCACGTCTCGTTGCCGTCCCAGATGGGCGCCACCGAAAACATCATCCGGTCGCGCCAATTGTCGCTTTTCGCCGCCTTGAAGAGAATGCCGACGCCGAGATCGAAGCCATCGACGACCACATACATGGCCACCGCGACCGCGATCAGACCGGCCCAGATCAGCGGCAGCCAGAAAGCGAGACCTTCATACTGCATTCCGAAACCGAACATGCTTCTCGCCTCCTACCGTGTCAGCTGCGCCTGATGCCTAGGCTCGCCTTCCAGGCCTTCGTCCGTCACGGAGAACGGGCGCTTGGCCTTCCTGCGGGGATCGTCCTCGTCCGGCATCTGCTCGATCGGGTCGGGGCCGCGCCGCAGGAGCTTGGCGAGGTAATACGAGCCGAAGCCGAACACGAAGGCATAGACGACCATGAAGGTGACGAGCGACGCGCCGACCGCGCCCGCCGCAACCGGCGACACCGCATCCGCCGTGCGCAAATGTCCGTAGACCACATAGGGCTGACGGCCGATCTCCGCCGTGAACCAGCCGAACAGCACCGCGCCGAAACCCGAGGGAGTCATGATCATGGTGGCGGTGAGGAAAGTCCTGTTGGTGAACAGCGTGCCCCTGTAGCGCAGATAGAGGCTCCACAGGCCGATGCCCAGCATGGCGAAACCGAGGCCGACCATGATGCGGAACGAAAAGAACACCGGCCAGACCGGCGGGCGCTCATCGGGCGGAACATCCTTGAGCCCCGGCACCACGCCGTCGAAGGCATGGGTCAGAACCCAGCTGCCGATCTTCGGAATCGCGATCTCGAAACGGTTCGTCTCGTTGACCTCGTCGGGGATTGCGAAAAGGCGCAGGGGCATGTTGTCCATGCGGTTCCAGTTGCCCTCGATCGCCGCAAGCTTCGTCGGCTGATATTTGAGCACGCCGAGGCCGTGCAGGTCTCCGATGACGATCTGCACCGGCACGAAGATCGCGGCGAACCAGAGCGCCATCGACATGGAACGGCGCGAGGCGGCGAGCTTCGCCTCCGGCGCATCGTGAGGATGGCGCAGCAGCATCCAGGCCGACATGCCGGCCACCGCGAAGGCCGTCGTGATGTAGCAGCCCATCACCATATGCACGTAGCGCAAGGGGAAGGATGGATTGAAGACGATCTCGAACCAATCGTCCGGCACCATCTTGCCGTTCTCGATGGCAAATCCGACCGGCGTCTGCATCCAGGAGTTCACGGAGAGGATCCAGAAGGCCGAGATCAGCGTACCCAAAGCCACCATGCAGGTTGCAAAGAAATGCAGCCGGTTGCCGACGCGCTCCCAGCCGAAGAGCATGATGCCGAGGAAGGACGCTTCGAGGAAGAAGGCGGTCAGCACCTCATAGGCCATCAGCGGCCCCACCACGTTTCCGGCGATTTCCGAAAACCGCGACCAGTTGGTGCCGAACTGGTAGCTCATGACGATGCCCGACACGACGCCGAGGCCGAAGGATACCGCGAAGACCTTCACCCAGAACCGGTAGAGATTGCGGTAGAGCGGGTTGCCCGTGCGGAGCCAGTTGAACTCAAGGGCCGCGAGCCAGCTCGCGAGGCCGATGGTGAAGGCCGGGAAGATGATGTGGAAGGCTATCGTGAACGCAAACTGGATGCGCGACAGCATCAGGGCGTCAAGTTCCATACCGCTTCCCCTTCAACCTACCCCCGTGCTTTTAGGGCAGTTGCGGCATGAAACCAAGAGGCGGCTACGCCGCTTAAATCTGCAATTCGGGATCGAGAGCCGTCACTTCCGGCAGGAGAAGGGCGGGAAAGTGCTTGCCGTGCCTGCGTTCATGGCTGCGACGACCATCATGTTGGCGAGGTCGAATTCTTCGGTAGAGCGAGGGCAAACACTGCCTTGCGCCGTGCAGCCGGACGCGAGAAAGGCGTCATGGCGCTCCAGGAATTCCTGCCCGATACCCTGCGTGCCGCGCCGTTTCAGCGCTTCCGCCCAGGCATTCTTGTAACGCTCGCACTTAACTTCGACCCAGCTCTTCCCGGGGCGATCCTGCGCATGGCCCGGAGCTATTCCGAAAGCGATGACGGTGCTGGATATAATCAAAAGGGACAGGCGGCGCATGAAATCCTCGGCGACATGCGCGCGATGGAGCACAAGCGTGAAGGCTTGGTCAAGATATCTCAGACACGCGCCTCGGGCTGCGCCTTGCTCTGCCTTCGGGTTGAGACACCGCGCTTCTTCGCAGGCTTTGCCTTCTCCTGCTTCCTGACCTCGCGGGACAGGCGTTCCTGTAGGAGCGTGAGCACCGCTGCCTCTTCCGGTCTCAAGGAGGCCAAGTCTTCGCGCAACTCCGTCTCGACCTTGTTCTTGATCTCCAGCAGCAGATCGCCATCGAGATAGCAGGAGAAGACCTCCGGATGCACATAGCATTTGCGGCAGATGGTCGGCGTGTTGCCGAGGCGTGACGACACTTCCTCGATGGCCGCGCGGATGTTCTTCTTGGCTTTCGCCTCGCTGTCGAACTGCTCGAATTCGGAAAGCGCCAGGGTCGCCAGCACCGTGCCCGCCCATGTCCGGAAATCCTTCGCGGTAATGTCGCGCCCGGTGATCTCCTTCAAATAGGCGTTTACGTCCGACGAGGTGATCGATTGCCGCTCGCCGTTCTCGTCGAGATATTGGAACAGGTCCTGGCCCGGCAGATCCTGGCAGGCCTTTACGATCTTGGCGACGCGGCGATCCTTGACCTGCAACTTCCAGGTCTTGCCGCTCTTGCCCTTGAACTGAAACCGCAGCTCGCCGCCATTCACCTTCACATGCGGGTCGCGCAGGGTGGTGAGGCCATAGCTCTTATTCTGCTTGGCGTAATCCTCGTTGCCGACGCGGATAAGCGTGTTTTCGAGAAGATGCACGACGGTTGCGAGCACCTTCTCGCGGGCTAAGCCGCGCAGGCTCATATGCTCGTCGATGGACTTGCGGATCGCCGGGAGACCCGCCGCGAATTCCAGCATATGCTCGTATTTCGTGCTCTCCCGCGCCTCGCGGAAAGCGGGATGGTAGCGGTATTGCTTGCGGCCCTTCGCATCGCGGCCCGTTGCCTGGATGTGGCCGTTCGCCTTGGTGCAGATCCACACATCCGTGTAGGCGGGCGGAATGGCGAGCGACCTGATGCGTTTCAAGACGGCCTCGTCCTCGACCTTCTTGCCGTCGGAGCGCAGATAGGTGAAGCCCTTGCCGGACTTCCTGCGCCTGATGCCAGGCTCCTCGTCTGACACGTAGAGAAGCCCCGCCGTCTCAGCGGCATCGCGGGGATCGACGACATCGGTACTGTTTGAATCGGACAAGATGGTTCGCCTTGCAAGATGGCTCGCCCTGAATGAAGAGCAGAACGTCAACCAGAGGAGACGACCCCCGGTTCCCTGCGTGACGAGGACGCGCCCTCGCCTCTCGCTTCCTGCCGGTCGTTGCGGATCTTGAGCGCCAGGATCGTTCCGCTCAAACACAGGCTCAGCAGGTTGAACACGATGAGCGGCATGTTGCCGATCAGGAAGCCGTAGCTGGACCAGAGCGTGAAGGCCGTGACGGTGACAATGTACATGCGCTTGGAGATGGCCGCTGTGTCCCGCTCCCTCCAGGCCTTGAGCACCTGCGGCACGAAGCTTGCCGTGGACAGGATGCCGGCAACCGTCGCCAGGATCGTCGGAAGCCATTCATTCATACGTGTCTCCATCGTCAGGCCACGGCAACGGATGGGGAAAAGGGTGGTTCCCTCTCCCTGCCGCCACAGCTAGAAGAGCAGAGTCTCTTTCAACCGGATGATCCCTTGTCGTTGACCTCCCTTCCTGAAACCCAGGGCCGCAAGCTCGTCTTCATCGTCACCGAGGACTGGTTCTTCGTGTCGCATTTCCTGCCCATGGCCAGGGCTGCGCGGGAGCTGGGGCTTGATGTGAGCGTGGTCACCCGGGTGCGTACCCATCGCGAAGCCATCGAGGCGACGGGCGCGAAGGTGATCCCCCTGGAGGCGGAGCGGCGCAGCCTCAACCCCATGGCCGCCGGCTATGCCGCAGGCCAACTCGCCGCGATCCTGAAGGACGAGAAGGCCGATATCGTTCATTGCATCGCGCTCAAGAGCATCCTGGTCGGAGGCTTCGCCGCCTCCATGGCCGGTGTCGGAGGGCGGGTCTATGCGTTGACGGGCCTTGGTTTTCTCGGAGCCAGGACAGACTTCGTCGGCCGCTGGTCCCAGCGCGCCGTGCGCCTGCTGGTGCGCGGGCTCGCGACGTCCAGGACGCGCTATCTTTTCGAGAACCCCGACGATCCCAAGCTGCTGGGGCTCGACCCCAATGCCTCGAACGTCACCATCGTGGGCGGCGCGGGCATCGATCCGGAGCTTCTTCAGCCCGCCCCGCTTCCCCCGCAGCCACCCTTGAGGGTAGCCGTCGTCGCCCGCATGCTCTGGTCCAAGGGCATCGACCTGGCGGTCGAGGCGGTGAAGTCCGCGCGCGCGAAAGGCGCGGATGTGGAGCTGTCGCTCTATGGTGCGCCCGACCCCTCGAACCCCAAGGCCATTCCGGAAGACACCCTGAAAAGCTGGGCCGCCGAGCCCGGCATTTCCTGGCACGGGCCGACGCGGGATGTGGCCGCCGTCTGGCGCGATCATCATGTCGCCTGCCTGCCCTCGCGCGGCGGCGAGGGCCTGCCTCGCACCTTGCTGGAAGCCGCCGCCTGCGGCCGTGCCATTCTCACCACCGATGTGCCCGGCTGCCGCGCCCTGGTCCGCGACGGCTCGGAAGGGTTCGTGGTGGCGCCGGACAACGCGGATGCGTTGTCAGAGGCTCTGCTCAATCTGGCCTCCGAACCCAACCATGTGGCCCGCATGGGTGAGGCGGCGCGGGCCCGCGTGCTCGAGGGCTTCACGGAGCGCCATGTGATGGATGACCTAAAGCGGCTCTACACCTCCCTGCTGCGATCATGATCAAGGACCCGGCTGCCTTCATCCGCACTGAAACCCGGCTTCTGCCGGTTCCGCACACACCGGAACTCTCCCTGCATGCGGCCGACGAGGCGACGGAGCTCTGGCAGCGGACGGAGGAAGAGCTCGGTGAGATCGGCCTGCCGCCGCCTTTCTGGGCCTTTGCCTGGGCCGGCGGGCAGGCGCTCGCCCGCTATATCCTCGACAATCCTGAGACTGTGCGCGGCAAGCGCGTTCTGGATTTCGCCTCAGGCTCCGGCCTCGTCGCCATCGCGGCCATGAAGGCGGGCGCGGCGGAGGTGCTGGCCTGCGACATCGATTCCTTCGCCATTGCCGCCATCGGTCTCAATGCCGAGGCCAATGGCGTGACGGTCACTCCCGTGCAGGCCAACCTGATCGGCCGCGACGAGGGCTGGGATACGGTGCTTGCGGGCGACATCTGCTACGAGCGCGATCTGGCCGAGCAGGTCACGGATTGGCTCTTCGCCCTGAGCCGGAGAGGCGCCGCCGTTCTTATCGGCGATCCGGGGCGCAGCTATCTGCCCAAGGACAAGCTCGAGCAGCTTTGTCTCTATGAGGTGCCAGTGACTCGGACCCTTGAAGACGCCGAGATCAAGAAGACCGGCGTCTGGCGTTTTCGTCACTCCGAAGCATAGATCTGCCTATATTCTTCACATGTGGCGAAATTGCCGTCTGCATTTTGCAAAGCTTCGGGTTGATTATGTTCCGATATAAACTATCTCATTAAAAGCAGGCCGTTCTGCCTCATCGTTGAATTCTATCCCTTTCCATTTGTGGCCGTCAGATTCAGAGCACTCTCATGACTCAGCCTGTCGTCGATCGTTCATCGAATCTTCGCGAACCCGCAAAATCGATCCGCATTCCGGAGAACGTTGCGAAAAGTCTCTCCCAGGCTGAAGAGGCTTGTAAAGCTCAGCGCGCCCGCCTGACGCCGATCCGCCGCCGGGTCCTTGAAGCGCTTCACATGGCCTCGAAGCCTCTCGGCGCTTACAATCTGGCCGCGCTTGTCGCGCCGCAAGGGCGCAAGATCGCCCCGATCACCGTTTATCGCGCCCTCGACTTCCTGATCGAGCAGGGCCTGGCCCATCGCATCGCCAGCCTGAACGCCTATGTCGCCCAGGATGGGGAGCCGGGCAGCGCCACCCACGCCTTCTTGATCTGCGAGGGGTGCGGCGAGGTCACGGACATCCCCTCCCCCGAGATCGCCCACACCCTGTCCAGCCTTCTGAAGCAGCACAGTTTCTCCTCGCACGCCAAGGCCCTGGAAATCACCGGCCGCTGCTCCCATTGCTGACCTGAAGAAGTATCTTTCCGCCCAAAACAGGTTCCCACTTTTGGGCCCGATGCTCTAGGCCGCGCTTGACGGAACAGGGTTTTGGCATCAGCTAAACGGCGGCAGCCATCGTGGCCGGCCGCCGTGGATTGCAGCATGTCTTCTTTGTCTTCCCCTGAAGCGCCTTGCCTTGAGGCCCATGCAGGTCCTAGCCCCCGTCACCGTACGGTGGGGGTCAGGGTCGGCAACGTCATGGTCGGAGGCGGCGCTCCCATCGTCGTCCAGTCCATGACCAACACGGACACGGCGGATATAGACGCGACGGTCGCTCAGGTGGCGGCACTGGCCCGGGCAGGCTCGGAGATCGTGCGCATCACGGTGGATCGCGACGAGGCCGCCGCCGCCGTGCCGAAAATCCGCGAGCGGCTCGACCGGCTCGGCGTGAGCGTGCCTCTCGTGGGCGATTTCCACTATATCGGCCACCAGCTGCTAGCGGACCACCCAGCCTGCGCCGAGGCTCTCGACAAGTACCGCATCAATCCAGGCAATGTGGGCTTCAAGGAAAAGAAGGACCGGCAGTTCGCGGCAATCGTCGAGCAGGCCATCCGCCACGATAAAGCCGTGCGCATCGGCGCGAACTGGGGCTCCCTCGACCAGGAGCTCCTGACCCATCTCATGAACGAGAACGCGGCCTCCGCGAACCCGCGCGACATGCGCTGGGTGACCCGCGAGGCCATGATCCAGTCCGCCCTCCTCTCCGCCACCCGCGCAGAGGAGATCGGCCTCGCGAAGGACCGGATCATCCTTTCGGCCAAGGTTTCCGCCGTGCAGGACCTGATCGCGGTGTATGAAGACCTTGCCCGCCGCTCCGACTACGCGATCCATCTGGGCCTCACCGAGGCCGGCATGGGCTCGAAGGGCATCGTCGCGTCCTCCGCGGCCATCGGCATCCTGCTCCAGCAGGGCATCGGCGACACGATCCGCTTCTCACTGACGCCCGAGCCCGGCGGCGACCGAACCCTGGAGGTGAAGACCGCCCAGGAGCTGCTCCAGACCATGGGTTTTCGCACCTTCGTGCCCCTGGTGGCCGCCTGCCCCGGCTGCGGACGCACCACGTCCTCGGTCTTCCAGGAGCTGGCCCGGGACATCCAGAACTGGATTTCCACCTCCATGCCTGATTGGAAGCGCACCTATCCCGGCGTCGAGAACCTGAATGTCGCCGTGATGGGCTGCATCGTGAACGGGCCCGGCGAATCGAAGCACGCCAATATCGGCATTTCCCTGCCCGGCACCGGCGAGCAGCCGGCGGCGCCGGTCTTCATCGATGGGAAAAAGGCCCTGACCCTGCGTGGGCCAACGCTCGCCCAGGATTTCCAGAAGCTCGTCCTCGACTATATCGAGAAGAATTACGGCCAAGCCGGGCGCGACGCCGCCGAGTAAGGCAGTGGAACCGTTGTTGGAATTCCGTTTTAAGCTAGAGCGCGATGTGCTAGAGAGCCCGCCGCGCCGGCAGTGACGGCCGCTGCACTCATTGAGAAGGGGCCGCCCTTCGTCGTCGACAGAGTGTTCCAACAAGGGTCGTCCGCGGACTAGCCGCAAAGAAAAGCACACATGGCAGAACAGCAAGTTGCTCCCGGGCATGCCGATTCCGCGGCTCCGGAGGCCAGCACCCCCGAAACCCACTCTCATGCGGGCTTCTGGACCCTCATGCTCGGCGCCATCGGCGTCGTCTATGGCGATATCGGCACGAGCCCTCTCTACGCCATGCGCGAGACCGTGGCCGCTGCCACCGGCGGACACCATGGAACGCCGGTTCCGCTGACCCGCGAGCTGATCATCAGCATCCTGTCGCTGCTGCTCTGGGCGCTGATCCTGACGGTCAGCGTCAAATACGTGCTGATTCTCCTGCGCGCCGACAACAAGGGCGAAGGCGGCTCCTTGACCCTGGTGGCCCTGACCCAGCTTGCCCTTGGGCGGCGCAGCCTGCCCGTGCTCATAATGGGCATGGCCGGAGCGGCCCTGTTCTATGGCGATGCCGCCATCACCCCCGCCATTTCCGTGCTCTCGGCGTTGGAAGGCCTGAAGCTCGTCGCCCCCTCCTTCGAAAGCTATGTGCTGCCGGGCGCGCTGGCGATTTTGATCGGCCTGTTCGCCGTGCAGAGCCGAGGCACGGGCAAGGTCGCGGCCTTCTTCGGCCCGCTGACCCTCTTGTGGTTCATCACCATGGGTGGCCTCGGCCTGCTCCATATCGCCGACGATTGGGAGGTGTTTCTCGCCTTCAATCCCTATTACGGCGTGCGTTTCCTGGTCACCCATCCGGGAACCGCCTTTGCCATTCTCGGCAGCGTGTGCCTGGCTGTGACGGGTGCGGAAGCGCTCTATGCCGATCTCGGGCATTTCGGCCGCCGCCCGATCCGCGTGGCCTGGGGCACGGTCGTGTTTCCGGCGCTTGCCCTCAATTATCTCGGCCAGGGCGCCCTGGTGCTGTCGAACCCCGACTCCATCGCCAACCCGTTCTTCCTTCTGGCGCCGCCCTGGCTGCTCCTGCCCCTCGTCGTGCTGGCGACGCTCGCCACCATCGTCGCGAGCCAGGCCGTCATCACCGGCGCCTATTCCTTGACGCGGCAGGCGATCCAGCTCGGCCTGCTGCCGCGCCTCGATGTGCGCTTCACCTCCGAGACCCATCAGGGACAGATCTATCTGCCCCGCGTGAACTGGCTGCTGCTGGCCGCCGTCGTGACCCTGGTGATGCTCTTCGGCTCCTCCAGCAACCTCGCCAGCGCCTACGGCATCGCGGTGTTCGGCACCATGGTCGTCACCACCCTTCTCGCCTGCGTCGTCATCAGCCGCAGCTGGGGCTGGGGGCCGGTGAAGACCGGATTGGTGATGATCCCGCTGCTGCTGATCGATCTCACCTTCCTGTCGTCCAACCTCGTGAAGCTCCTGGACGGCGGCTATGTCCCGCTCATCATCGCCGGCATCTTCTTCCTGCTCATGTATACCTGGGTGAAGGGCACGCGCATCCTGTTCGAGAAGACCCGCAAGATCGATGTGCCGCTGGTCGAGCTGGTGCAGATGCTGGAGAAGAGCCCGCCGCACCGTGTGAAAGGCACCGCCGTATTCCTCACGAGCGATCCCGACACCGCGCCGGCAGCCCTGCTTCACAATCTCAAGCACAACAAGGTACTGCACGAGAAGAACGTGATCCTCACCGTGCGCAGCGAGGACATTCCGCGCGTCGAGGACGAGGATCGCGTCGCCATCGCGCATGTGGGCGACTCGTTCTGGCGCATCCGCCTGAGCTACGGCTACATGGAAACGCCGAACATTCCGCGCGGCCTCGCGATCCTGCGCAAGCAGGGCTTCAAGGTCGACATCATGGCGACCTCGTTCTTCCTCTCGCGGCGCTCGATCCGCCCCGCCACCCATTCGGGCATGCCGCTCTGGCAGGACAAGGTGTTCATCAGCCTCGCCAAGTCGGCGAGCGACGCCACGGACTTCTTCCAGATCCCGACCGGGCGCGTGGTGGAAGTCGGAACGCAGGTCACCGTGTAAGTAGGGCTCGTCCCTTTATGAGTTGCCACCACCAGAGCGGGGTGGCAACTTCGTTGCATAACGATCACGCTCCTCCGCCCGAGTCTCGACTGGCTGCCCGCTTATGAAGACGCCCTTGCTCGTGGCTGGTCGCCCAACACGGATCAGGATGTGAGCGCGGAGCAACTGCATCAGCTCCGGCGCGACCCCGAACGCTTTCTCCACGACCTTTATCACAGCCCGACCATTCGGCTTCCCGATGGACGCCATGTTCCGCGTCTGCCGGCGCATGATTTCTGGATCAGCGATGGGGAGTTCTGCGGCCGGATCGGCTTTCGCTTCCAACCCGGCACGGAGGAGCTGCCGCCCACGGCCTATGGTCATATCGGCTACACCATCGTGCCGTGGAAACAGCGTCGCGGTTATGCCTCGCAGGCTCTCGGAATGATCTTATCCGTCGTGCGCTCCGAAGGTTTCTCGCGCGTTCTCATCACCTGCGACGACGACAATGAGGGATCCCGTAAAGTCATCCTCGCCAATGGTGGAGTGCCGGACGGCATGGTGCCTCACCTCGGGCGCCCCGGCCGTTTGAAGCTGCGCTTCTGGGTGCCCGCAGGCGAACCGTGAAACCCTCTCCTTGACCCTGCCATCCATTGCCCGTAACCCACGGAGCTCGCATGGAACACGTTCGTTGAGCACCGCCCCCTCCCCATCCGCCTCCCCCTTCGCCCTGAGCCGCAGCGAGGCGGCGCTGGTCGTCGTCACGATGATCTGGGGCGCGACCTTTCTCGTCGTGCAGCTGGCGCTCGCCGCGAGCGGGCCGCTGTTCTTCGTGGGACTCCGCTTCGGCACGGCGGCATTGATAATGGCGCTCATCGCGGCGCCCGTGCTGCGCGGGCTGACATGGCTCGAGATCAAGGCCGGAATCATGATCGGCGTCGCCATCTTCTTCGGCTACACGCTCCAGACTTACGGGCTGCAATATATCCCCAGCAGCAAATCGGCCTTCATCACGGCGCTCTATGTGCCCATCGTGCCGCTGCTGCAATGGCTCGTCCTGAAGCGCCCGCCGAGCCTCATGGCGTGGTCCGGCGTCGCGCTTGCCTTCATCGGCCTTGCATTGCTCGCTGGGCCCGACGGGACCTCCATTGGCCTCGGGATCGGTGAGGTGCTGACGCTTCTCTGCGCCATCGCCATTTCCGCCGAGATCATCCTCATCGGCGGCTTCGCCGGCAAGGTGGATGCGCGCCGCGTTACAGTGGTGCAATTGGCCACCACCTCGGTTCTCGCCCTCGGCCTGATGGCGCCCCTCGGCGAGTCGCTGCCCGCGCCGTCCTGGCTCCTGATCGGCAGCGCCGTCGGCCTGGGCCTTGCGAGCGCCGGCATCCAGCTGGCGATGAACTGGGCGCAGAAGACCGTCTCGCCCACCCGGGCCACGGTGATCTATGCGGGCGAGCCGGTCTGGGCGGGCATCGTCGGGCGCATCTACGGCGAGCACATGCCCGTCGCCGCCCTGCTCGGCGCGGCCCTGATCGTCGCCGGCGTGATCGTGAGTGAAATGAAGTTGCCGCGCTGGTTCAAAAGGCGCCACTCGGCAAGGGCCTGAACCAACCTGTCAACCTTGGCCATGCAGGCGAAACGGAAAGCCTGCATCGGCGCGTTCGTCGCAGTTGATCCTTGCTGCAATAGAGTTAGTTTGCTGCAAGCAATATTTCTTCACCACCCCTTGGCCTCACATCCTTCATGCAGCGGGCGCTCGGTGTTGGGCAATGACTGCCTGTAGCCTTAGAGATCACGCGCAATGGATGCGAACGAGCCTGTCAATCTGACCAACTGCGATCGCGAGCCGATTCATATTCCCGGGAGCATCCAAGAGCATGGATGCCTGCTTGCCTGCGATACGCAAGCGTCCATGATCCTGCGCCATTCCGCAAACGCACCCGCGATCTTGAGGATAGGCGGCGCGATCAACGGAACTACGATAGAGAATCTTCTCGGGGGCGAAATTGCTCACACCCTGCGCAATGCTCTCGCGACATCAGGCGGCGAGGGCCGGGCCGCCCTCGTGTTCGACCTCGACATCAAGGGCGCGCATTTCGACGTCGCCATTCACCGTTTTCAATCGACCGTCATCATCGAGTTCGAGCCCTCGGCCGCGCGGTTCAGCCAGCCTCTCGACCTCACCCGCGCCTTGATCGGACGCCTGAGCAAGACGGCCGATGTGGAGCGTCTCGTTCGCGAGACAGCGCGCCTCGTGCGGGGGCTGCTCGGCTATGACCGCGTCATGGTCTACCGGTTCGAGCGCGACGGTGCCGGCAAAGTGGTGAGCGAAGCCAAGCGCGGCGATCTCGAAAGTTTTCTCGGCCAGCACTTTCCCGCCAGCGACATTCCCCAGCAGGCGCGCGTTCTCTACCTGCGCAACATCATCCGCATCATCGGCGATGCCGACAGCCGCCAGATCCCGCTGGTGCCGGCGCTCGATGCATCCGGAGAACCCCTCAACCTGTCCTTCGCGCATCTGCGCAGCGTCTCGCCGATCCATTGCGAGTACCTGCGCAACATGGGCGTCGCGGCTTCGATGTCGGTCTCGATCATCATCGGCGGCGAGCTGTGGGGGCTCATCGCCTGCCATCATTACTCGCCCCGCGTCCTGCCCATGGGTCTTCGCGTGGCGGCGGAGGTGTTCGGCGAATTCTTCTCGCTCCACCTCAACGCTCTCCTGCAGCAGCGCAAGCTCGATGTGGCCATGGAGGCGCGCCGCTCACTGGACAGGATCCTGCGGCTGGCATCGCACCAGCCCGATGTGAGCGACATGCTGCGCACGAGCTTGGGCGAACTCAGTCAGATCGTTTCCTGCGATGGTGTCGGTCTCTGGATCGACGGCGTATGGACAGTTCAGGGCGCGGCGCCTCCTGAAGCTGCGATCCCAAGCCTCACGCGCTTCGTCGGCAATGTCGCCGAAGGCAAGGTGTGGGCAACGCACGCCCTGTCGCATCGCCTTGCATCGGCCGAAGACTACCGCGCGCAGGCTTCCGGCGTGATGGCCGTGCCGCTGTCGCAACTGCCGCGCGACTACCTGTTCTTCTTCCGCAAGGAGCAGGCGCAGACGCTCGAATGGGCCGGCAATCCAGACAAAGCCTACAGCAGCGGCCCCATGGGCGACCGCCTGACGCCGCGCAAGAGCTTCGCCATCTGGAAGCAGATCGTCCAGGCGCAATCCCTGCCCTGGACGGAAGCGGACCGCGAGATTGCGGAAGCCACGAGGATCTCCCTCGCCGAAGTCGTGCTGCGCCACGGCGAGCTTCTCGCCGACGAGCGCACCAAGGCCGACGTGCGCCAGCGCATGCTGAACGAGGAGCTCAACCACCGGGTCAAAAACATCCTGGCGATCATCAAGTCCCTCGTCGGGCATCCGGTCGAGGAAGGCCGCGAGCTGAGGGATTATGTCGATTCGCTCCAGGGCCGCATTCAGGCTCTAGCCGTCGCACACGATCAGGTCGTCCGCAGCGGCGGCGGTGGAGAACTGGGCGACCTCCTCGGCGCGGAGCTGACGCCGTATCAGGAACCCAGCACGAGCATCGTGCTTCAAGGCCCTAAAGTGGGACTCGATGCACGCGCCTATTCCGTAATGGCGCTGGTGCTGCATGAACTCTGCACCAACGCCGCGAAATACGGCGCGCTCTCGAATGCCAGAGGCCAGCTTTCCGTGATGTGGAGCCTCGAAGCCGAAGGCGGGTGCCGGATCGTGTGGCGCGAATCCGGCGGCCCTCTCGTGTCGGCTCCCAAGCGTGAAGGCTTCGGCACGGTGCTGATCGACCGCAGCATTCCCTACGATCTCGGCGGAGAAAGCCGCGTCGATTACATGCCCACCGGCGTCGAGGCCATCTTCCACATTCCGCAAAAGCACGTCGTGCAGGTTCTCGCATCGGAGGATGCACGGCCCAAGCGCAAAGCCGCCGCGAAGCGACACGCCGATCTCGCGAATATTTCCCTGCTGCTCGTCGAGGATCAGCTGCTGATCGCGCTCGATGTGGAAGCCATGCTGGGCGAGCGCGGGATCGGCGATGTGACGACGAGCGGAACGGTCTCCGATGCCCTGCGCAAGCTGTCCGAATCGACCCCGAGCGCCGCCATTCTCGACGTCAATCTCGGCAGCGAAACCTCGATCCCGGTCGCGGAAGAGCTGGCGCGGCGCAATATCCCCTTCGTCTTCGCCACCGGCTACGGCGAGAAAGGCATGGTGCCCGCCTCGCTCGCGAATGTCCCCGTCGTGCGCAAACCCTACGATGCGGACAGTCTGGCCGAGGCAGTGATCCAGGTCATCGCCACGTCTCGTTAAACCTGCCGCTCCACCACGAAGCGCACCGCCTCGCGCAAGGTGTCGGCCTTTGCGCCGAACCGGTCGAGCGCGGCATCGGCTTTCTCCACCAGCGCGGCGCATTCGCGCTTCGCGCCCTCCATGCCGAGCAGGTCGACCAGGGTCGCCTTGCCCTTTTCCTGATCCTTGCCGGTGCGCTTGCCGAGCGCCTCTGCGGAAGCCTCCCGGTCGAGGATATCGTCCGCGACCTGGAAGGCTGCGCCCAGCGCCCGCCCGTATTCCACGAGGCGCTTGCGCGAATCCGCATCCGCCCTGCCGATGATCGCGCCTGCTTCCGCCGAGAAGGTGAGGATCGCGCCGGTCTTCATCATCTGGAGCTGGCGCACCTCCGGCTCGCCCATGGAGACTGCGCCATAGCGCCCCTCCGCCGTGAGATCGAGGATCTGCCCGCCCACCATGCCGCCGAGACCCGATGCGCGGGCAAGGCCCAGCACGAGATCGGCGCGGATCGTGGGATCGGAATCGGTCGCGGTTTCCGCCAGCACCTCAAAGGCGAGCGTCTGGAGGGCGTCGCCCACGAGAATCGCGGTGGCCTCGTCATAGGCCTTGTGCACCGTCGGACGCCCACGCCGCAGGTCGTCGTCGTCCATGGAGGGCAGATCGTCATGCACCAGGGAGTAGCAATGCAGGAGCTCGATGGCGGAGCCCGCCCTTAAGGGACCCTCCCCCTCTCGGCCGAAGAGGCGCGCCGCCTCGATGGTGAGGAAAGGCCGCAAGCGCTTGCCGCCGCCCAGCGCCGCATGCCGCATGGCCGCTATCAGGCGCTCGGGCCTGGCAATCTCGCCGTGGGCCGCGTTGTCTGATAGCAAGGCTTCGAGATTAGCCTCGACAAGCCCTGCGGCCTGGTTGAGCCGTGCGGTGAAAGTGCTGGTGGATGGCGACATGATGAGCCCGAATTCGGACGGAGCGGCGGCCACGTCCGAGGAGAAACTTGAAGGAAGGTCGGGGCGTCGCTGGACGCTGCGGCCGGGTCGGGCACGGGGGCCGATGACGGTCTCCCGGTTCCTCCGCCGCGCCGTTCAGATCGGCCTCGGTCTGATTGTCTTATGGGTCGGAGCGGTTCTTTTGCTAGGGCTTCTCTACTGGGTCGTGCCTCCGGTTTCCACCCTCATGTTAGGCCGCTGGCTCACGCTCCAGAGCGTGGAGCGGGATTTCGTGGGCCTCGACGAGATCTCCCCCCACCTGCCGCTTGCCGTGATGACCGCCGAGGACAGCCGGTTCTGTGAGCATGGCGGCGTGGACTGGATCGCCATCCGCGAAGTGGTGGAGGATGCAGACGAGGACGGGCCCTCCCGGGGCGCCTCGACCATTCCCATGCAGGTGGCCAAGAACCTCTTCCTGTGGCCGAGCCGGTCCTATATCCGCAAAGGGCTGGAGATCCCGGTGGCCCTCTATCTCGATCTGATCTGGTCCAAGCGGCAGATGATGGAGGCCTATCTCAACGTGGCCGAGTGGGGCGAAGGCGTCTTCGGCGCGGAGGCCGCGTCCCAGAAATACTTCCGCAAACCGGCCAAGAACCTGACGAGGCATGAGGCCGCCCTCCTCGCGCGGGCCCTGCCGAACCCGCTTGTGCGCAACCCAGGCCGGCCGAGCAATCGCCACCGGGCCCTGGCGGGGCAATTGCAGGCCCGGATGGCGGGCGCGGCCCCCTTCAGCGGGTGTCTGCGGCCTTAAATTCGTAACGAAGGACTAGATATTTCCTCCAGGACCTTGTAAGAGGCGCAACCTCATCAAGTTTGAGATGTGAGCGTTTCCCGGTTAAGCGGGCGCTCCGCTATTTTGACCGGAGACGAGAAATGGCCGTTCCTAAGAGAAAAACGTCGCCTTCGCGGCGCGGCATGCGTCGTTCCGCCGATGCCTTGAAAGCCCCGACCTACAGCGAGGACAAGGACTCCGGCGAGCTGCGCCGCCCTCACCACATCGATCTGAAGACCGGTATGTACCGTGGCCGTCAGGTTCTGAAGGTGAAGGCTGACGCGTAAGCTTACGCGGCATGCGACAAAAAAGACCGGCGCTCAAAGCGCCGGTTTTTTTATGCCCGTAATCCCCAGAGCGCTGCCCCAAGGGCACTGAATCATTGTTTCTTTTTACAGTTCATTAAGTCTGAGCGCCGATCCTACACGCCTTGATATTTCCGAGGCTTAAGGACGGCGCAGACGAGGCGCGCCCCTCTGCCTCACGCGTGTTTTTGAGTACGAGGTGGCGTTATGGCAACGAAGCGGCAGGGCCGGCTGGGGATTTTCCAGGGAGCATCCCGGACACCCCGCAAACAGGCCGCTTCGCCGCTTCCCGGCACCGCCTATGCCTGGGATATGGCCACCGACGCCCTGACCTGGGGGCCGAACGCCACCGAGATCCTCGGTCTCACCAAAAGGGACCTGCCCCGCACCGGCCGCGCCTTCGCGCAGCTCGTCGAGCCCGGCAGCGGCATGGCCCGTTTCGACATCATCGCGGACCAGAACACACCGAACGGCTCCTACGAGACCCGACACGCCCTGCGCCTTGGCCCCGACCAGGTGTTGATGGTGGAGGATTGCGGCCGCTGGCAGCCGAGCGCCCAGGGACACCCCGCTTTCGTGCGTGGCCTGCTGCGAGCCGACCCAGTTCTCGCCATGCAGAATTGCCTACCCGCCCGGATCGCGGCGCGCTCGGACCTGCTGCGGCAGATACAGAACGGCATCAACGAGGCCTTGAGGATTTCCCAGACCTGCACCCTGGTCGTCGGTTCCTTCGACAAGGCCGACAGCATGAATGAGGCGGCCCGCAGGCTCCGCCCGATGATGCGCCGGCACGACGTGTTCGGGATCGTCAGCCCCACCCGCTTCGCGCTCGCCCTCGTCGGCTGCCCTGCCCCGGACACCGTCGGCGCCATGAACCGCATGGCGGGGCTCCTGAAAGGTTGCGGGGACGGCCTGATCCTGGGTGCGGCCTGCGCCCCGGACCACACCTTCCGTGCCCACAAACTCTTCCGTTTTGCCGAGGAGGCGGTGGAGGCAAGCCACCATCGCGGCTCAGACAAGGGCCTCTACGATCCCCGTCCCGCGCCCCGCTCCCGCGCGGTCGTTGAAGCCCCCTTCGACATCGTCACGGCCCTCAACGAGCGCAGCCTCATCCTAGCCACGCGGCCCGTGGTGGACGCCCATACGCGCCAGCCGGCCCTGTCGCAGGCCGTGGCTAGCCTCTCCATGCCCGATGGCGATGCCCTGCCCCTCGGACCCGTGCCGAGCCTGGACGACGCCAACCTCGCGCTGCTCGTGGATGGGCGCATGCTGGAGCTGGCGGCGGACCATCTCGCCCGCAATCCTCATGCACGTCTTTCGCTGCCCATCGCCTCCGCGACCTTGAAGGATTCCGAGTGGCTGCCGATGCTAGCGGCCCATCTCGGCGCCCGCCCCGGCATCGAATCGCGCCTCGTGCTCGAGGTGCCGGAGAGCGCTCTTGCGGGCGACGGCGCGCTTCAGGGCCGCCTGCATGCCATGAAGGCCATCGGCATCGGGCTGGCGCTGTCGGGTTATGGCAAGGGCCATGTTCCGGTGGACCAGCTACGGCACATGCCCTTCGATCTCCTCAAGATCGATGGCGTCTTTATCCAGCCTCTCAAGCGTTCGACACAGGACCGCCTCTACATCCGCACCCTGATCGACCGGGCACAGAACCTCGGCATCGCGGTCGCAACCGAGTGGGTGGACGATGAGATGAGCGCGCGGCTCCTCACGTCCTGGGGCGTGGATTACCTGGAAGGCAGCTATTTCGGCGAGCCCATGGCGATGGCGCAGCCGTCGCCTTTGCGCGACATGCTGGATCGGGCCTGGGGTTAGGGATAATCGACGAGCGTTTTCACACCCTCGACGTCATCACCGGCCTTGTGCCGGTGATCCCGATGCTGTGAGGCGTCGCACTCTTCCGATCGGGATGGCCGGGACAAGCCCGGCCATGACGGAAAAAGCTTCCCCTTAAACCCTACTTCCCGGCGAGCTTGTCCAACTTCGCCTGCATGTCGGCCATCTGGCGCTTCAACGCATCGAGGTCGCCTGCGCCCTGCTCCTGTTCCGGGGCGGTGGGAGCCTTGGAGCCGTTCGTGCCCGGCACTCCGCCCGGAAAGGGCGAGAACATGCGCATGGCTTCCGTGAAGAAGCCCATGTTCTTGCGCACCTGCTCCTCCATGGCCTGAAAGGCTCCGGCGCCGAAGGCGGTGGACATCTGGTCCCGAAGCTTCTGCTGCTCCTGGGATAGATTGTTCATGGAGAATTCGAGATAGCTCGGAACGAGTGCCTGCATGCTGTCGCCATAGAAGCGGATCAGCTGGCGCAGAACGGTGACGGGCAGCAGGTTCTGCCCCTCCTTGTTCTCCTGCTCGAAGATGATCTGGGTCAGGACCGAGCGGGTGATGTCGTCGCCAGATTTCGCGTCATAGACCAAGAAATCCTCGCCCTGGCGCACCATGCCGGCCAGGTCTTCCAGCGTCACATAGGTGGATGTGCCCGTGTGATAGAGGCGGCGGTTGGCATATTTCTTGATGACCGTCGGTTGCTTTTCCGTCGCCATGTGGCCGATACGCTCCTGAAAAAGACACCCGGCAATCTGTGGCAGAATTTAGCCGGTCCTCATTGATTATAAGGCTTATGCCGCGCGATCAAAGCGCCAAAAGTCTAAGGACCCTCCGGCCCCGCTTGCCCAAACGCATCCTTGACTTCCCAGGCTGTGGAGCTTTGATCGAACCAGCACTACATCATCTTCATGTCGAACAGATCAGCACAGGAGAGAGGCATGGCCCAGGACAGCATCGTCATCGTGGGAGCGGCCCGCACACCCGTCGGTTCCTTCAACGGGGCTTTCGCCAACACCACGGCTCACGAATTGGGCGCCATCGCCATCAAGGCCGCTCTGGAGCGCGCGAAGGTGCAGGCCGACGAGGTGGACGAGGTGATCCTCGGCCAGATCCTCACCGCGGGCCAGGGCCAGAACCCGGCCCGTCAGGCCGCCATGGCCGCGGGCGTTCCGCAGGAAAAGACGGCCTGGGGCCTCAACCAGCTCTGCGGCTCGGGCCTGCGCACCGTCGCCATCGGCATGCAGCAGATCGCCAATGGCGATGCGGACATCATCGTGGCCGGCGGCCAGGAATCCATGTCGCTCGCCCCGCACGCCGCCCATATGCGCTCAGGCACCAAGATGGGCGACTTCAAGCTCGCGGACACCATGCTGAAAGACGGCCTGATGGATGCCTTCAACGGCTACCACATGGGCAACACCGCCGAGAACGTGGCCCAGCGCTGGCAGCTGACCCGCGAGGAGCAGGACCAGTTCGCCACCGCCTCGCAGAACAAGGCCGAGGCCGCGCAGAAGGAAGGCCGCTTCAAGGACGAGATCGTGCCTGTCACGATCTCTACCCGCAAGGGCGACATCGTGGTCGATCAGGACGAGTACATCCGCGCCGGCACCACCATCGACTCGCTCGCGAAGCTGAAACCCGCCTTCTCCAAGGAAGGCTCCGTGACAGCGGGCAATGCGTCCGGCATCAATGACGGCGCTGCCGCCGTCGTGCTGATGTCGGAGTCGGAAGCGAAGAAGCGCGGTCTCACCCCGCTCGCGCGCATCGTCTCCTGGGCCACCGCCGGCGTCGATCCCGCCGTCATGGGCACGGGCCCGATTCCCGCCTCGCGCAAGGCGCTCGAGAAGGCCGGCTGGAAAGTCTCCGACCTCGACCTCGTGGAAGCCAACGAAGCCTTCGCGGCGCAGGCGCTCGCGGTCAACAAGGACATGGGCTGGGATCCGTCCATCGTGAACGTCAACGGCGGCGCCATCGCCATCGGCCACCCGATCGGCGCATCGGGCGCGCGCGTGCTCGTGACCCTGTTGCACGAGATGAACCGCCGCGACGCGAAGAAGGGCCTTGCCACCCTCTGCATCGGCGGCGGCATGGGCGTCGCCATGTGCCTTGAAAGGTAAAAGCGGCCGGGAATTCTGAAGACCTCGCGCTGAAACTTTCGCGAGATCGAGGAAAATAAGGCTGTGCGCCCTTCCCCCTTTCACGACTTGTACTAAGCTATGATCGAAGGGCTGCTTCACTTAAGGCGGCCCTTCGACAACGAGGTCTCGAAGAGATCCGCTAGAGCATCGGACCCAAAAGTGGGTTCCACTTTTGGGATCAATCCGATGCTCCACTCTATGGGAGGGCGCATCGTTCGGGCGGAAAACCGGATCCACTTTTCCGCACGATGCGCCAGGGAACAATCTTGGGAAGGAAACTGGCATGGCGCGCGTTGCATTGGTTACGGGCGGAACCCGCGGCATCGGCGCCGCGATTTCCACCGCCCTGAAGCAGGCTGGCTACAAGGTCGCCGCGAATTACGCGGGCAATGACGAGGCGGCCAGTCGGTTCAAGTCCGAGACAGGCATTCCTGTCTTCAAGTTCGACGTATCCGACGCCGCATCCTGCGAGGCAGGCATCCGCTCGGTGGAGGCCGAAATCGGACCCGTCGATATCCTGGTCAACAACGCGGGTATCACCCGCGACGGCATGTTCCACAAAATGTCATTCGAGCAATGGTCCACCGTGATGCGCACCAATCTCGATTCCATGTTCACTTGCACGCGTCCGGTGATCGAGGGCATGCGCGAGCGCGGCTTCGGGCGCATCGTCATCATCTCGTCCATCAACGGCCAGAAGGGCCAGATGGGACAGGCCAATTACTCAGCAGCCAAAGCGGGCGTGGTCGGCTTCGCGAAGGCGCTGGCGCTCGAGAACGCCAACAAGGGCGTCACCGTGAACGTGGTCGCGCCGGGCTACATCGCCACCGAGATGGTGAAGGCGGTGCCCGAGGAAGTGCTGAAATCGAAGATCCTGCCGCTCATCCCCGTGGGCCGCCTCGGCGAGGCCGAAGAAATCGCCCGCGCCGTTCTGTTCCTCGCAGGCGACGATGCGGGCTTCATCACGGGCTCGACCCTGTCGGCCAATGGCGGGCAGTATATGGCTTAAGTTTAATTTGCCATTGAACATGGAAAGCCCTCCCACTGAGGAGGGCTTTCGTTTATTGCGAGCCCCATGACGACTCGCACCGCCACCACCATCGGCCTTATCGCCATTCTGCTCTGGTCCACCCTGGCCCTGTTCACGGCCGCCACGGGTACCATCCCGCCGCTTCAGCTCAATGCCATGTGCTTTCTCATCGGCGGGCTTGTCGGTGTGGCGAGCTGGGTCGTGCGCCCGCAGGGCATCAAGGCTCTCAGGCAGAAACCTGTCGTATGGGCGCTGGGCCTCGGCGGTCTCTTCGGCTACCACGCGCTATATTTCGCGGCCCTGCGCTGGGCGCCGCCGGCGGAATCGGGGCTCATCAATTATCTCTGGCCGCTCCTGATCGTGCTGTTTTCCTCGCTGCTGCCGGGCGAGCATCTGCGGCGCGCGCATCTCGTCGGTGCGCTGCTCGGCTTTCTCGGCGTGATCGTGCTGATCGCGGGACGCGGCGCGCTCGACGCGCGGGCGGAGTACATGCCGGGCTATATCTGCGCCTTCGTCGCGGCCTTCGTGTGGGGCGGCTACTCGGTCCTCTCGCGCCGCTTCGGACAGGTGCCGACCGATGCGGTCGCGGGCTTCTGCCTTGCCACATCCGCGCTCAGCTGGATCGGCCATTTCGCCTTCGAGACGACCGTGTGGCCGGAAACGACGACGCAATGGCTCGCAGTTCTGGCGCTCGGTCTCGGACCGGTCGGCGCGGCCTTCTATGTCTGGGATATCGGCATGAAGCGCGGCGACATCCGCTTCCTCGGCGTCGCATCCTACGCGACGCCCGTGCTCTCGACCCTGCTGCTGGTCCTGGGCGGATATGCGGAGCCTACCCTCACCCTCGCGCTGTCCTGCGGCCTCATCGTCACCGGCGCGCTGGTGGCGACGCTCTCGCCTAAACGGAAGAGCGTCCGGGCATGACCCGGTGGGTATAGCGGTAGGCCGTGCCGAAACCGAGCGCCCCGTAAAGCGAGCGGGCGACCTCGTTCTCCTCGCGCACCTGGAGATAGGACGTATGCGCCCCCTGCTCGCAGCCCCAGGCGATCAGGCTCGACACCACGCGCCGTCCAAGGCCGATGCCGCGCAGGTCGGGCGAGACGACGATGTCGTAAAGCCCGATGTAGCCGCGCTCCACGACGCCGAGGCCCCAGGCCACCGGCTTGTCGTCGAGACTTAAAGTAGCGAAGGCCGTTTTCTGGCGAATGCGTGAGACGATCTGCAGGAGCTTCGCGTCGTCGGACTTGTCGCCGCCATAGGAGTGGGCGGCCTCGCGCACCCAGCGCTTCGAGGGCTGCGGATCCAGCGCCACTTCCGGATCGCGCTCGCAATCCGCGCTGGTGATGGGCGCGGTAAGCACATGCGTGGTCTCGACCTGCTTGAAGCCGCGCAGCTTCAGGCGCTCGTCCGCGTCCGGCGCCTCGATGCCGTTGAGGCGGAAGGTGGGGCGCACATTCGCCTCCACGAAACGCGCGATCATGTAGTCGATGAGCTCGTCATCCAAATTCACGCCGGAGCGGAACGGCGTCGCGGAATTGGCGCGCTTGGAATAGCCGTTGGCAAGACGCAGGATCCAGCCGTCATAGATCTGGTAATCGAAAGAGGGCCAGGCGTTCAAAAGCCTGCTCTCGAGTCCGATGATGAGGCCGTGGTCGCTCATAGGGGTCCTGCCGCTCCTTCGTTGCCAGACCGCATCAGAACCTGTTCTTCCATTCGCGCAAGGCCTGAAACACCTCGACGGTGGAAGCGCCTTCCTTATGAACGGTTTTCGCGACCTCAGGCTCCCCTGCCCTCAGGAAAGGATTGGTCGCCTTCTCTTGGCCCATCGTGGAGGGCACCAGGAAGCGCCCTTCCGCCTTCGCCTGCTCGGCCTCTTTCGCTCTCGCCTTCAGGGCTTCGTTGTTCGGATCGGCGGCAAGCGCGAAACGGGCATTCGAGAGAACGTAATCGTGGCCCGAATAAACCTTCGCCTCGTCCGGCAACGCCGCCAGCCGCTGAAGCGAATGCCAGAACTCGGCATAGGTGCCCTCGAACATGCGTCCGCAACCCAACGTGAAAAGCGTGTCGCCTGCGAACAATGCCCGGTCCGCAGCGAACCAGTATGATACGTGATCGAGGCAATGGCCCGGCGTTTCCCACACATGCGCCTGCAGATTGCCCACCACGACCGTATCGCCCTCGCGCACATAGGCATCCGCATGGGGCACGGCTTCGCGAGCCTTCACCGGCGCCACCACCCGGCAGCCGGTACGGCGCTTCAGGCCCTCGACGCCCTGCACGTGATCGCTGTGACGATGGGTGACGAGAATGTCCGTGAGCTGCCAGCCCTTCTCGGCGAGGGCCGCGAGGATCGGCCCCTCCTCCGGCGCGTCGATGGCGGCGCAGGCGCCCGTATTGGGATCGTGGATCAGAACACCGATATTGTCCTGAAGGCAGAGAAAGGCGTGAATCTGGGCTGACATCGAGGAACCTTGTCTTGATGTGCTCTGAGCTATCATGGAACAGTTAGGCCAAGAAACCAGATCTCGGAAACCAGATCTCGGAAACCGGATCCCGAACGAATATCAGGCATTGCCGGCACGGATCGAAAGGCATTCTGACGAGCCCATGAGCATTCATATCCCATGAGCATCGACATCACCGACCTGCGCAGCTTCTATGCGAGCCCTCTCGGGGCCGTGACGCGCCGCTATGTCGGACGGGCCATCGACCGCTTCTGGGGTCCGCTGACGGGCCTGCGCGTGCTCGGCCTCGGCTATGCCCCGCCCTACCTGCTCCATGTAAGAAGCCAGTGCGAGAGGGCGCTCGCCTTCATGCCCGCGAACCAGGGCGTGGTGAACTGGCCGAGCACCGGAGCCTCCGCTTCGGCCCTCGTCGATCCGCTGATGATGCCCCTGCCGGATTCCTCCATCGATAGGGTGCTCGTGGTCCATGCTCTGGAGACGGTGGAGAGCCCGACCGAGCTGCTCCACGAGATCTGGCGAATTCTCACTCCCGGCGGGCGGATCATCCTGGTCGCCCCCAACCGGCGGGGCCTGTGGGCCCGCATGGACACCACCCCCTTCGGCTATGGCCAGCCCTATAGCCGCTCGCAGCTGAAAAGCCTCATGCGCCAGACCTGGTTCTCGCCGGAAGGCTGGGCCGAGACCCTCTACATGCCGCCCCTGACGAGCCGCCTCCTCCTGCGCACCGCCCAGGTCTGGGAAGGGATCGGGGTCGGCTTTTCCATGCCCTTCGCGGGTCTCCATATCGTGGAAGCCACCAAGCAGCTCTACCGCCCTGGAACTGTCCAGGCGGTGCGGCGTTCACGACGGTTCTCGCCGGTTTTCGTACCGTCACCAGCCTCACAGGTGACGCGTTCTTCCTTGATTTCGCCGGGTTTTAGGGGAGTAAAGCAGGGCCCAACTTGACTTGATCACCCTAAATCGCCAGTGTCCGCCCGCTCCAGCGAAGCTATTCAGTCACGCTGGCCTTCCATTTTTCCATAGAGTCTGATGCGCAGTTATCTCGATTTCGAAAAGCCTGTCGCCGAACTTGAGGCGAAGGTCGAAGAGCTTCGGGCCCTCGGTGAGAACCGGGATGCCGTCTCCATTACCGACGACATCACCCGGTTGGAAACCAAGGCCGCCGACGCCCTGAAGGACCTTTATGCCAAGCTTACCCCCTGGCAGAAGACCCTCGTCGCGCGCCATCCGCAGCGGCCCCATTTCATCGATTACTGCGCTGGGCTCATCACCGAGTTCACGCCCCTCGCCGGCGACCGCAAATTCGCCGAGGACGAGGCCATCGTGGGCGGCTTCGGCCGCTTCCGGGGCCAGCCGGTCTGCGTGATGGGCCAGGAAAAGGGCCACAACACCGAAACCCGCATCCGGCACAATTTCGGCATGGCCCGCCCCGAGGGCTACCGCAAGGCCGTGCGTCTGATGGAAATGGCGGATCGGTTCAGCCTGCCCGTCCTCTCCTTCGTGGACACCGCCGGCGCCTATCCGGGCATTGAAGCGGAGGAGCGCGGCCAGGCCGAGGCCATCGCCCGCTCCACCGAGGCGCAGCTGGGTCTCGGCGTTCCCAACATCTCCCTCGTCATCGGCGAGGGCGGATCGGGCGGCGCCATTGCGATCGCCACCGCCAACAAGGTGCTGATGATGGAGCATGCCATCTACAGTGTGATCTCGCCGGAGGGCGCGGCCTCTATCCTGTGGCGCGACGCAGCGCGCGCTCAGGATGCCGCCACCAACATGAAGATCACCGCCCAGGACCTCCAGCGGCTCGGCATCATCGACAGCATCGTCACCGAGCCCGTCGGCGGCGCCCACCGGGACCCGCAGGCCGCCATCCAGGCCGCCGGCAACGCCATCGAGGAAGCCCTCAACGACCTCGGCAATATGGGCCCCGCCGAACTGCGCGACCATCGGGCCGAGAAGTTCCTCAATATCGGCCGCAAGCTCTAAAAGAGAGCGGAAGCCTTTTTCGGTTCAAGGCCGCGCCCACGGGTGCGGCCATTTTGCTGTCCACAGGATCGATTTCTTCAAAAGAGATGATTCATCAGAGACTTCGCCGCAGCTTGGCAGGAGCAAAAATTCTTTTGGGCAGGGGAATTTACCTCTCTTTAACCATGACTTCATTGCGTCCCCGCTTGCAGTAAGAGCCAGTTAAGGCTAACGATTTAAGGATACAGGGGAACTGTCAGGCACAATGCCGGCAGATCAAAATTGCGGGGTCCCCCATGATGAAGCGTATCGCATTGGCCGCGAGCCTGGTGCTCGCGCTTGCTGCCTGCCAGGACGGCAATCTCTCTCAAGGCTCCACACGTCATCTTCAGCCGATTCCGCCTGCCACCATGGCGCTGATGTCCACCAAGGGGATGTCCAAGAGCGATCCCATCCTGGTCCGAGCCTACAAGAAGGAATCGGAGCTGGAGATCTGGAAGCGCGGCGCCGACGGCAAATACGCCCTGCTCAAGACCTACCCCGTCTGCCGCTGGTCCGGCCAGCTTGGTCCCAAGACCCGCGAGGGCGACCGCCAGGTGCCGGAAGGCTTCTACACGGTCACCCCGGCGCAGATGAACCCGAATTCCAATTTCTATCTGTCGTTCGATACCGGCTATCCGAACGCTTACGACCGCTCGCTCGGCCGTAACGGCGGCGATATCATGGTCCATGGCTCATGCTCTTCGCGCGGCTGCTTCGCCATGACGGACGAGAACGTGGCCGAGATTTACGCCATCGCCCGCGACGCCCTCGCGTCTGGCCAGCGCGGCTTCCAGTTCCAGTCCTATCCATTCCGGATGACGGCCCAGAACCTGGCCAAGCACCGCCTCGATCCGAACATCGCCTTCTGGAAGAACCTGAAGGAAGGCTCCGATACCTTCGACGTGACGAAGGACGAGCTGCGCGTGGCCTTCTCCGGCAAGCGCTACCTGTTCAACGCCGACGAGACGGTGACCGCCGCCGTCATGCACAAGCAGCAACAGGATGAGCAGGAAGTGGCCAATCTGGTGTCCAAGGGCACCAAGCCGGTCAAGCTCGTCTATCATGACGGCGACACGCACGAGTCCTTCCGCACGGCGCTCGCCAACGCCTCCGGCGTGACCGACAGCAAGCTCGGCTACATCAGCCGCACCGAGGGCATCGCCTCCGGTCCGCAGCAGATTGCGCTCGATGACAGCGGCCGCGAGACCATCGACACTCCGTCCACGGCTCTGGCCTTCGCCTCCATGCGGGAAGCGCCTGCCGAGACGCCTGAGCCCATGGTCGCCCGCGCTGCCGCACAGCCTGCCGCACCGGCTCCGGTGGTGACGGCTTTCGCGGCACCCGCCGCTTCGCAGGAGACGCCCTTCTACAAGAAGATGTTCAGCAATGTGACGGACCTCTTCAGCTCCTCGGCTTCGCAACCTGTCGCCGAGACGGCCCAGGTCGCTCCCGTCGCCCCGGTTGTGTCTCCGACCCTTCGCACGATGCCGATCCAGAAGCCTGTGCCTCAGAAGCGGGTGCAGGCCTCCTCCCCGGTTAATATGGCTGCGGCCAACTAAGCAGCCTTTCAGCATCGCAATACAAAAGCCCGCCGAATGGCGGGCTTTTTGTTGGCTGAAGGGAAGCGCTACGGTCTCGATTCCACATGGGGCTCGAGCCCACTCGAACGCGTCCTCCTTCCCGTTCCGACCAATCCAGCCGTCGTTCAACTTTCTTCGCATGTTCGGAACCGTCCACGGGGAAGCTCCATTGTCACGGTTGCAGCTCCGCTGCGATCCTTCAGCGGAGGCCATGCCCATTGCCCCTTTCGAACGCGCAGGATTATCCGCTCTGGATCAATGTTGGGATCTTCCTCGCTGCGGCCGTGATGGTCTGGATCGCCGGTACGCGGCTCACGCATGCGCTCGATGCCATCACCGTCAAGACCGGCTGGGGACAGGCTTTCGTAGGTATGCTGCTTCTCGGCGGCATTACATCCCTGCCTGAAATCGCCAACACGATCACCTCGTCCGTCGCCGGCAATCCCGCGCTCGCGGTCAACAATCTTCTCGGCAGCGCAGCCATCAACGTTCTGCTGCTTGCCGTCGCGGATGCCTTCATCGGGCGCGATGCCGTGACCTCCGCCGTCGCGCGCCCTTCCACGCTGATGATGGCCACCCTGTGCATACTGGTGCTCATCACGGTCGCCGCGGCGATCACGGTGACGGATGTTCCCGTCATGGGCGTCGGCATCTGGTCCATCGCGCTCTGCGCGCTCAGCATCGGCTTCTTCGCACTCTCCGTCGGCTACAACGAGCGCGCGCCCTGGACCGTGAAGGATGTGGAGGACGAGCTCCACGAAGAAGACAGCGAGGATGCCGACAAAAGGTCCATGCGCTCGCTCGTGATCACGAGCGCGGTGACCGGCGCCATCATCTTCGTGGCAGGTTTCGCCCTGGCCCAAACGGGCGATGCGCTTGCGGAGCAGACGGGCATCGGCACGGGCATGGTGGGCTTTGCCCTCATCGGTCTCTCGACCTCCATGCCGGAACTAAGCTCGATCATCGCAGCCCTTCGGCTGAAGCGCTACGAGATGGCGTTCGGCCAGGTTCTCGGCACCAACTTCGTCAACCTGTCGCTGATCCTCCTCGGCGACGCCGTGTTTACCGGCGGGCCATTGATCAACGAACTCTCGCGCTTCGAGACCGTCTCGGCGCTTCTCGGCGCGGTGCTGACCGGCATCTTCCTCGTCGGCCTTTTGGAACGGCGCAATCCTACCATCATGAAGATGGGCTGGGATTCGTTCGCCGTCATCGTGCTCTTCTTCGGCGGTCTTGCCGTGCTCTACGCGGTGGAGTGAGGCCTCAAGGTCACGCGCCATAGCCGGGGCCTGACCCGCTCAACCCAGAGGCTGGCTCATAAAGCACCGACCGGCTCTCCTCCCCCATAAGCCTCGGGCTTGCCCGAGACTTGTCTTGCTTTGACGCAAGTCGGGAACACCCGACTTGCGCTGGGGAGGAGTTGGAGGTGGGGGTGGCGGCGACGAACTGGACCAGCGTGCCGCCGCCACCCCCACCCTGGCCCTCCCCACAAGGGGGAGGGAAACATGTGCTTTATCCTTCTCCGGCCAGATCCTCAGGATGAGGACGGAGAGCAATTCTGCCCAAGAAAAAGCCCGACACGAGGCCGGGCTTTTCATTTCGTCTCAAGCTCTCAGCTTACGCCACGAACTGGCCGTGACAGTGCTTGAACTTCTTGCCTGAACCGCAGGGGCACGGCTCGTTGCGGCTGACGCGGCCCCAGGTGTTGGGGTCGTTCGGATCGCGCTGGGCGCCCGTGGACGGGTCGATGGCAGTGGCGGCGAACCCTTGAGCTCCACCTTCGCCGAAGGCCGCACCTTGCGGCATGTCGAACTCGTTTTCGCCGGTGGCGGGATCGAGATGCTGCGGGAACATGGGCGGGAGCGTTGCGGCTTCAGGCTGCTGGAACACGACCTGGATGCGCATAAGCTGGCCCGTCACCTGCTCGCGCAGGTGGCCGACGAGATTGTTGAAAAGCTCGAAGGCTTCCGACTTGTACTCGTTCAGCGGATCGCGCTGGGCGAGACCGCGCCAGCCGATGACCTGACGCAGGTGATCGAGCGTGACGAGGTGTTCGCGCCAGAGATGATCGAGGCTCTGGAGCAGAACCTGCTTCTCGACATAGTTCATGACCTCGGCGGAGTTCGCCTCAACGCGCTGGGCGTAACCCTCGTCCGCTGCCTTGGTGATGCGCTCGCGGATCTCGTCGTCGGCGATGCCTTCTTCCTTCGCCCATTCCTCAACCGGCAGATCGAGGTTGAGGAAGTTGACGACGTTCTCCTTGAGGCCAGCCACATCCCATTGTTCGGCATAGGCGTTCTGGGGGATGGCGCGGGCCACGACGTCTTCGATGACGCCGTGGCGCATGTCGTCGATGGTCTCGCGCACGCTCTCTTCCGCCATGAACTCCTTGCGTTGTTCGAACACGACCTTGCGCTGGTCGTTCATGACGTTGTCGTATTTCAGGATGTTTTTGCGGATGTCGAAGTTGCGCGCCTCGACCTTCGCCTGCGCGCGCTCGATGGCCTTGTTGATCCACGGATGGATGATGGCCTCGCCTTCCTTCAATCCGAGCTTCTGCAGCATGCCGTCCATACGGTCGGAGCCGAAGATGCGCATCAGGTCGTCCTGCAGCGACAGGTAGAACTTGGAGCGGCCCGGATCGCCCTGGCGGCCCGAGCGGCCGCGCAGCTGGTTGTCGATGCGGCGTGACTCGTGGCGCTCGGTGCCGAGCACGTAGAGACCGCCAGCAGAAAGCGCACGCTCCTTGAAGGCGGCAACCTCGTCGAGGATCTCTTTCTCGCGGCGGGTGCGCTCTTCTCCCTCGACGCCGACCAGCTCGCGCTCGATACGCATCTTGGCGTTACCGCCGAGCTGAATGTCGGTGCCGCGGCCTGCCATGTTGGTGGCAATCGTGATCGCGCCCGGCACGCCGGCTTGGGCGACGATGAAGGCTTCCTGCTCGTGGAAGCGGGCGTTGAGCACCGCGAAATGCTTCGTGCCGCGACCGGCGCGCGCGTCCTTGTAGAGCGGCTCCAGCGCCTGCGGGTTTTCGAAGTCGATGAGCTTGTAGCCTTCCTTGACGAGAAGTTCGGCGAGCATTTCCGACTTCTCGATCGAGGTGGTGCCGACGAGGATCGGCTGGCCCTTGGCGGACGCCGCCTCGACATCGCGGATGACCGCCTTGTAACGCTCCTCGACCGTGCGATAGACCTCGTCGTCATCGTCGATACGCGACACGGGACGGTTCGTCGGGATCTCAACCACATCGAGATTGTAGATCTCGAGGAACTCGTCCGCTTCCGTCGCGGCCGTGCCGGTCATGCCGCCGAGCTTGCTGTAAAGGCGGAAATAGTTCTGGAAGGTGATGGAGGCGAGTGTCTGGTTCTCGGGCTGAACCTGCACGTGCTCCTTGGCTTCGAGCGCCTGGTGCAGACCTTCCGAATAACGGCGGCCCTGCATCATGCGGCCGGTGAACTCGTCGATGATCACCACTTCGTCGTTGCGGACGATGTAATCCTTGTCGCGCTGGAACAGGGTGTGGGCGCGCAAAGCCTGGTTCATATGGTGCACGAGCGTGGCGTTCTGAGCGTCGTAGAGATCGCCCTCCGTCAGGAGGCCGAACTCACGCAGAAGCTGCTCGATCTTCTCGGTGCCGTCTTCGGTGAGCGCCACCGAGCGCTGCTTCTCGTCGAGCTCGTAATCGATCTTGTCGAGGCGCGGGATGACCTTGTCGATGGCGTTGTAGAGTTCGGAGCGGTCGTCGAGGGGGCCGGAGATGATGAGCGGCGTGCGCGCTTCGTCGACGAGGATCGAGTCTACCTCGTCAACGATGGCGAAGTTGTGCCCGCGCTGGACCATCTGCGCCATCTCGTACTTCATGTTATCGCGCAGATAATCGAAGCCGTATTCGTTGTTGGTGCCGTAGGTGATGTCGGAGGCGTAGGCCTGGGCGCGCTCGGCATCGTCGAGGCCGTGGACGATCACGCCGACGCTCATACCGAGGAAGCGGTAGATCTGACCCATCCACTCGGAGTCGCGCGTGGCCAGGTAGTCGTTGACCGTCACCACGTGGACGCCCTTGCCGGCGAGCGCGTTCAGGTAAACGGGAAGCGTGGCGACCAGGGTCTTGCCCTCGCCGGTGCGCATTTCGGCGATGGAGCCCTCGTGGAGCACCATACCGCCGATGAGCTGCACGTCGAAATGGCGCTGGCCGAGCGTCCGCTTGGCGGCCTCTCGGACCGTGGCGAAGGCGGGGACCAGGATATCGTCCAGGGTCTTGCCGGCTGCGAGCTGGGCCTTGAACTCTTCCGTACGGGCACGAAGCTGCTCGTCGGTCAGGGCTTCCAGCTCAGGCTCGAGCGCGTTGATGGCCGCAACCTTGGGCCGGTAGGACTTCAGCCGGCGTTCGTTGACCGAGCCAAAGATTTTCTTCGCGAGAGAACCGAACATCGAGAGCCTTCGAAAATTCCAGAATTCCAGGGGAACGGGCGATTTGAGCCGCCTTATAGACCTAATTACGCCGGTGCGCATCTTAAAGGCTGCGCCATTCAGGCACAGCTTTAGCCCTACGAGACGGCCTCGAAAAGGCCACGCTATGCCGGATGCTGTGGCATAGATATGCCGTCGCTTGCAAACGTAAACACGTTAGGCCATCTGATCGGTGCTGTCAGTGGGCCGCTTTTTGCCCGCCAGAGGAATATACATGTCGCCATCATCGGTTCTCAAAACCCTTCTCGCCCCAGGTCTTGTTATTCTGGGAACGGCCCTGCCCCTCGTGGCCGGCGCCGCCCTCGCTCAGACCCCTCCGGCCGCGCAGACCCCTTCGCCGGCAACCTCCCCGGCCGCTGTCCCCGCCATCGACCCCTCCAAGGTGGTCGCCCGGGTGAACGGCGTCGAGATTACGGAAGGTGACCTCGCCATAGCAGCCGAGGATCCCGGCCTCCAGATGCCGAACGTCCCCGATGAGCAGAAGCGGGAGCTTCTCACCGGCTACATGATCGACCTGAAGCTCGGCGCCAAGGCCGCCGAGGCGGCCAAGGTCGGCAGCGGGGCGGAATTCGCCCGCAAGCTGGCCTACACCCGCGACAAGACCCTACTGGACGAATACCTCAACGAGACGGCCAAGAAGGCCGTGAACCCCGAGGCCGCCCGCAAGCTCTATGAGGAAACCGTCAAGAGCGTGCCCGCCGAGCAGGAAGTCCGCGCCCGCCACATCCTCGTGGAGAACGAGGACGAGGCCAAGGCGATCGCCACCCGCGTGAAGGGCGGCGAGGATTTCGCCAAGGTTGCCGGCGAGGTCTCCAAGGACCCCGGCTCCAAGACCGATGGCGGCGATCTCGGCTTCTTCACCAAGGACCGCATGGTCGAGCCCTTTGCTGAGGCCGCCTTCAAGCTCGAGCCCGGCCAGATCTCCGACCCCGTGAAGAGCCAGTTCGGCTGGCACGTGATCAAGGTCGATGAAAAGCGCGCCAAGCCCGCCCCGACCTTCGAGGAGACCAAGGATCAGGTGGAAACCTATCTCGGCCGCAAGGCCCAGCAGGACCTCATCGTCGGCCTGCGCAAGGACGCCAAGATCGAACGCCTGGACGACAAGGGCAATCTTGTCGAGCAGAAGCAGCCGTAAGGTCTGACCAATCGCATTGCTGAAAGGGCGGCCTTGAGGGCCGCCTTTTTTGTTGATGGGTTCTCCACATCGCTCTGGAAGGTCGAGCCGCCATTCAAGTCACGCGGTTCCCAGCCTGTCATGAAGACCTTCGTCTATGGCAGACTGGGTCGACGAGGGCACAGCAGACGCGTTCCTCGCTTTCCTCCGCGGCACTTCAGCAGCTTTGACTTGACAAAAACCTCCGAAAATCCACAGGTCGCAGTTCCTAACGGTATTCCATCCGCAGATTTTTTCGAGACCCACAGCATGTCCAAGACCGTGTCTCCGCTGGCACCCAAGTCGTATCCCACCCTGCCCGCCATCGACGGCGTCAGGATCGCGACGGCGGAGGCCGGCATCCGATACAAGAACCGGACGGACGTGCTCTATGTGACGCTGCCCAAGGAGACGACGGTGGCGGGCGTGTTCACGCGCTCGAAATGCCCGTCCGCTCCCGTGGATTGGTGCCGGAAGAATCTCACTAAGGGCACCGCGCGGGCGCTTGTGGTGAATTCCGGCAACGCCAATGCCTTCACTGGCAAGACCGGCGCTGAAGCCGTGAAGCTGACGGCCGATATCGCGGCCGAGGCCGCCGGCTGCCGCGCCTCGCAGGTCTTCATCGCATCCACCGGAGTGATCGGCGAACCGCTCGATGCCACGAAGTTCGAGGGCGTGCTTGCAGCTTGCGAGAAGAAGGCCAAGCCCACCGCCTGGCTCGATGCGGCCAAAGCCATCATGACCACGGACACCTTCCCGAAAGTGGCGACCCGCACGGCCACCATCGGCGGCGTCGAGGTCACGATCAACGGCATGGCGAAGGGCGCGGGCATGATCGCGCCGGACATGGCGACGATGCTCTCCTTCATTTTCACCGATGCGCCGATTGCGGCGCCCGTGCTTCAGGCGCTGCTCAAGAAGGGCGCCGACAAGAGCTTCAACTGCGTGACGGTGGACAGCGATACCTCCACCTCGGACACGCTGCTCTTCTTCGCGACCGGCGCCGCCGCCGCAAAGGGCGCGCCCGCGATCTCGCTGCCGAGCGACCGCCGTCTCAAGGAATTCCGCGCGGCGCTCGAGGATCTGCTCATCGACCTTGCCCAGCAGGTGGCCCGCGACGGTGAAGGCGCGCGCAAATTCGTGACCGTGAAGGTGACCGGAGCCACGGGCGCCGCATCCGCCAAACGCATCGCGATGGCGATTGCGAACTCACCCCTGGTGAAGACGGCCGTTGCCGGCGAGGATGCCAATTGGGGCCGCGTGGTCATGGCTGTTGGCAAGGCGGGCGAGCCCGCCGAACGCGACAAGCTCGCCATCTGGTTCGGCGATATTCGCGTGGCCGTGAAGGGCGCGCGCGATCCCGGGTACAGCGAGGCGAAGACGACCGCCTATATGAAGGGCGACGAGATCACGATCCGCGTCGATCTCGGCCTCGGCCGCGGCGAGGCCACGGCCTGGACCTGTGACCTCACCAAGGCTTATGTGGAAATCAACGGCGATTACCGCAGCTGATCAGGGCGTCACGGTGACCTTGCGCTTGATGGAAATGCGCATAGGACCGCCGTATTGGTCCTTCCCCAAGATGGTGTAGGTAAACTCGTCGGCACCCTGATATTTCGGTTTGGCGACGTAGTAAGGCCGCAGGTTCTCCACGCCGGCCCGCCCGGTCTTGGGAGGCTGCGTGATCTTCACATCCTCGATCATTCCGGGAATGCCGTTGACGTTGAAGGAACATCCCGTGCCCGCATTCACCGTCATTGGACCCTCGACTTCAACGATGTTGCCGTTGAAGTAAACGGGAGGAGCGGAGCATCCGGCCTGGACCTGGGTTGTCAGGGCGGACAGAGACAGCAGGCTCAAGGCCGCCAGCGATTTGATCTTCATTTGTGTGGACTCATTCAAGGGGCTTACATGTTATTGAGTAACATATTTCCGTTTGCCTTGGCTATTCGCCCAATTGTCATGAACAGCGAAATCTGATGTGTGGGGAACATACCATGACCACAAACCCGCCTCTCAAGCTCACCCTCGTCGTCGCCGTCGCCCTGATCGACGCCGACAACCGCATTCTTCTGGCCCAGCGTCCGGAGGGAAAGCAGCTGGCGGGATTGTGGGAGTTTCCCGGCGGCAAGGTGGAGCCGGGCGAGCGGCCCGAAGAGACGCTCATCCGCGAGCTGCACGAGGAACTCGGCATCTCCGTGAAGGAGCCCTGCCTCGCGCCGCTGACCTTCGCGAGCTTCGCTTACGAAACCTTCCACCTTCTCATGCCGCTCTACATCTGCCGCCGCTGGGAGGGCTTCGTGCAATCCATGGAAGGCCAGGCGCTCAAATGGGTGAAGCCGCAGGAGCTGCGGCAATACCCGATGCCGCCGGCGGATGAACCGCTGATCCCCTTCCTGCTCGATCTCCTCGGCTCCTGAAACCATCATGCCCTCGCACCCTGCCGGAGGCTCCTCCGCCCCGACGCCCGGCTTCATTCTCGCCAGCCTGCTGATCTGCTCGGCTCTATGGGGCAGCGCCTTCCTGTTCGTGAAACTTAGCGGGGATTTGAACCCTTTCGTGCTCGCGGCCATGCGCGGGCTGCTCGGTGCGGTGTCGCTCGCGGCCTGGTTTGCCTTGCAGGGCAAGAGCATCCTGCCGCAGCGCCATGAATGGCGCATCTGGGCATTTCTCGGCACCTTCAACGGCTGGCTGCCGAACGTGCTCGTCGCCTTCGCCCTGAGCCAGATCGCAACCGCTCCCGCCGCCATGATCCAGGCATCGTCGCCGCTGATCGTCGCGCTCTTTTCCCACATGCTGTTCGCGGATGAGAAGCTGACGCCGCAGCGGTTCATTGGCGTGCTCGTGGGCTTCGTCGGCATGGGCATCCTGATCGGTCCCGCAGCACTGCCGGACAGTGGCATCAGCCTTGCCGGAATCGTCGCCATGTTCATGACCGCATGCAGCTATGCCTCGGCGAATATCTATGTGCGCACCGTCAAGCATGCGGACCCGGCGCGCATGGCGCTGGGCCAGCAGATCACGTCGGGAACCGTGGCAACCTTGCTTGCGCTCGTGATGGTGGGCCCTGCGGCCTTCGTGCCGGTCCCCACCCATGCCGCGCCATTGCTGGCGTTAGGCGTGCTCTCGACGGCGCTGCCGATCCTTCTGTTCATGCATCTCATCCGCCGCACCGGCCCAACACGCGCGTCCATGGTGGGCTACCTCGGGCCCGTCTGGACGATTCTTCTCGCGGTGCTGTTCCTGAATGAACATGTGGGCTTTCGCGAGCTTGCCGGCGGCGCGGTTGTGCTTGCCGGCGTGGCGCTGGTTTCGTTCAGCGGTCGGTTGAGAACAATTCGCTGAGCGCCCTGCGCGCCTCGGGCGGAATTTCGACAGGGCGCTGCGTCTCACGATCCACATAGACATGAACGAAGTGCCCCTGCGCGGCGGCGAATTCCGCACCTTCCTTGAAGATGCCGATCTCGTAGCGCACGGAGGAGCGCCCCAGATGCGCGACGCTGATGCCGGCTTCGAGCTTTTCGGGGAAAGCGGCGCTCTCGAAATACGCACAGCCCGATTCGACCACGAGGCCGATCACCGGGCTGTCGCCGATGGAGAGCAGGCCCTTCTCCACGAGCAATCCGTTCACGGCGGAATCGAAATAGGAATAGTAATGCACGTTGTTCGCGTGCCCATAGGCGTCGTTGTCCATCCAGCGCGTGGTGATGGGCCGGAAGACGGGGTAGGTGGAGCGATGGCGACGTGTCGGTTTAGTGCTCACCACGCCGCCTCATAGATCGCGCGCGCATCTTGCAGTGTGACCGGGCGCGGATTGTTCACGAGAAGCCGCGTCTGCTTCATCGCATCTTCCGCCAGCATCGGCAGCGCATCCTGCGGAATGCCCACATCGCGCAGGCGTGGCTGCAATCCGACCCTGCCGCAAAGACCGGCGATGGCTTCGGCGAAAGCCGCTGCGGAGACTTTTCCTTCGCGATCGGGAAACACGTAAGGCGCGAGCTCGGCATAGGTGTCCTCGCAGGCACTGGCATTGAAGCGCAGCACATGCGGCAGCACGAGCGCGTTCGAGAGGCCATGCGGCACGCCGAAATGTCCGCCGATGGGATAGGCCAGCGCATGCACCGCCGCCACCGGCGAATTCGCGAAGGCCTGGCCCGCGAGCATGGAGCCGAGAAGCATCGCCGCCCTCGCCTCCTTGTCCGCGCCGTGATGCACCGCGCGCTCGATATTGCGGCCGAGCAGGCGCAAAGCCTCCCGCGCGAGCGCCTTTGATACGGGATTGTTGTTGGCGCTCACCGAGGTGTAGGCCTCGATGGCGTGCACCATCGCGTCGATGCCCGTTGCCGCCGTCACATGCGGCGGCAGGTTCACGGTGAGGTCGGGATCGAGCAGCGCGATATCGGGGATGAGAAGCGGCGAGACCACGCCCTTCTTCTCATGCGCGCCGGTGGTGACGATGGAAATGGGCGTGACCTCAGAGCCGGTGCCCGCCGTCGTCGGTATGGCGAGCAGCGGAAGGCGTGGACCCTTAGCTTCGCCGACGCCATAAATCTCAGGCAAATCCTCGCCGCTCCGCACGAGAAGCGCGACGAGCTTCGCCACATCGATGGAGGACCCGCCGCCGAAGCCGATAACCGCCCGCGCATCGAAGGCTTTCGCCTTGGCGACAGCCGCCAGCACCACGTCTTCCGGCGGATCGGCCACCACCCCGTCGAACACATCGACGGCGATGCCCGCCTCTTCCAGAATGGTCAGCGCCCGCGCGACGAGACCGGTCTTCACCAGACCGGCATCGGTGACGAGCGCCACACGGGCGCCGAGCCTTTGGGCCGCGACCTCACCCAACTGAGCGATGCAGCCTGGGCCCGCGATGAGCGAGGGAACCGTGTTGAAGGTAAATGACGACATGAGGCATTTCCTTTGCCGCCGGAGATTGCCTGAAAAGAAGCCGATCCGGCAATGCACATCCTGTCAGCCATTGGGAGAATACTGATTATCAGAGCCGCATTTTTTGACGGCGAACAGGAGCCGCTTCGCCGAAAAATGCTAGTCGCCGAACTCCTCTATGGCATCGACCTTCTCGGGATAAAACGCCACATGCTCCCTAATGGCGGCGACGGACTTTGCAGGCTCCTCGTAGCTCCAGGCCGCGTTCTCGCGCACGAGCCCGCCGCCATTGACCGTGAAATAGGAGGCGTCACCCTTGTAGGGGCAGTGGGTGTGGTGATCGGTGGAGTCGAGGAGATCCATGTGCACATCCGCCCGGGGAATGTACTGCACGGCTGGTAATGTCGCTTCCTGGAGGGTCAATGCCTGCGTGGTTTCGGCGACGATGAAGCCGCCGAGCATGACCCGGATGCGGTGCGGATTAGGCGTGATCGTGATCGGATGATCCGGGCCGGGTTCTTTCATGACACACCATTCTCCAGAAGGTCTTTTGGAGAACGAAAAATCGCGTGCTTAAGTTGCAGCCGGCGCTGAGCCGATACGAAAGATCATTCCTCGCGCGGCGTCGGAGTTGCCCCGTTCTTGCCGCCGAGCGCATCCGCGAGCCGCATCTGGGCCGAGCCCGGCTTGAGGGGCTTCTGCTGGCTCTCGTGCGGCGTCCAGCCGGACAGCCAGATAATCTCGAAGGTCGCGGGAATGCGCCCGTCGGACTCGGCGAAGCGCTCCGCGTATATCTCTGCCGCCCGCAGCAGGGTGCCGCGTCTCAGAAGCGTGCGGCGGCGGTCGTTGAGGGCATTGGTCAGCCCCATCCGGCGCAGGTCGCGCATGAGGGCGAAAGCATTGGCATAGCGCACGCGGACGATATCCGTGTCGGTAACCGGCAACGCGAAACCCGCGCGCTGGAGCAGGCCTCCGATATCCCGCAGATCCGCGAAGGGTGCCACGCGCGGGCTCACACCGCCTTCGAGTTCGGATTCGGCCTGGGTCATCGCCTGGCGCAGCTCGGTAAGGGTCGAGCCGCCGAGAAGCGCGCCGATGAACAGGCCATCGGCTTTCAGTGCGCGGCGGATCTGGATGAGCGCGCCCGGCAGGTCGTTCACGCCCTGGAGCGCGAGCAGGGAAATCGCCAGATCGAATTGCTCACCGGAAAACGGCAGCCGCTCCTCGTCGCCATGGATCGCACCGGGCTCAGGCGAGGGCGAAAGGCGCACGACCTTCTCCACGCGCCCGCTGCGCATGAGGGCCTCGCTGGCGAACGGGGTCGGCGTTCCCACATCGAGCGCCAAGGGGAAGGGCCGCAGCACCGCGGCAAGCCTCTCCTCCAGGTCCTCTACAGTGCGAACCAGCAGAAAATCCGCATAGCCCTCCTTCATGGCCCGCGAGAGGCGGCGGCGGACAAGGGCGCGGTCGAAGACGAGAGGTGTGCTCATAAGGTGCTCGATATGGCGTGGAATGAGGGCGGAGCCAAGGGAATTTCGTGACCTGCCACTTCTCCCCACGTCGTCACCGGCCTTGTGACGGTGATCCTGGCTTCAACACCCACCGACCTCATCCTGAGGAGCCCACGCAGTGGGCGTCTCGAAGGATCGTCCAGTGGTCTCTGGAGACGCCCTCGTCCTTCGAGACAGCGCTACGCGCTTCCTCAGGATGAGGGCTAAGGTGAGAAAACGTGGATGGCCGGGGCAAGCCCGGCCATGACGGCATTGAGAGCCATGGCCTCTCGCCCTTCACCTTGCCACCCGCTAAGCTTGGCGAATGTCCGACGCTTCCCAAGCGCAGCAACCCTCATTCCCCTCCCGCCTGCGCCACGCGGCGCGGGCGGTGTCGCGCATGTCCTTAGGCCTCCTCTACCCGCCCACCTGCATCGCCTGCCAAGCCGCCACCGGCGAACCTCACGGCTTATGCGCGACGTGCTGGGCAGGCATGCGCCTGATCGAGCGTCCATTCTGCGAAAGGCTAGGCATTCCGTTCCAGGTCGATCTCGGCCAGCCCCTGCTCTCGCCTGCGGCCATCGCCGATCCGCCCGTGTTTCAGCGCGCCCGCGCGGTCGCGGAATATGACGGCACGGCGAGCCTGCTCGTGCACCGGCTCAAATATAACGACAGGCTGGAATTCGCGCGGGGCCTCGGCGTCATGATGGCCCGGGCGGGAAGCGAGCTTTTGAGCCATGCGGAGGTGATCGTGCCCGTTCCGCTCCACCGCTGGCGACTCTGGCGGCGGCGGTTCAACCAGGCCATGGCCCTGGCCAGGGTGGTGTCGGAGGAAAGCCAAGTCCCCTGCGATCCTTTTCTGCTGGCCCGCGTCAAGCGCACACGGCGACAGGTCGGGCTCACCAAATCCCAGCGGCAGGAGAACCTGCAAGGGGCCTTCCGCGTGCCCGACGAGGCCAAGGCGCGGCTCAAGGGAAAGCGGGTGCTTCTCATCGACGACGTGCTCACCACCGGCGCCACCGCCAATGCCGCCTCGCGTGCGCTTTTGCGCGGCGGCGCGGCCTCGGTCGATATTTTAGCCTTCGCCCGTGTGGGACAAGAGTTGTGAACCGGCGTTGAATCTTCCTATATCTACCGCAACTCGGAGACAGCCATGCCGTCCATCACGATCTACACCAAGGGCTGGTGCCCCTATTGCTCGGCCGCCAAGAAGCTTCTCGACGACAAGGGCGTCGATTTCACAGAGATCGACATCGAGAAGAAGCCCGAGGCGCGGGCGGAGATGATCCAGAAAGCAAATGGCCGCACCACCGTGCCGCAGATCTTCATCGGCGACAGGCATGTGGGCGGCTGCGATGATCTTTATGCCCTCGACGACCGGGGCCAGCTCGAGCCCATGCTTCAGGCCTGACGGAGACTTTTAATGACCCCGACCCGCTTTACCGCCGCCTGCGTGCAGATGCGTTCCGGCCGCGACGTCCTGAAGAACCGCGATGCTGCGGTAGCTCTCGTCCGCGAGGCCGCCGACAAGGGCGCCCATTTCGCCCAGACGCCGGAGATGACCTCCCTCGTCTGCCGGGACCGGGCGGAGCTGTTCGACAAGGTCGGGCCGCAAAGCGGGGATCCAGTACTCGCCGCCCTGCAGGAGGTGGCTCGGGACAAGGGCATCCACGTCCATATCGGCTCGATTGCCGTGAAGGAGGGCGACAAGGTCGCCAACCGCGCCTTCCTGATCGACACGGACGGCGAGATCGTCGCGTCCTACGACAAGATCCACCTCTACGACGTGGATTTGCCGAACGGCGAGAGCTGGCGGGAATCGGCCACCTATTCCGGCGGCACCCATGCGGTGGCCGCGCCCCTGCCCTGGGGGATGCTCGGCATGACCATCTGCTACGATGTGCGCTTCGCGGCCCTCTACAAGGCGCTGGCCGAGAACGGCGCGTCGTTCCTCTCCGCGCCCGCCGCCTTCACCAAGCAGACCGGCGAGGCCCATTGGCATGTGCTGCACCGGGCGCGCGCCATCGAGACCGGTTCCTTCATGATCTCGGCGGCCCAGGGCGGCCTGCATGAGGATGGCCGCGAGACGTTCGGCCATTCGATCATCATCGACCCATGGGGTCGCGTGCTGGCGGAAGCAGGTTCCGAGCCCGGCGTGATCCTCGCCGAGATCGACCCGGCCCTCGTCACGGAGGTGCGCGGGCGCATTCCGACCTTGAAGAACGCGCGGCCCTTCAAGGTCGAGGTCGTGCCGGAAGCCGGCGCCATCGGACAGGCTGCAACCGCGTAAGATTTGAACTTTAAAGGACATGATCAAATACGCCCTGGCCTGCGAGCAGGCCCACGCATTCGAGAGCTGGTTTCCTTCGAGCGAGGCGTTCGAGACGCAGCGCAAGCGCGGCTTCGTGACCTGCCCGTTCTGCAACTCGCCCAAGGTCGAGAAACAGATCATGGCGCCTTCCGTGACACGCACGGACAAGGCGGTACCGGCGGCGGCATTGCCGGAACAGCCGCAACCCGTGGCCGTGCTCTCGGATCAGGCGCGTGAACTGCGCGCCGCTTTGCGGGCTTTACGCGAACACGTGATGAAGAACTCCGAAGATGTGGGCAAAGGCTTCGTCGAGGAAGCCCGCAAGATGCATTACGGTGAGGCGGAAGAGCGCTCGATCTACGGCGAAGCCGACATGGAGGAAGCCCGCTCCCTTCTTGAAGAAGGCATCGACGTGCTGCCGCTGCCCGTCGTGCCGGACGACAGGAACTAGGCTCACCGTTTCACGATTACGCTTGAACAAGAGTGACAAGCGGAGCGGCGTTTGACCGTTTTCTTCACCAGCGACACCCATTTCGGCGATCCGCGCGTATTGCGGATCGACAAGCGTCCGTTCAAGATGATTCCCGAACATGACGCGGCCCTCATCGCTAACTGGAACGACACCGTCTCGGCAGATGATGAAGTCTGGCACTTGGGCGATTTCGCGCTGCATGTTCGTCCGGAGCGGATCGATGAGCTGCTAGGCCTCCTCAATGGCCGCAAGCACCTGATCACCGGCAACAACGACGGTCCGGAGACGCTTGCGGCGAAGGGCTGGGAGAGCGTGCAGACCTATGCGGAGCTCATGCTCGATGGCCATGCCCTCGTCATGTGCCATTATGCTTTTCGCACCTGGAAGAACATGGGACGCGGCTGGATCGACCTGCACGGCCATTCCCATGCCAAGCTCAAGCCCCAGACCCGGCAATACGATGTCGGCGTGGACGCTTTCGATTATCGTCCCGTCACGCTCGAAACGATACTGGCCTCCCAGGCGCGCCGGAAGGCCGGTGTTTGAACCTGAAATTGTTGGAAGCCAAGCCTCTCAGATGCGCGAGGCGAGGAGCATGTAATTGACCGAAAGGTCCTGCGACAGCGACCATGTATCCCGCAGCGGATTGTAGGCCACGCCGGTCAGGTCATGAACCGAGAACCCGGTTTTGCCGATCGCTTCGGACAATTCGTCGGGGGTGACGAACTTGTCCCATTCGTGCGTCCCCTTGGGCAGCCAGCCGAGAATGTATTCCGCCCCGACGATGGCGGAGGCGAACGAACGCAGGGTCCGGTTCAGCGTCGCCATGGCCAGGCAGCCCCCGGGCTTTACCGCTTGGGCGCAGGCATTCACGAAGGCCTGCACATCGGCCACGTGCTCCACCACCTCCATGGCGAGCACCATGTCGAAGGTCTCACCCTTGGCGACCACGGCTTCCACGGTCTCGTTCCGGTAATCGACGGGCACCCCTGCCTGCTCCGCATGAAGCTGAGCCACCGAGATGTTGGTGGGCGCGGGGTCGAGCCCGGTCACCTTGGCTCCGAGCCGGGCCAGCGGCTCCGAGAGCACACCGCCGCCGCAGCCGACATCGAGAATCGTCAGGCCTTCCAGGGAACGGGCGGAGCGCGGGTCGCGGCCAAAGCGCCGGCAAGCCTCGTCGCGGATATAGGCGAGGCGCACCGGATTGAACTTGTGCAGGACCTTCATGGGCCCGTTCGGATCCCACCACGTCCCGGCGATCTGCTCGAAGCGGGCGACCTCGGCCGGGTCGATAGTGGTGGCTGCGCCGTCGGTCATGAAAACTTAGTTCCCTAAAGGCAAGAAATGGTTCGGCCGCGTTGACAGCCGGTTCCCCTCCCGTCATGTATACGCGCCTTTTCGCCCCGCGAAGGGCAAAATTTTTCCCTGACCTTGATCGGCCTTCTTCGCATGCCCCGTCTTGTCATGAAGTTCGGCGGTACATCCGTCGCCACCGTAGAGCGTATCCGCAACGTGGCGCAGCACGTCAAACGCGAGGTCGAGGCCGGCTACGACGTGGCCGTGGTCGTTTCCGCCATGTCGGGCAAGACCAACGAGCTTGTCTGCTGGGTGAAGGATGCCTCCGCCCTTTACGACACCAAGGAATACGATGTGGTCGTGGCTTCGGGCGAGCAGGTCACCTCCGGCCTCCTGGCCGTGGCCTTGCAGGAGATCGGCATCAAGGCCCGCTCCTGGCAGGGCTGGCAGATCCCGATCATGACCTCCGACGCCCACGGATCGGCCCGAATCGCCGATATCGACGGCTCGAACATCATCGAGAGCTTCGAGAAGAACAAGGAAGTGGCCGTCGTGTCCGGCTTCCAGGGCGTCCACCAGGAGACGAAGCGCATCACGACGCTCGGCCGTGGCGGCTCGGATACGAGCGCCGTCGCGCTCGCCGCCGCCATCGGGGCCGAACGCTGCGACATCTATACGGATGTGGACGGCGTCTACACCACCGATCCGCGCATCGTGCCCAAGGCGCAACGTCTGGATAAAGTTTCATACGAGGAAATGCTGGAGATGGCATCGCTCGGGGCCAAGGTGCTTCAGGTGCGCTCGGTCGAGCTCGCCATGATGCACCGGGTTCCGACCTATGTGCGCTCCAGCTTCGACGATCCCGCCGAGCCCAAGCTCGGCACCCTCATCTGCGACGAGGAAGACATCATGGAACAGCAGGTTGTCACGGGCATCGCCTATTCGCGCGACGAAGCCCAGATTACGTTGCGGAATGTGGCCGACAAGCCCGGCATCGCCGCCTCGATCTTCGTGCCGTTGGCTGACGCCAACATCAACGTGGACATGATCATCCAGGTCGTGTCCGACGATACCACCACGACGGACCTGACCTTCACGGTCCCCTCCGCCGAATACGAGCGGGCCTGCGCGGTGCTCAACGCCCACAAGGCCGAGATCGAGTTCAGGGACCTCCAGGGCGCCACCGACGTGGTGAAGGTCTCGGCCATCGGGGTCGGCATGCGCAGCCATGCGGGCGTGGCCGCCAAGGCGTTCAAAGCCTTGGCCGACAAGGGTATCAACATCCGCGCGATTACAACTTCCGAGATTAAATTCTCGGTTCTGATCGACTCCGCCTATACCGAGCTTGCGGTGCGTACCCTCCACTCGTTATACGGCCTCGATAAAGCCTGATTGACGGCTGGTCCGTCAGCCTGCGACACTTGGAAATAACAACCGCCGGTTCGCCTGCCCGGCACCGTAGGACGGGAACTGTTAAGCTCATGCCCAGCGCTCCCGGCGGTCCGCGCCTTCTGTTGCGCCGACTCCGCGAGATCATGGCGGAGCCGGTGGGAGCGCAGGACCGCCTCGACAAGATCGTCACGCAGATCGCCGCCAACATGGTGGCGGAGGTGTGCTCCGTCTACGTGATGCGCGGCGACGGCGTGCTCGAGCTGTTCGCGACCGAGGGCCTGAACCGGGAAGCCGTCCACCTCACCGTCATGCGCTCGGGCGAAGGCCTCGTCGGCCTCATCGCCTCGACCGCCGAGCCCCTGTCCCTCTCGGACGCGCAGAGCCACCCGGCCTTCTCCTACAAGCCGGAGACAGGCGAAGAGATCTACCACGCCTTCCTCGGCGTGCCGCTGCTTCGCGCCGGCAACACCATGGGCGTCCTGGTCGTCCAGAACCGCACCTACCGGGTATACGCCGAAGAGGAAATCGAGGCGCTGCAGACCACCGCCATGGTGGTCGCCGAGATGATCGCCTCCGGCGAATTGCAGGCGCTTGCCCCGATCGATACAGGCATTGCGCTCCGCCGCGCGGTCTACCAGAAGGGCGCGCCCCTCGCCGAGGGCGTGGGGTTGGGCCATGTGGTGCTTCACGAGCCGCGCGTCGTCATCAAGAACCTGATCGCCGAGAACGTCGAGTCCGAGCTGAAGCGCCTGGACACCGCCATCGGCGAAGTGCGCATTTCCATCGACGAGCTGATCGAGCGGGGCGATGTGGCCCATCACGGCGAGCACCGGGAGGTTCTGGAAACCTTCCGCATGTTCGCCCATGACCAGGGCTGGCTGCGCCGCATGCGCGAGGCGGTGACCTCGGGCCTGACGGCGGAAGCCGCCGTGGAGCGGGTGCAGTCCGACAACCGCGCCCGCATGCTGCGCCAGACCGACCCCTATCTGCGCGAGCGCCTGCACGATCTCGACGATCTCGCCAATCGCCTGCTTTTCCGCCTCATCGGCCGCGACCTGGTGGCCGACCGCAGCACCCTGCCGGAGAACGCCATCATCGTGGCGCGCTCCATGGGCCCGGCTGCGCTCCTCGATTACGACCGCTCGCGCCTGCGCGGCCTCGTGCTGGAGGAAGGCGGGCCGACCAGCCACATCGCTATCGTCGCCCGCGCGCTGGGCATTCCCGCCGTAGGCGAGGTTTCCAATGCCACGTCGCTCACCGAGCCGGGCGATGCGATCATCGTGGATGGCGCGGCGGGCGAGGTGCAGATCCGTCCCAAGCCCGACGTCGAAGCCGCTTACGCGGAAAAGGCGCGCCTGCGCGCCCGGCGCCAGGAGCAATATCTCAAGCTCCGCAACGTGCCCTCCGTCACCAGGGACGGCGCGGCGATTACCCTCAATCTCAATGCGGGCCTCGTCATCGACCTGCCGCATCTCGACGATACCGGGGCCGAGGGCATCGGCCTGTTCCGCACCGAGCTGCAATTCATGGTCGCCGAGCGCATGCCCTCGGCCTCCGACCAGCAGGCGCTCTACGGCGCGGTGTTCGCCGCTGCCGGCGACCGCCCCGTCACCTTCCGCACCCTCGATATCGGCGGCGACAAAATCCTGCCCTACATGCAGGCGGTGGAGGAGGAGAACCCGGCTCTCGGCTGGCGCGCGATCCGCATCGGCCTCGACCGTCCCGGCCTCCTGCGCGCCCAGGTTCGCGCGCTGCTGAAGGCCGCAGCCGGGCGTCCGCTCAAGATCATGTTCCCGATGGTCGCGACCTGCGACGAGTTCGAGCGCGCCAAGCTAATCGTGGAGAAGGAGAAGACCTATCTCTCCAACCACGGCCATCCCCTGCCCTCCGACCTGAAGCTCGGCGTGATGCTGGAGGTGCCCTCCCTCCTGTTCCAGCTGAAGGAGATCTGCTCGCGGGCCGACTTCATCTCCATCGGCTCCAACGACCTGATGCAGTTCCTCTTCGCCATCGACCGCGAGAACCGGCGCGTGTCGGACCGGTTCGACCCGTTGAGCGTGCCGATGCTGCGGGCGCTGCGCATGGTGGCCGAGCAGGCGCAGGCCTATGGCTGCCAAGCGACCCTGTGCGGTGAGATCGGCGGACGGCCTCTGGAGGCCATGGCCTTGCTCGGCCTCGGCTTCCGCTCACTGTCCATGTCGCCAGCCTCCATCGGCCCGGTGAAGGCGATGCTTCTCGCCCTCGATGCCGCCGAGCTTAAAAATTTCCTCCATGACGAGCTTGAGAGCATCGGCAGCGGCGATACGCTGCGCCAGAAGCTGATCCAGTTCGCGGAAACTCGTGGTATCCCGGTCTGATGTCGATTGCGCCTCCCTCCGAACGCCTGAGCGCCATTCTTGCCCGACATGACATCATCATGGCGACGCTCAATGCCGGGCCCGATCCTGAAACCTTCGTGTCCCTCTCCCGCGAGCTGGCGGAGCTCGACGGCGTCGTCGGCGCTATTCGCGCCTATCGCGTCATGGAGGACAACCTGAACGGCCTCCAGGCCATGGTCGACGATCCCGCGATGGATTCCGAGATGCGCTCGCTGGCCGAGGACGAGCTGCCCCAGGCGCGCGAGGATCTGGAGAAGGCCGCGCAGGATCTGCGCGTCATGCTGCTGCCCAAGGACGTGGCGGACGAAAAGAGCGCGATCCTCGAAATCCGCGCCGGCACCGGCGGCGACGAGGCCGCGCTCTTCGCGGGCGATCTTTTACGCATGTATACCCGCTACGCCGACTTGAAAGGCTGGAAGGTCGAGATCGTGTCCGAGAGCGAAGGCACGGCGGGCGGCTACAAGGAAGTTGTCGCCGAGGTCAAAGGACGCGGCGTGTTCGCGCGCCTGAAATTCGAGAGCGGCGTGCACCGTGTGCAGCGCGTGCCCGACACGGAAACGCAAGGGCGCATCCATACCTCCGCCGCAACCGTCGCCGTGCTGCCGGAAGCGGAGGACGTGGACATCGTCATCAACGACGCAGACCTGAAGATCGACACCATGCGCGCGCAAGGAGCGGGCGGCCAGCACGTGAACAAGACCGAGTCCGCGATCCGCATCACGCATATCCCCACCGGCATGGTGGTGTTCGTGCAGGACGAGCGCTCCCAGCACAAGAACCGCGCCCGCGCGATGGCCCTGCTGCGTTCGCGCCTCTACGATGCCGAGCGCACCGCTAAGGATGCTGTCCGCGCCGCCGACCGCAAGTCTCAAGTCGGCTCCGGCGACCGCTCCGAGCGCATCCGTACCTACAATTTCCCGCAAGGCCGCGTGACGGACCACCGCATCAACCTCACGCTCTACAAGCTCGAGGAAGTGATCGCCGGCAACGCCCTCGACGAACTGATCGACGCACTGATCACCGAGCATCAGGCAGCCCAGCTGGCGGACCAGGACTGGGCCGCATGATCGAGGGCGGAATCGAAGGGCTGAGCCATATCACGCTCATCACCCGCGATCTGGAGCGCATGAGCGCGATCATCGAACAGGTTCTCGACGGCAAGCAGGTCTATGCATCGGGCGAGGAGACCTTCTCGCTCTCTCGCGAAAAATTCTTCGTCGTCGGCGGGCAATGGATCGCGATCATGGAAGGCGAGAGCCTGCCGTCCCGCACCTACAATCACATAGCCTTCAAGATCGCCGCGTCGGCTATCGACGCATATCGCGCGCGCATCGAAGAGCTCGGCCTGGAATTCCGCGAATCCCGCCCTCGTATCGAGGGTGAAGGCCAGTCGCTCTATTTCTACGACGAGGACAACCACCTCTTCGAGCTGCATACCGGCACACTGAACGAACGGCTGGAGAGGTACCGGCGGGGTCGGACGGCGTGACAACCCGAGCCCAGGCCCTGAGGGACCTACGCCAGCTTCTCGCCCAGGCCGGTTTCGAGACGGCGGCGCTGGATGCGCGGCTGCTTCTCCTGACGGCTTTGGGCATCGCGGCGACCGATCTCGTGATCCATCCGGACACCGCTCTCACCCCGGAGCAGGAGCAGATTCTGGCCGATTTCACCCGTCGCCGCCTCGCCCATGAGCCGGTGGCGCGGATCGTTGGGGAGAGGGAGTTCTGGGGCCTGCCCTTCCGCCTGTCGCCGGATACACTCGTGCCCCGGCCCGATACGGAAACCGTCGTGGCGACCGTGCTGGAGCTTCTCCCGGACCGTCAGGCCCCTTTGCGGATCGTCGATTTCGGCACCGGCTCGGGCTGCATCCTGGTGGCTCTCCTCTACGAATTGCCGCAGGCCACGGGGATCGGGATCGACCTGTCCGAGGGGGCCTTGAGGACAGCGCGAGGCAATGCCTGGGCCAATGGAGTGGGCGAGCGAAGCCGCTTCGTGGCCTCCCGCTGGGCTGATGCCTTGTCGGGCACCTTCGACGTGATCGTCTCCAACCCGCCCTATATCGCCTCTTCCGTCATCCCCACCCTCGCCGAGGAGGTGCGTGAGCATGATCCCCTCCTTGCCCTCGACGGCGGTCAGGACGGGCTGGAGCCCTACCGAATCCTCTTGGGCGAGGCCAAGCGGCTGCTGGCGCCCGGCGGACTTCTGGCGGTCGAGATTGGATATGACCAGGAAGAGGCTCTTCGAAGCTTGGCAGCGGAAAAAGGCCTTGAAATCCTTAACGTCGCGCACGATCTATCAGGGCATCCCCGGTGTGTCGCCATAAGGCGCTTTTGATCGCAAAATCTGGGTCTTTCTTGTCCCAGGGTGGGATAAAAGCTGAAATACCGCTTGTTGGACCGGGAGGAACCCGCTAGATTCGACCCTAAGACATCGTCATCGGTCGATGAAAAAGCGGTCACTCCATGGAGTGCATGCCGAAAGACCAAACGATATCCATCGCGCAGGCAGGGGCTAATGAACAGCCGGGCGCGATCATCTGAACCCGACACTGAAGGAAAGCGAGGCGCTTGACGCCTTGACCGTACGACAGACGGTTTGCCACGCGAACGGTGGGCATTGAGCCCGTTCGGTGAATTTTGGCTGGCATATCGCGTGGGCTTAAAGAACCAGCGAGGCTCATAGAGCAAGAAAATGAGACCAGGACAGAACAGGCGTATGCGCGGTCGTAACAACAACCGCAACAATGGTGGTAACAAGGGCCCTAATCCCTTGACCAAGAGCTATGAGTCGAACGGTCCGGACGTGAAGATCCGCGGCACGGCTCAACATATCGCCGAGAAGTATAGCCAGCTCGCCCGCGATGCGCAGGCCAGCGGCGACCCGGTTGCTGCGGAGAACTACTTCCAGCATGCCGAGCATTACTATCGCATCATTGCCGCCGCCCAGGAGCAGCTGCGCGAGCAGTACGGCTACCAGCAGCGCTTCGACGACGAGGGCGACGAGGATGGCTTCGGCCAGAACGACCGCCCGAACTTCGAGCGCATGGGCGGCAATGGCGACGACATGGACCCCTCTTCGCAGCCGCAGCCTTACGAGAATCGCGGCGATGGCGAGCGCTCCTCGCGCTTCGATCGCGGCGACCGCCAGGATCGTGGGGACCGTCAGGACCGTGGAGATCGCCAGGATCGCGGTGACCGCCAAGAGCGTGGAGACCGTCGCGAGCGCTTCCCGCGCGACCGCGGACCGCGCCCGGACTTCCAGCGTGACGACCAGCAGCCCTTCGAGGGTGAGCGTCCGGCCCGTTTCGAGCGCGGGGATCGTCCTGAACGTCAGGACCGCCCCGAGCACCAAGACCGTCCTGAGCGTCAGGATCGCCCCGAGCGTCAGGAACGCCCTGAGCGTGGGGAACGGCGCGAGCGCTTCTCTCGCGAGCGCCGCCGCGAGGAGCCTGAAGCTGTCGAGCAGGGTACCCTGCCCGCCTTCCTCACGAACCCGGTGCGTACTGTTGCCCCTGTCAGCGACGAGGCTCCCGCCCCGGTCGCGCAGGATCTCCTGGGCAATGTGGAAGAGGCCAAGGTCCGCGCTCCGCGTCGCCGCCGCACCCGCCGCGACATGGTCGAGGGCGCGACTGAAGAGGCCGGTTTCACGCCGGACGTGGAAACCCCGGCCGCCGAGTAAGGTCGGTTAGGATTTGAGAATGGAAAAGGGAGAGCTTGGCTCTCCCTTTTTTATTGGCCAGATCACGTCATCCCGGACAGAGCGCAGCTTCGGGATTGCAGGCAGGATGAGGCGTAGGTTTCCCTCCCCACAAGGAGGAGTTCCAGCGCCATTCTTGTTTAGCGGTTTCGGATCGGCTCACGCCGTCTGAGATGACCTCATTTAAAGCGCCAAGGCTGCCTGCTCGGCCTCCAGGCTGTCGCCGATGCCGATGGTGCCCGCGCCGACAATTTCGGCGTAGATTCCGCAATCGAAATGCCCATAGGCCTGCATCAGGCTTTTCGGGATTTGAAGATCGCGGATGCCGGTATCGGGATCGACATTCGTCGCGGCGCAACGCTCGATGCGCTTCGTCACCTTCAGCCGCGCGCCCGATGACGTGGTGAGCACCTGCCCCACGAGATCGAACTCCGCGAAAGGAGCCAAGCCTTCGATATGAATGTTGCCCCTGAAGCGCAGGGGATCGACCGGCGCACCGGCCACGTTCTCCAGCTCCCGTACGCTGGCGAGGTTGATGAGCGAGACGAAGCCGCGCCGCGAATCGGTGAAGCGGAAGCCGTCGGGGGCGCTCAGCAGCTTCGGCGGACCGCGCAGCTCCTTGGGCATGAAGCGGCGGAAGAAGGCTTCGATGGCAAGCCGCCCCTGGGCCGTTGAAAGATCACCCCGCGCCACCTCGCGCCCGCCCTCCTCGATGAAGAGTGTGGTGATGCTGTCGATATACCGGGTCTTCAGCCGTGCCAGGCTTTCGTTGCGCATGAGCATCAGGAACTTGATCTTGGGCTGATGCTGCGGATTGTCCGGATCGAACCCGGCAGGACCGTTCTCGACGGCAAAAAGCCGGTCGCCTGGGAAGTACCCGCCTTTGGCAAGGGCGGCGGTTTCCAGGGTCTCGGGCGAAAGCCCCTTCACGGGATAACGTTGGAGAGAGGCGATGCGAATGGTCATGGCTTACCGGTAAGGCATGAGCCCAACATGGAAAAGCCCTGCCGACACACGGCAGGGCCCATGTTTCACAAGGATCAACAAGCTATCAGGAAGCGTCGCCCGACCGCGCGACCTTGGAGCGCTTCATCTGAGGCGTAAAGCCGGCATCGCGAGCGCGATCCACCTCGACATGGTGGTGGTCCTGCATACCCTCATGCGTGGTCTGATGTTGAGGGATATGGGTCGCAGGTCCGGCTTCCTGTTTCATGCGCAATGCCTTTTCGGCATTCGCCTTCAGCTCCTCGCGGGCCTTCTCGGCCTTGCCTTTCTTGGGGCTGATGCGGGAAATAAGATCGGATAAAGCCATGGTGTTATTACTCCTTTGCGCGGGAGAGCACGCCGTCGCTCCGGTCGCTGCGATGGGTCGGTGGGGTCTGAACGTTCTGCCGGTTCTCGGGGATATCGCGGGAGGTCTTCATGGTTCCCGTCGAATCGCCGATGTCCTGGCTGTTCTCGGTGCGCTGCGGGGTCTCGTCCAAACCCTCGCGGGCGCGTTCATTCTCGGTATTGCTGCCGAACGTCTCGGGCGTTACCGAGGGGCCTTGCTCCGCCGGACTTTCCGGCACGGCTAAGCCCAGTTCTGCATTGCGCGCCAGATCGGCGCGGGCCTTTTCGGCATCGGAACGCGGATCGCGCGCCATGAGAGCCTCCTGAACCAGATGAGAATACGTGCTGGGTCAATGCGAGCCCGGCAGCCGGGTTCCCCTCTTGTCGTTCAGGCCTGAACGTCCCACCTTAAGCTCAGCGGATGCTTCCTGATGAAGGTCCGACATCGCTGGGTCTGCTTGCGCCTCATGGAGGGCGGGTGGACTTTAGGAGGGATGATATCAATGAACTTTGAAAAATACACCGAGCGCGCTCGGGGTTTCGTACAGGCTGCGCAAAATCTCGCCATGCGGGAAGGCCATCCGCAGCTGTCCCCCGGCCATGCGCTCAAGGTCCTGCTCGACGATCCTGAAGGCCTCTGCGCCGGCCTGATCGACCGTGCCGGCGGCAATTCCCGCCAGGCGCTGGCCGCCGTCGAGCAATGGCTTGCCAAGCAGCCGAAGGTTTCCGGATCCGCCGCGCAACCCCAGGCCACGCGTGAGCTGATGCGCTTCTTCGACACCGCAGAGAAGGCAGCCGAGAAGGCGGGCGATTCCTACGTCACCGTCGAGCGCATGCTGCTGGCCCTCGCCGTCGAGAAGGACACGGAAGCCGGCAAGATTCTGGCCCAGGCGGGCGTGACAGCCCAAGGCCTCAACAACGCCATCAACTCCCTGCGCAAAGGCCGCACCGCCGACAACGCGACGGCGGAGAACGCCTATGATGCGTTGAAGAAATATGCGCGCGATCTCACAGAGGCTGCCCGCGACGGCAAGCTCGATCCGGTCATCGGCCGCGACGAGGAGATCCGCCGCACGATCCAGGTTCTGTCGCGCCGCACCAAGAACAATCCGGTGCTCATCGGCGAGCCCGGCGTCGGCAAGACAGCCATCGTGGAAGGCCTGGCGCTTCGCATCGTCAATGGCGACGTGCCTGAATCGCTGAAAGACAAGCAGCTTCTCGCGCTCGACATGGGCTCCCTGATCGCGGGCGCGAAGTATCGCGGCGAGTTCGAAGAGCGCCTGAAAGCCGTGCTCAGCGAAGTCACGGCAGCCGAAGGCGGCATCATTCTCTTCATTGACGAGATGCACACTCTTGTCGGCGCCGGCAAAGCCGATGGTGCGATGGATGCCTCGAACTTGCTGAAGCCCGCGCTTGCGCGCGGCGAGCTGCACTGCGTCGGCGCGACGACTCTCGATGAGTACCGCAAGCATGTGGAGAAGGACGCGGCGCTTGCTCGTCGCTTCCAGCCCGTCTTCGTGAGCGAGCCCACCGTGGAGGACACGGTGTCGATCCTGCGCGGCCTGAAGGAAAAATACGAACAGCATCACGGCGTGCGCATCACCGATTCCGCGCTCGTCGCCGCCGCCACGCTGTCGAACCGCTATATCACCGACCGGTTCCTGCCGGACAAGGCCATCGACCTCGTGGACGAAGCGTCCTCGCGCCTGCGCATGCAGGTGGATTCGAAGCCGGAAGAACTCGACAATATCGACCGCGATATCGTGCGCCTGAAGATCGAGCAGGAAGCGCTGAAGAAGGAGACGGATGCCGCCTCCAAGGATCGCCTCGAGCGCCTGACGAAGGAGCTTGCGGACCTGGAAGAGCGGTCCTCCGCCATCACGCAGCGCTGGAAGGCGGAGAAGGACAAGCTCGGCACCGCCGCGGACCTGAAGAAGAAGCTCGAGGAAGCCCGCAACCAGCTGGCGAACGCGCAGCGCTCCGGCGACTGGGCGAAGGCGGGCGAGCTCTCCTACGGCGTCATTCCGGGCCTGGAGAAGCAGCTTGCCGATGTGGAAGAAAAGGCGGATGGCGGCGGCCTGATGGAAGAGGCGGTGACGCCCGACCACGTGGCAGGGGTCGTCTCCCGCTGGACCGGCGTGCCTGTCGACAAGATGCTGGAAGGCGAGCGCGAGAAGCTGCTGCATATGGAGCAAGATTTGGCTAAGCGCGTCGTCGGTCAGCGCGAAGCGGTGGAAGCCGTCTCGACCGCCGTGCGCCGTGCCCGTGCAGGCCTGCAGGATCCGAACCGGCCCATCGGCTCGTTCATGTTCCTCGGCCCCACAGGCGTCGGCAAGACGGAGCTCACCAAGGCGCTAGCAAGCTTCCTGTTCGACGACGACAGCGCGCTCGTGCGCATCGACATGTCGGAATACATGGAGAAGCACTCGGTCGCCCGTCTCATCGGCGCGCCTCCCGGCTATGTGGGCTATGAGGAGGGCGGCGCTCTCACCGAAGCCGTTCGCCGCAGGCCCTATCAGGTTGTTCTGTTCGACGAGATCGAGAAGGCGCATCCGGACGTGTTCAACGTCCTGCTGCAGGTTCTCGACGATGGACGTCTCACGGACGGCCAGGGCCGCACCGTAGACTTCCGCAACACGCTCATCATCATGACCTCGAACCTTGGTTCGGAATATCTGGTGAACCAGCCCGAGGGCCAGGACACCGACATGGTGCGCGACGAAGTCATGGGCGTGGTGCGTTCGCACTTCCGGCCCGAGTTCCTCAACCGCGTGGACGAGATCATCCTGTTCCACCGGCTGAAGCGCTCGGAGATGGGCGCCATCGTGGACATCCAGCTGGCCCGCCTTGGAAAGCTCCTCACGGATCGCAAGATCATTCTGGAGCTCGACGAGGCCGCACGCGAGTGGCTCGCCGAGAAAGGCTACGATCCCGCCTATGGAGCGCGCCCCTTGAAGCGCGTGATCCAGAAGAACGTGCAGGACCCGCTGGCCGAGGCCATCCTCGCCGGCGAGATCAAGGACGGCGAGACCGTGCCCGTGCATGCGGGCCCCATGGGTCTGACCATCGGCAACACGAATGTCTCCGCCAAGGAGCGCCCGCCGGAAGGCGTGCGGCTGAACTAAGCCAGAAAACAAAAGAATGGCCGGGGAAACCCGGCCATTCTTTTAATTTGCGTTTTAAGAAGCCGCTTACTCAGCGGCTGCCTGAAAATCCTCTTCGTCCCGGATGCGCGTTTGCGTGCCCTCACGCAGAAGCATGTCCTTGTCGGTCCGTGCCGCCTTGTCCTCGCGCAGCTCGCGCTTCGAACGGCGAAGCTGCTTTGCGGTCTTTTGCAATGCAGAACGGAATGCGGTGTAGAGGTCCTTATCCTTGGCCTCTCCGCTCATCATCTTCAATGCGCCCATCTGGATGTTGACCGTGCACCGGTAGGTGATGCCGTCGCGGGAGACATGTACCGAGGCCATGATCATATGACCGAAATACTTAGCTGCCACTTGGCGTATATTGGTTTTCGCATACTCGGGAAACATATCGCCCAAATCGACATTCGAGCTTTGCACCAAGATGTTTTCGGCGCCTTCGAGACTCATTCGCTCCTCCGCTGGTGAAGGTTCGAGGGCTAACGAGTGGGCTGCAAGATGGTTTCAGCTCCATGAAACAAAACTGCCTGCCGCATAGTTTGAATGGGTTCATGGCCTGCGCTCGCGCTGGCCTACATCGACAATCCGTACGGTGACGGTTTGCTCACGGTTGTCGCGGAGCACCTTGAGCGACACGGATTGCCCAACGCCCACGCTTTCAAGCTTATCCGTGAGATCGGACAATCTCTTCACAGGATTGTCACCGGCGCCGACGATGATGTCGCCGATGGTGCCGAAGCGCTGATCGACGCCGCGCAACCCTGCCTCGGCTGCCGGTGAGCCCGGCACAACGCCCGCCACGATGACGCCCGTCACGCTGAGCTGGGCCGCAGCCGCCTCGTCGGCGGCAATAATGCCGATGCCGGGCGTCGGCACGCGACCCTCGCGGATGAGTTGCGGCACGACCCGGTTCACCACGTCCACGGGAATCGAAAACCCGATGCCCGCATTTGCGCCGGATGGCGAATAGATGGCGGTGTTGACCCCAATCAGGCGACCGGAGGAATCGAGCAGCGGACCGCCGGAATTGCCAGGGTTGATGGCGGCGTCGGTCTGGATCACGTCGGCGATTTCACGCCCGCCGCTTGTCGGCAGGCGGCGCTTGAGCGCGCTGATGATTCCGGTGGTGAGCGATTGGTCGAGGCCGAAGGGATTGCCGATGGCGTACGCCGTCTGCCCGACCTTGAGATCGGAGGATGAACCGATGGCGACAGGAGGCGGCAGAGCGGCGCGCCTTTCGAGCAGCAATACGGCGAGATCGTAATTCGGCGCCTGCCCCACGACCCGCGCGGGCACCACCTCGCCCGAAGCCAGGCGCACTACGACGGATTGGGCATTGGCAACCACGTGGTCGTTGGTCACCACATGGCCCGCCGCATCCCAGATGAATCCCGTCCCCGATTCCGAGGGTTGATCTCCACCGTCCTGAAACGGATTGCGCTGACCCGACATGGACACGACCTGCACGACGGAAGGGGCAACCGTCTCGAACACGTGAACCGTGGAGCGTTCGAAATCCGCAAGATCACCGCGTGGCGCCACGGTTCTCGGCTCACGCGCCGAGAAAAAGTAGGACGTCACATAGGGCTGGACGAGAAGGAGCGCCAGCAGCACGGCCACTATGGTCATGATCAATCGCGTCGCCCGATCCTGCATCTCGCCTCCTTCTCCTGACATTCAACGCTTGAGGGACGCGCCGGATGCGGATTCGTTCCTGGGCATCGAGCAGCCGGAAACCGACATCGTTCCGAACAAAAGCCCGGTGCAAGCGTTCGCCTCCACATATCCATGCAGGAGACATTCATGTCATCACGCCGCATCGTCATCGCGGGCCTCGGGCTTGCCCTCAGCCTTCCTGCCTTCGCTCAGCAGTCGAACCAGGGAATTTCCGCCCCCACCACCACGCAGCCTGCGGAAACGCAAGCCAACCCGGCGCTCGGCCAGGGCGCGCAACAGCGCCAGCAGCGCACGCAGCAGGGTGGCGCACCGCAGGATACGCAGACGCCAGCGCGTCAGGGACAGGCCAACAGCGCACCTGCCGCCCAGGGACAGCAGCAATCCCAGGCCGACAGCCAGTACATTCAGCAGGTCCTTGCCATCGGCACCGTCTCGCTGCAGCAGGCGAACTTCGCTCACAGCAAGGCGCAGCATCCGCGCGTGAAGCAATTCGCCGAATTCGAGATCGGCGAGCAGAACAATATCGCCGACATCCTGCATTCCTTCGCCGATCCTGCCGCGACTGCATCGACCTCCGGTGCGCAATCGGCGGCCTCCACCGCGCCGGAACTGCCGCAAGCCGACGCGGCAGTCATGGAGCGCATGTCGAAAGCGCAAGCTGGCGCTGCCTTCGACAAGGATTTCGTGACGGCGCAGCTCAAGGGGCATGAGGAGCTTCTGAAAATTCAGGAGAACTACATCAAGAGTTCAGGCAATCGCGAGATGACGAACATTGCAAAGCTCGCGAGCGGCCAGATCAAAGAACATATCGCCATGCTGCAGGACATCCAGAAAGAGCTTGGCCGATAAAGGATGTCCGGCTCCGCTTGTTCATGACATCGGAGCCGGAACCCCTTTTCTCGACACCACGTTGCCCCTTCAATCAGCAGGCAGGTCTGCCTGCTCAAACTGTAGAAGAGGAATATCCGATGGCGCGAGACAAGCGCGGAAGCAGTCCTGAGCCGGATGTCGATGAAGTTCTGAACGAACTGACCCAGGAAGAAACCGGCGATGATTTCATCGCGGGCCCGACCCAGCGCAACGATGTCGGCAACACCAAGCGCGCGGCGGCCAAGGCTACCGGCCTGATGGGCGCTTCGAAGAAGCTCGATCCCGATCTCGATATCGACCATGTCGACGATGGTCGCATCACCAGCGGCTCCAAGGCCGGCATTCGCTCCTTCAACCAAGTGCCGGAATCGGAAGACGATGACGCCGGCTTCCAATTGTCGAACGATGAGATCGCGGAGGGTGTAAACACGACCGCCCAGAAGAGCCCGGCGACCCGCGCGGGCGAGGGGCGGGTCACCCGCCCGCCCTCCAAGAACGGAACGGGCGAGCGCTGACCGTCATCAGCAGGCTAATAATCCCGGGCCCGTGTCGGCGGGGCCCGGGATTTTTTCTTGTTCAGCTTACCTTGCCGCATAGCTGCCCCAACGGAAGGCGAAGTGACAAGCCCCTGCCTCGCGCTTTATGGATCTTTCAGCCAAACCGGCATCCGCATCATAAAGACGTCGAGGAAACCTCCATGGATAGAAGAAAAGTTCTCAAAGGCGCTGGCCTTGCTGCCGCAGCCGGTGCAGTTGCCTCGCCCGCCATCGCTCAGGCCAATCCCGAAATCCGCTGGCGCATGACCTCGGCCTATCCGAAGAGCCTCGATACCCTCTTCGGCGCGGGCGAGATGATCTCCAAGCGCGTGGCGGCCGCTACCGACAATAAGTTTCAGATCCAGGTCTTCGCCGCCGGCGAGATCGTGGGCGCGCTCCAGAGCCTCGATGCCGCCCAGAACGGCACGGTCGAATGCTCCTACACCCTATCGAGCTTCTTCATCGGCAAGGATCCGACCTTCATGTTCGACACCTCCGTTCCGTGGGGCATGAATGTGCGCCAGCACAATGCCTGGATGTATTACGGCGGCGGCCTCGAACTCATGCGCGAGTTCATGAAGGATTATAGCATTTACCCGATCCCCGCGGGGCAGACGGGCGCTCAGATGGGTGGCTGGTTTCGCAAGGAGATCAAGTCCATCGCCGACCTGCAGGGTCTCAAGATGCGCATCGCCGGCATGGGCGGCCAGATCATGCAGAAGCTCGGCGTGGTGCCCCAGGTTCTCGCCGCCGGCGACATCTATCCGGCGCTGGAGCGCGGCACCCTCGACGCGGTGGAATTCTCCGGCCCGCATGACGATGAGAAGCTCGGCTTCGTGAAGGTGGCCCAGTACTATTATTATCCGGGCTTCTGGGAAGGCGGCGCGCAGCCCTCGCTCTACGTGAACATGAACAAGTGGAACGAGCTGCCCGCGAACTACAAGGCCATTCTCGAAGCGGCCTGCGCGGAAGCCAACGCCATGTGCGTGGCGAAATACGATGCGCAGAACGCCGACGCGATCCGCCGCCTCGTCGGCCAGGGCGTGCAGCTGCGCCCCTTCCCGCGCGACGTGATGGAGCAGAGCTACAAGGAAGCCTACAAGCTCTATGGCGAACTCTCGGCCTCGAACGCCAAGTTCAAGAAGGTCTACGATTCCTGGAACGCCTTCCGCGAGAAGGAACTGACATGGTTCCGCATCGCCGAGCTGCCCTTCGATTATTTCGTCAATCAGCAGCAGGGCCAGCGCTGATCGAACCGAGATGATAAACGGGCCGCTTCCATGAGAGTGGAAGCGGCCCTTCTCGTTCTCATGCCGTGATGTTTGGCAGCGAACCGAAGCTTGCCGCCGCGCGTTGTCTCCACAAGTAGATCCCTAAGCCCATGGAGACAGACATGGACAAGAAGACCCAGCATCAGGAAAAATCGATCAAACAAGGCAAGAAAGACGAGAAGCTGCCCGAGAACTCCAAGGCCGAACTCGACAAGAAGCTCGATGAGGGCGTGGAAGAATCCTTCCCGGCCAGCGACCCGGTTTCCGTCAAGATCACGAAGTAGTTTTCCGTCGAACGGCCAAAGCCCCGGGCCCCCCGGGGCTTTTCTTTTGCCTCAACTGCGGCTTGCGAGCGCCACGCCGAAAGCCGCGCAAGCCATGCCGAGCATCTGGACGAGGCTCAAACTTTCTCCGAAGAGCAGGAAGGCCATCACAGCTGCGACCGGAGGCACCAGATAGAGCAGGGTCGCCACGCCCACCACCGCACCTTGGCGGATCAGGAACAGCAGCAGGCCGATGGCGCCGATGGACAGGCCCAGCACGGCCCAGGCCATGGCGCCGATGAGCGGCCACGTGAACGCGATATGCCCCTCCTCCAGCAGAAGCACCAGCGGCAGGGTGACCGCAGCCGCCCCGACATATTGGATGGTGGCGTTGACCCGCAGGTCCAGATTGGCGCCCGTACGTTTCTGCCAGACGGTGCCGAGCGTGATCGACACCATGCCGAGCAGGCAGATCCCCAGCGGCAGCGCCGGCACCCCGCCATCGCCCAGTTTCGGCGCCACGACCAAGGCCGCCCCCACGAACCCGATGCCGATGCCGAGCCATTTCTTAAGCGATACGCTCTCCTTCAGGAGCGGCCCGGCCAGCATCGCCGTGGCGAGCGGCTGAAGACCGGCCACGAGCGCCGAGATCCCCGCCGGCAATCCATGCTTCACCGACCAGAAGACCGCGCCGAGATAAAACCCATGCAGCAGGATTCCCGCGATCATGGCATTGATCCAGTCCCGCCCGCTCTTGGGCCAAGGCGCCCGCACCGCGACCACGATGATTGCCAGCACCAAGATGGCCAGCAGGTAGCGCAGCAGAAGGAACGTGAGCGGCTCCGCATAGGGCGCCACGAACCGCGCGACGATGAAGCCCGTCGCCCAGATGAGCACGAAGAGAGGGGGAGCGACGCGGGCGAGGTGTTGAGAGGTCATGGAAGTGGGGCTGAGAAACTGCGATGAAGAACCGGGAGGGACAAAAGCCTTACTTTCTAGGCTCCTGAAAGGTGCTTTGTCGATGCACGGGACTTTAGCCCGTTGCCTGGCTCTATGCCGTAGCGCATATCACAAAGTCATCTTTGCCCCATTCGCGTTCCGGGAAACGGATCGGCGCGCTTGCCGTTACCTCTTCTCTTGTCTGCCTCCTTGCCTTGCCTCCCCGCCCTGCCGCACCATCTCCAGCAGCCTGGAGCCCTGACGCTTGAACCGCCTTCGCCTCTATTTCGAACTCTTCACCATCACCACCAATCGCTTCGTGCTGCACGATGCCTGGGCGATCGCGAGTCATATCGCGCTGTCGGTTCTCACCTCCTTCTTTCCCTTCCTCATCCTGGTCACCGCGCTCGCCAGCGTGTTCGGCACCGGCTCGCTGGCCGATGGGGTGGCCGACCTCATTCTGGAAGCCTGGCCGCAGGAGATCGCGGGGCCGATCGCGGGCGAGGTCCACAACATCCTCACGGGCCGGCGCAGCGACGTGCTGACGCTCGGCGTGGTGCTCACCCTCTATTTCGCGTCAAGTGGCGTGGAGAGCCTGCGCGTCGGGCTCAACCGCGCCTATAACGTTCGCGAGACGCGGGCCTGGTGGCTGACGCGGCTCGAATCCATCGCCTTCGTCATCGGCGGCGCTTTCGTGCTGATGGCCATGGCGCTCCTCGTGGTGCTCGGGCCCTTCATCTGGCGCGGCATCCTGCACTGGGTGCCGGCGCTCCAGCCTCTGGACGGGCTCATCGGCTTCCTGCGCATCGGGGTCGCGACGCTGGTGATCGTGGCGGGGCTGATGTGCGCGCACAAGCTCATCCCCTCCGGACGACGCAGCTTTCTCTCGGTGATGCCGGGAGTCGGCATCACGCTGCTCCTGTGGATGCTCGGCGGCTTTGGCTTCAGCTGGTATCTCGAATTCTACCCCGGCGCCTATGCCTCGACCTATGGGGGGCTTGCCACCGCCATGGTGGCGCTGATCTTCCTCTACACGCTCGGCGCCATCTTCCTGTTCGGGGGCGAGCTCAACGGCACCATCATCGCGGCCAAGCGCAAGCGCCTCGGAATCGAGCCGCCGCCGCAAAGCATCAACGACGTGATCACCCTTCCTTAGAGGTTACAGGTTTGGCGATATCCTGAATTCCAGCATGGCCGATGCGGCAGGCCGCGTGTCCTGCGCGACGCCGTAGCCCGCCTTCACGTTGAGAACCGACCTGTACGGATCGGCCTGGGAGCTGAGCACGGTCTGGCCCATGATCTCGGACATGAGGCCCGACCCCATCGCGCCGCTCGCCGTATCCACGTTCATGTTCGGCGAGAGGCGCACCTGCGTGCTCCACTTCTCCAACGCCAATCCCACGGGAATGCCGAGCGTGCCGCTCACCGTCTGGGAATAACCGGTGTTGAGCGTCGCCATGGAGCCGCCGGTCGAGAGGCCGAAATTCAGGCCGCCGAAAAGATCGGCTTCCCGAGACCAGAAGGCCTCCCATTTCGCCCGCGACGTCAGGGCGCCGTTATCGCCTCCGCTGCGGACCAGCTCCGTTCCAAGCCGTAGGTTGAGGTCGTCGAACGGCTGCAGCCTGGCACCGAGGCTCCTGTCGTAGCTGTCGGGATTGAACGCGGCTTTCTCCGACTTGGTGAGACCGCTCGTCCAAACCTGGGTGCGCGACAGCGAGTAACGGGGAGCGGGGGAGGAGCGAGGCCGTCGGACCGCGATATGCTCATCGAGCCAGGAAGAGGTCATGCGCTCGGACCAGATATTCTGATCCTCCGCAGCACTCGCGGAGGCAATACTTATCAGGCAACCCAGCAAAATCGCCACGCAATTCAAGTACACATGAGGCATCATTCAAACCAGAATATAATCTTAAATCAAAATTAGGTATGCGAATATTCGAACGCGAACTCATTAAAATGCGATTAACTTGAAACAACCCTGGACCTAAGCCCAATTTGTAAACAATAAGGCCCGGGGCATTATGGAAACGAATCAGGAAAAGCCTGAATGTTGTGCAGTCTTCTGATAAATATTGTAACAATTTGCAACACGACATTGTGTCGCTGAAATGAAAACGGCCGGGCATGGCCCGGCCGCTTCGTATGCCATGGCGCCGGAAAATCAGCCCACGATTTTGTACTTCACGAAGCCTTCCGGCGCGTCGCCCATCTTCTCGACCTTGATGCCGGCAGGCTGGTAATTGGCGGCGTTGGGGCCGGTCGTGAAGGTCATGGTCACGCCGGCGGGAACGGCGAGCGCCCAGGAGCCATCGGCCTTGGGAGAAACTTCCTTCTTCTCGATGATGTAGCGCATGATCGCATCGCGAGTGAGGTCGGGCGCCTCGAACACCATGGTGGTGCCGTCGGCTCCGGGGAAGTTGCCGCCGCCGCCCGCGCGGTAATTGTTGGTCACCACGAGGAACTGCTGATCGTCCGTTACGGGCTTGCCGTTATAGGTCAGCTCCTTGATGCGGTGCGCATCTGCATTCACGACCTTGCCGTTGTCGTCGTAGCGCGAGGCTTGCGTCGGATCGATCTTGTACTGCACGCCCGCGATCACGTCGAAATTGTAGGCCGGGAACTTCGCGTTGATCAGGTCCTGCTCACCACCCTTGGCCACATCGATCTGGTTGTAGATGCCGGCCGAGCGCTCGAGCCACTCGCGCACCTGCGCGCCGGTGATCTTCACCACGCGGATCGTGTTCGGATAGATGTAGATATCCGCCATGTCCTTGATGGCGAGCGGGCCGGGCTTGATCTCGGTGAAGTAATTCGGGCCACCGCGCCCACCGGCCTTGAAGGGCGCCGCCGCCGAGAGGATCGGCAGGTCCTTGAAGGCGGACGCTTTCAGCTGGTCGGCCACGTACCAGGACTGCGCTTCGGCCACGAGTTTCACGGAAGCATCGTCCGCGACGAGTGAGTAATAGGAATGGATCGGCACCGCCGTGGTGCCCACGGGCTCCCGCACGTATTTCAGCGTCGCGTCATGGCCGGCCTGCGCCGCTGCCATGACGAGCGCATCCGAATCCACCTTCGCGACCACCTTGCGGTCGACACGGTCGTAGATCGGGCGTGCCTCGGTGCGGAAATTCGCGACCTTCCAGGCATTGCCGTCCTTGGTCAGTTCGAGGTCGATAAGGCCGAGATGGCTGCCCCAGAAGCCGGCCATGACGGCGGGCTTGCCGTGCAGCGTGCCGGCCTTCACGTCGACGCCGGGGATGTTGTTGAATTCCTTGCCGCCGGGGAACACGAAGTGCTGGTGTCCGGTGAGAATCACGTCGATGCCGTCGACCTTCGCGAGGTGCAAAGCCGCGTTCTCCTCGCCGCCCTTGCGCTCGCCGCCCGCGATGCCTGAATGGCAGAGCGCGACGACGATGTCGGCACCGGCCTTCTTCAGATCGGGCACATGCTTGTTGGCCGCATCGACGATGTCGATGGTGGTAGCCTTGCCGTCGAGATGCGACTTGTCCCACTGCACGATCTGCGGCGGCACGAAGCCGATCACGCCGACCTTGATCTTCTGCTTACCGCCGGCCTCATCGGTGAACTCGCGGTCGAGGATGAGCCAGGGCTTCTGCAGCGTCTCGCCATTCGCCTTGATGACGTTGGCGCAGACCAGCGGGAATTTCGCGGCGCCTAAGGCGTTCTGCAGGAATTCCAGGCCGTAGTTGAACTCGTGATTGCCGAGCGTGCCGCAATCGTAATTCAGCTCGTTCATGGCGGCGACCATGGGGTGCACGTCGCCCTTCTTCATGCCCTGGCGGTAAGCCACGAAATCGCCGAGCGGCGAGCCCTGGATCAGGTCGCCGTTGTCGAAGAGCAGGCTGTTCTTGGCCTCCGAGCGTGCCCCCTTCACCAGCGTCGCCGTGCGCGCAAGGCCGACCGTGTCGTCGGCCGCATCGCGGTAATAATCATAGGGCATGACGTTCACGTGCAGGTCGGTGGTCTCCAGGATACGGAGCTTCACCACCGGGCCGCTCTGGGCCCAGGCGAAGGGGAACATTCCCGTGAGAGCGGCGGCGGCAACGCCGGTCTGAAGGACGCGGCGGCGGGTAATCGACGATGTCATGGCGGCTTTCCTTGCACGAAACAAAATTCGCTTAAGCAAGAGAAGCACAAGTTTTATGACAGGATCAAGATAGCCGGCTCAAGGTAACACCCATATTCATGGCGCGCGTCATCCCGGACGGAGCGGAGCGCATATCCGGGAGCGGGTGCAGAAAATGGCATGCGCCTCTGCCATTCCGGGGCGCCACAGGCGAGCCCGGAACCCATAATCACCGTGGGAGCAGAAGGAAGTGTGTAGGTGCAGCAGTGCTCTTCCTTGCACTGTCGCGGTTATGGGTTCCGGGCTCCGCTGCGCGGCCCCGGAATGACAATGCCCTATTCTTCTGACGATCCCGGATCGGCTGCGCCGTCCGGAATGACGTGCGTGTCACGAAGCCCTGAGCGCCTCGTCGAGGTCGCGATACAGGTCCTCCACGTCCTCAATGCCGGTGGACAGGCGCAAAAGGTCCGGCGGGCAAGGGGTTCCGGGGCCTTCGATGGACGCGCGGTGCTCGATGAGGCTTTCCACGCTGCCGAGAGATGTCGCCCTTTTCCACAGGCGGACCTTCGCCGCCGTGCGAATCGCGGCGGCCTCACCTTCCGTCACTTGGATCGAGAGCATGTAGCCGAAGCCGCCCTCCATCTGCCGGGCGGCGATATCGTGGCCGGGATGCTGCGGCAGGCCGGGATAGAGAACCCGCGCCACCTTCGGATGCGCGGACAGGCGCTGGGCAAGGTCGAGCGCGCTCTTGGCTTGCGCCGCCGTGCGTACATGGAGCGTGCGCATGCCGCGCATCAGAAGATAGGCCTCGAAGGGCCCGAGAATCGCGCCCTGCATCTTGCGGATGGAGGTGACCCGCGTCCAGAATTCATCGGCCTTCGCACCGGCAAGAGCGCCCGCCACCACATCGGAATGGCCGTTGAGCACCTTGGTGGCCGCATGCATGACGATGTCGGCGCCAAGATTCAGCGGGCGGGTATGGACCGGCGAGGCCGTGGTGGAATCGACCGCCAGCCTTGCGCCAGCCGCATGGGCGATCTCGGCAGCGCCAGCGATATCGGTGACGGTCCAGAGCGGGTTGGAGGGCGTCTCGATCCAGACGAGCTTGGTGCGGCCCGGCACGACGGCCTTACGCAGGGCATCGAGATCGTCCGTCTCCACGAAATCGACCTGAAGCCCCCAGCGCACGGCTTCCGTCATCAGCCAACTGCGCAGGGCCCAGTACATGACCTTGGATGCCACGATGTGATCGCCGGGGTTGAGCGCCTGGAACACGGCTGTGGCCGCAGCCATGCCGGAGGAAAACAGCAATGCACCGGCCTCCGCCTCTTCCAGCATCGCCAAAACCTCTTCGGCCTCGCGCACGGTGGCATTGTCCGGGCGGCCATAGACGTAGCCGGAGGAATAGGCGTTATCCTCGTCGCGGATGAAGGTCGTCGCCACATGGATCGGCGGCACGACCGCCTTGGTGATAGGGTCCACATGGCCCATGGCCTGGGCGGTTAGGCTGCGCTTCGACCAGGGGGAACGGGGCGACGACATGGGAACCTCCGAAAGCGTGACCGGTTGCGTCACTGACAAAGATGCGATGCTCAAGCTCATAGAGCAACGGACGCAAAAGTGGGAACCGGTTTTGCGTGTAAAGATGCTCAAGTTCATAAAGGAATTTCGCGATGCAGACACATCAAACCGCGCCGGGCAGCCATGCAATTCCGCCTCTCCCGCGTTTCCTGATCGCGGTGCTGCCGGTCGTCGCGGTTGCGATATCGGGTAGCCTCGTCACCGAGCCGAACATCCCGACTTGGTACGCAAGCCTGCAGAAGCCCTCTTTCACGCCGCCGAACTGGGCCTTTCCCGTCGCCTGGACGACGCTTTACGCCATGATGGCCTATGCGCTCTGGCGCATTCTCTCGCTGCCGAAGGGCATGCCTGGCCGCAATGCCGCCATCGCCACGTTCTTCGTGCAGCTGGTCTTGAACGGATTGTGGTCCTTCGCCTTCTTCGGCGCGCAGAGCCCGATCGCGGGCCTCGTGGTGATTGCGGCCTTGATCGTGGCGATCCTCGCCACGATCGTGAGCTTCTGGAAGCTCGACCGCGCGGCGGCCCTGCTTCTCGTGCCCTATCTCGCCTGGGTGGCCTATGCGACCGCCCTCAACGGGACGATCTGGCAGCTCAACGGCTAGCCTTTCCCTCGGCTTCGTCGAACAGGTCGGGGCTGTCGTCCAGGTGATCGACCACGCCGACGAAGGGCAGCTGGCGGTAGGAATGGGCAACGTCCATGCCGTAGCCGACGACGAATACGTCCGGGCAGGTGAAGCCCACGTAATCGGGCGTGATCTGCACGGCGCGCTTGCCGGGCTTCTCCAGCAGCACCGCCGTGCGCACGCTCTTCGCGCCGCGGGCCATTAACAGGTCCTTGGCGAAGGTGACCGTGCGGCCCGACTCGAGAATGTCGTCCACGAGCAGCACGTCACGGCCGCGCACATCGCTTTCCACGTCGCGCAGGATGGTGACGTTGCCGCTGGAGACCGTGCCGTCGAGATAGCTCGACAGGTGCACGAACTCGACCTGCGGCTCCAGGCCCGCCCGGTGCAGGGCGCGGATGAGATCGGCGGCGAACATGAAGCTGCCCTTCAGCACCGCGACGACGAGCAGGTTTTCCGGCTTGGCTTTCGCGATCTCCTGCGCCAACGCCTCGTTGCGCGTGGCAATGGCACTCTCGTCGAACAGGACCCGGATGCGGGGGGAAGCGATCATCGTCGTCAATCCAGAAAAGTGGAAAAGGCTTAAGGCGTCCCCTCTTCACGACCATGGCCCGCGCGGGAAGTCAAACTTTTCACGAATTTCGCAGAAAATTTGCCGGCGATAGGCCTCTAAGCAACCGCCTCGGTCACGGCTGGGCCTGTCCCGGTCATCCCGATTGGGAGGAAACCGCGCTTCACTTCATGCGGCAGCATATGGGCAAGTCGATCGAGGCAAGAGGCCAGAATGAGGGCCAGGCCCTCATTCCGTTGTGTTATGCTGCGCGTTATCGAGGAGCCTGAGGCTCAAGGAAACCATGTTTCAACATGGCGTTCATTGCCCCGGCAACTTCCTCGCCCCACCGGCTCAGGCCATCACTCGATTCCGTACCGGCCCGGAGCAATGACGCCATTGGGGTCGAGGGCCTGCTTGACGCCAGAACATGCGTCACGGAACGAGCTCATCGTCTGATCCATGTGAAACGCGTGATAATCCAGCGGCGCGCGGCCCACGAAGACGCCGCGGCGGGCGACTTCTTCGGACATCTTCCGGTAACACTCATCCGCGCGACGACGCTCGTCCTCATCCTCACGGTTGAAGGTCATCACGTGCAGTCCGCGTGCAAACCGAGGACCGCAGACATTCATGACCATGTAGTCGAGGCCGTGATCCTCATAGATCTTGCGGCACACGCGCTGGAACTCGTTCGCGATCTTCCCGTCCATGGGCGTGCCGGGAAGAAACCACGTATTACCGCCGCCCGGCCGCCATTTGAGCAGCCCCAGTTCTCCCACGCTGGGAATGCCGGAGAAGGCGTTGATCGCAACCTGCAGCGAGCCGTTTTCCTGAGCCTCCTCGTGGGAAATGTAGCGCGCCTTGCCCGATTGGCAGAAGAGATCTTTGACGCGTTTGATTTGCGGCTCGATCGCTTCCGCGCTCGGACCATAGAAGGCGCCCGACACGGTCCAGGAACCAAGGCCGTGCTTCTCGCGCAAAGCCCTGCGCCCTTCATCCGAAATGGACCGCTTGCCGCCGCTCGCGCGGTATTCGAGACTCTCGCCTTCCGAGCCGCACAGATAAATGTCGTTCGCGACCCGGAAGAGCGTGGGCACGAAATTCGACAGCTTCAGGGGACGGCAAAGTTCGATGATCTCCTCGAGGTCGTCATCTTCCGGAAACGCAAAGTGGAAGGATCGGATCGCAGGCGGACGAGGCAGGAGCCAGACCCCCATCCGTGTCACGATCCCGAAATTGGATTGCGTGAACAGCCCATCGAGGATGGGTCCAAAACTGTATTTCGAGGTGTGCCAATTGACGAGATTGTCGCTGTCGAGAGCGCCGTCCCCGGTCCGCAGCACCTCTCCGTTTCCGAGCACGACCTCCATTCCGCACGCAAACCCGAAGTGATCGAAATACGGCGTGTAGCCTGCGCCCTTATCGAGGGCATTTCCGATCATGCCTCCTTGAGGCGGCCCGGAGGTGACATCGACCATCAGCTTGTTGCCGCGGCGAACAAGTTCGTCATGCATTGCCTGGTAGGTCACACCCGGCTCGACCACCGCGAAGGCCAGTTTCTCGTCAACCTCCAGGATCCGGTTCATCCGATGTCCCAGGTCGACGACCACTTGGCCAGCGTGCACGGCAGACCGGCTTCCCAATCCGATATTGTTGCCGGTGCTGATGGGATAAAGCGGCACATGATGCCGGTTCGCAGCACGAACGATGGTTTGGACGTCCTGTGTCGATGCCGGGTACACCACACCTGCCGGACTTCTGTCGCCGCCCGGCATCGTGTTCTCGCCGTAGCGCCGAAGAGTCTCGGGGTTGCGGTTGACGCCCGCTGGACCGAGCGCCGATTCAATCTCGGAAAAGAATGGCTCGATCCGTGCTTCCTGTATGCGCATTATTGCCTCCGCTTTTTAGTTGTTCCCGATCACCAGACCCCGACATCATTGGCGGCGCCTTCACCATCGCCGACGGCGGGATTATCTGAATTTGACGCTTCGATAGGGGCTTCTGGTTCTCGCAGCGCGATCCCTGCCAAGGCAGGCGGGCAAGGGCCGCCCGTGGCCCAATCGAGCAACTCGACGGTGTGAAGAACGGGGCGGCCGAGATACTGCCCGATCTGCATCATGCAACCGATGTTGCCGGTCGCGACGATATCGGGATCGGTGCTCTCAATGTGATCCGCTTTCCGCTGTCCCAGCTTCGCAGCCATGTCCGGCTGGAGCAGGTTATAGGTGCCCGCCGAACCGCAGCAGAAGTGCTTTTCAGGAACATCCATGACCTGGAAGCCCGCAGCGGCGAGCAACTCCCTGGGTTGGCGTGTCACCTTTTGCCCGTGCTGCATCGAGCAGGGGTCATGGTACGTAATGCGGTAAGCCTTGGGTGTTACGGGAGGCAGCAAATCCAGGTCGTTGAGCACTTCGCTGACGTCGCGGGCGAGTGCCGCGACACGCCGCGCGGGCTCCGCCATCTCAGGGTCTCTTGCGAAAAGATGGCCGTAATCCTTCACGGTCGTCCCGCAGCCGGAAGCATTGACGACGATAGCATCCAGGCCCTCGTTTTCGATTTCCCTGGTCCAGGCCGCAATCGCCGAGCGAGCCGACGCACGCGCATCAGCCTCTCGCCCCATATGAAGTGTCAGGGATCCGCAGCAGCCGACCCCTGGCGATACGATGACGTCGCAGCCATGACGCTGCAGCAGACGGATCGTCGCTCGATTGATGTTGCCGTTCAAAACCTGTTGTGCGCAGCCCGCGAGAAGGGCGACCCTTTTGCGGCGCTCTCCTTCGGCCCGATACACGGCCGGAGCCAAAATATCCGTCTCGAAGCGCCCTGCCGCAGGCGCCATGCCGATCGAGGCCCGGAGTCTTGCCGGCACCATCGACGGCAGGGCTTTCGCCACGCGCGCGCCCCGGAGGGCCCACTGGAAGCGTCTCGGATAAGGGAGAACATTGGCCAATATGCCTCGCAGGAGGCGTTCCGACCACGGACGTCGATGGTGCTGCTCGATGTGCACACGGGCATGGTCGATCAGGTGCACGTAGTCGACTTTGACAGCGCAGGTTGTCATGCAAGACAGGCACGAAAGGCAGCGGTCGAGGTGATGCACCGTTTTGGGATCCGGCTTTCCCCCCTTCTCAAGCATCTCGCGGATCAGATCGATCCGCCCCCGGGGGGAGTCGTTCTCGTCGCGGGTGAGCACATAGGTCGGACATGTGTTGGTGCAGAAACCGTAATGGACACAGGTCTCAAGGATCTGGTTCGCCTCGGCAATCGCCGGATCCGCCAATTGGGTCGTGCTGAAATTGGTCCGCATGGAGAGTTGTCCCCTCTCAGGAAGCCTTGCTCGGTCCGCCCCGCTCGACCGATGGAGGCCAGGGGACGAAACAAGAGCCTAAGGAAGGGCCACGGCTCCCGTCTTGGCTGAGAGTGCAATTGCATTTGGCTGAGAGCGCAACTCTGTGTATTCTCGCCACTCAAGTGTCCAACGAACCCCTTTTCTTCATAGAAGGAGTGCAGGGCGTGGCGGCCAGGACTTGGTCGACTGAGACAGTCCAGACCAGCGAGAGCTTCTCGTTCTGGCACGAGGCCGTCTGCCAATCCATCCTCAACGTCTCGATTGAAGCCCCCTCCGAGAACTTCCGGGCCGATATCGTCAGCCAGAGCGTCGATAGCCTTCGCTTCGCATGCTTTTCGGCATCCGGGCATATGATCGTCCGGAACAAGTCCCACATCGCGAGGTCGTCCGAGGACCACTACCTCATCAGCTTTCAAAGCCATGGGCAGAGCCAGATGTCCCAGGCCGGCACTTCGTTCGTCCTTGAAGCCGGAGAAATCGCCGTCCTCGATGGCCAGCAGCCGTTCCAGGTCGGCTTCCCAACGGCGGTGCAGCGGGTTCTCGCGGTGATTCCCCGCAAATCACTCGATACGCGCGCGCCCTGGCTTCGCAGGGCACCCATCACCAAGATCGGCTCGAACTCTTTCTATGCTGATCTCGCCCGGCGGCACCTGCTCCAGCTTGCGGGTTCGAGCGAGGGGCTAGGCCTCAGCGAAGCGTCCCTGCTCACGGAGAATCTCTGCAATCTTCTGGCATTGGCCACGGCGCAGGATCCTGCGTCGCAGGCCCGGCCTCTGGAGATTCAGGTGGAGGAGGTGCTCGCATTCTGCCGTCGCCACCTGTCGGACCCGGAGCTGTCACCCCGCATGATCGCCGCTCATTGTCGGATGTCCGTTCGGACGGTCCATTCGCGTTTTGAGCGGATCGGCCAAACCTTCGGCCGCTGGCTGATCGACAATCGGCTCGAGGCGTGCCAACGCGATCTTCGGGACCCGCGCCTGACGGCCTCCAGCGTCTCCGAGATCGCCTATCGGTGGGGCTTCAGCGACCTGTCGCACTTCAACAAGGCGTTTCGGCTGAAGTTCGGCATGACGCCTCGGGAATGGCGTGCTCGCGCAGTCGTATAAGCCCCAATTCGCTGGGGATGCGAGCGTGAACGGAGCGATCACCTGACGGGCAATACATCGTTCGCACTTTCGCTGATGGGATGGCCCCGACCGTGCCGGCCGAGCGCCCCTCTAGAGGGTGCCCGGCACAAGGCCTGAGTCAGCCCAAACACCGCTCCGGCAATACGCAACACCAAGGCCGCTGCAGAAGCCGCGCACCTATCCGGACATTATGCGGCATCTTAAATTTCGGTTTGTCGTGTATTAGGTTAGGAATTACCAACCTGGTATGCACAAACTTGCCCTACGACATCCCTGAACTGATCGAGCAGATCTATCGTGCCTCGACCGAGCCTGATCTCTGGCCCGATATCTGCCGTATGCTTTCGGATGAGCTCAAAGCGAATACGGCCCTGCTGCCGCATGACCTCGACAACATCAGGCTCATCGGCACTCCGATCAGCCACGGATATGATCCATATTACGTGGATATTTGCGGCCACTTTCATGGTGACAGAAACCCCTTCATATCGCGGGATTGGCCTCAGCCCGAGGGTTCAGTCGTCCCTATCGAGAGGATCGTCGAGCGAAAGAGTCTTGAAAATACTGAATATTATAACGATTGGATGCGCCCACAAAGGCTGTCGCATCTTATAGGCTCAAACTTTCAGGTTGGGAGCGGCACGCAGCTTTACATTGCCCTGGCTCGAGACAAAGCCTTCAAGGACAGCGAGGCTCATCTCCTCGATCAGTTGATCCCTCATCTTCGCCAATCTCTACGAATTGGGGCTCATCTCGATAACCTGTTTTCTCCCAAAGAGAACTTTGGGAACAGTCTCGACCACATCAGAGTCGCAGCGGTTTCTGTAGCCCGCGACGGAACGGTCTTGGATACCAATGCGGAGGCCGACCACTTTCTGAAATCGAACAACATATTGAATGTCCGTTTCGGGAAAATTCATCTGGCGGGAAGCGGCTCTCTGAATGCGCTTCAAGATGCTCTGCGGAAAGTCGTTGATGGCGGAGCGGCACAAAATTTGATCTATGCCGGCCAAGACGGCAGCGTACGCATCACCCTACAGCCCATTGCCACGTCCCATATCTGGTTGGGCGATGTTTTGCCAAGAGCATTGCTGCTCATACATACGCCACGTAAGGACAAGAGCAAGTTCATTGAACTTGCTCGCAGCAATAACCTGACACCCGCTGAAGAGCGCCTGTTCGGCTTTCTTGCGCAGGGAAGAACGCTTGCGGAATATTCCGAGTCCCATGACGTCAGCCGCAACACGGCAAAGTCGCAGTTACAGGCCGTCTTCCGTAAAATGGGAGTATCGCGACAGGCGGATCTCGTCCGCCTTGCCGCCAATGGATAGCCTGAAATCCTCAGGACGAAAGCGCGATCACTTCGCTCAGATGACGAAGAAGTCCTTGTAGGTCATCTTGAGGTGCTTGGAGAGCGTGGCGATCTGGATCTGCGCGGCCGCTCCCGTGCCGTCGGCATCGTAGTACAGCGCGCCCGTCTTCTTGTTATAGATCACGTAATCGTCGCGGTCGTGCGCCTTCGCACCCTGGTAGAACTCGCCCGCCTTGATCACGCCCTTCTTCGCCAGCTTCGCGAACACGCTCTTCGCCAGGTGGATCGTGTCGTCCGCCACTCTGAAGTCCGCGATCCGATCCTCGTTCGCCTTGTTGACCTTCGACGACTTCGACAGCTTGGTGTCGAACACGAAGATGTCCTGGCCAGCCCCGCCCTCCAGCACATCCCTGCCCGCCCCGCCGGAGAGCTTGTCGTTGCCATCCTCTCCCTTGATTCCATCGTCACCGCCAAGGCCTTGAAGCATGTTGCGTCCAGCATTGCCTTGAATGGCGTTTGCCGTGTCACTTCCGCCGAGAGAGATGGCGGTCACGTCAAGGACATTGTCGGTCTGCAGGTTCTCGACTTCCGCCGAACGCGTGAGGCTGAAACTCGTGGCTGCTACTACCGTATCGACGCCACCATTGGCACCCTCGATCACCAGATCGCCTGAATCCACGCGGTAAAGATCGTTTCCGTCCTTTCCCTCCAAGAGGTCGGCGCCGAGCCCTCCGGTGAGTTCATTTTTTCCCGCATTGCCCGTCAAATGATCGCCGTGCGACGATCCGATGAGGCCTTCAATGCTTACAAAGCTGTCGCCCTCGGCTTCCCCGCTCGTACCGGCACCAGTCTCGAGACTTGCGGTGACACCGCTTTGCGCGCCCTGATAGGAAGCGACATCGAAGCCTGTACCGCCATCAAGGGTATCAGCGCCCAAGCCGCCATTGAGCTCATCCGATCCCGCATTGCCATAGAGCCGATCGCCGCCACCGATGCCGCTGAGGCGATCGTTCAAACCGGTGCCGACGAAGTTATCGCTGCTGCCCGTGCCAACCCAATCGAGCGGATCGATGCGGGGGTCCAGAAGTTGAGCAGCGCTGTACGGATTTTTGAACGAATCGTTGCTCGTCCAGGTAATGATCAGGCGCCCATCCGGCAATGCAGCCAGTTCAAAGTTTTCCAGCCCATCCCAGTATTTTCCGCTCACGACAGTGTATTCGTCACTGTCGTGATGGCCGAATTTGTCGAACGTGACGACGCGAATGGAGCCCACGCGGCCGGATGAAGGTCCATCGAGGCCCAGCATGTCCTGATACGCGACGGCAAAACCGCCGTTGGGCAGGGCCGTGACAGAAGGCCAGCGCTGGTAGTCCCGCTCCGTAATGTTGATCTGGAAATCATCACCGGCAGCTGCACCATCTGCGCTGTAGATACGTCCGCGGATCGAATAGCCCGACCCATCGCCTAAAGCCGGAGATTTTTCGGTATAGGCGACGATGAACCGTCCATCGGCGAGCACAGCAACGCTAGGCCGGAAAGCTTGGCTTCCCACGTCGTCATTGATCGCAAAGCCAGCGCTGTCGACCAGTGTCCCATCCGGTCGATAGATATAACCGCGAATGGAGGAGCCTGGGGCGCTTGTGATGACAACGCAATTGCCGTTCTTCAGGGTAGCCAGGCTCTCCGGCGTTCCGGCCTCGATGGGAACGACGCCTCCGATAGCGGTCCCGCTAGCATCGTATCGTTGAAGTCCCGTGGAAACGGTCGTTTCATCCCAAGCTGAGTAACTGAGGACGAAGCTGCCATCGTTCAGAGCCGTCAGCACGGAATGGGATTTATCCGGCCCCGCCAACGGAGCGGATTGCGCCGGTCTGCCCACGCCCGAAGCATCGAATGCTCGGAAATACACATCCGAATTCAGCTCTTGTCCAACAAATCCAGCTTTCGTCCAAGAGACGGCGAAGCCGCCATTCGCCAGAGCGACGACATCCGGATCGCTGTTGTAGATCGCATTTTCACCGGCGTTCGACGATCTATCGACGATGACCTCGGAACCGAGCTTTTCACCATTGGCATAGAACCGTTGAGCATGAATGGTGGAAATCACCGTCTGCTCGCCGGTCTCCGGATCAGTGTCGATCGTGACGTCCTCGCCCCAGACGAAAACGAAAGTGCCATCCTTGAGCACAGCCGTTGCACTGTTGGAAGACAATGTGCCCGTGGCGTTGAGCTTGAAGAACGGAGCGACTGGGACGGGGGTTGCCATAGCTTGATCCTTTGAGTGGGCCGACTTATCGGCCCACGTGAGCTTGGCTGTATCTTAAAGACAAATGATCTGGACGCTCCTCTATGAACAGACAGGTTTTTCTACATAGACAGGGATGTTGATCACTCCGCTTAGACAACGAAGAAGTCCCTGTAGGTCATCTTGAGGTTCTTGGAGAGCGTGGCGATCTGGATCTGAGCCTGTGCGCCGGTGCCGTCGGCATCGTAGTACAAGGCCCCCGTCTTCTTGTCGTAGATCAGGCGGTCGTCCCGATCGTGCGCCTTCGGCCCCTGGTAGAACTCAG